>NZ_QOWC01000248.1 GCF_003574465.1 Methylobacterium crusticola
GTCCGCGTCCGGCGACGCGCCGAGGGCGGCCGCGAGCGCGAGGGAGCGCGCCGCCGTGACCGCGGCGAACAGGGCCGCGACGGCGCTGCGCGCGCCCGCCGCCCGGGCGGCGCCGTCGTGGAACTCGCTCCCCACCACCCCGATGGCGTCGCGTTGCGCCGCGGCCTGCCGCAGGACCGCGGCGGCCTCCTCCGGCCCGGGATCGCCGTCCGCGAGCGCCCGCCGGGAGAAGTCCCGTACCGCGTCCCCCGCCCGGGCGAGGCCGTCGCGCAGGTCGGCGTAGACGGACGGCGCGCCGAGCGCGTCGTTGATGAACGTGATCGCGATGATCCCGATGGTGATCGCGGCCGTGCGGGCGACGCCGACCTCGAACACGTTCTGGGGGGCGTCGATGTTGCTGATGGCGATGATCGCCACCGTGTACCCCGACAGCATGGCGCCGTAGGCGCGCACGCCCTGCAGGTAGCTCGCCGTGAACACGCAGAGCCCGAGCCAGAGCCCGAAGCCCACCAGCATCAGCACCCGGTCCTGCGCGAACAGGGCGGTGAGCAGGATCGCGACCCCGAAGCCCAGGAGCGTGCCGAGGAAGCGGTAGAGCGCCTTCGCGATCGCCTGCCCGCGCCTCGGCTGGGCCAGGATGGCGACGGTGACGGCCGCCGAGGACGCGCTCTCGAGCTCGAGCCAGAAGGCGGCGTAGAGCGCCAGCATCATGGCGAGCCAGATGCGGAGGGCGAAGAGCCACGCCGACAGGGGCGGCGGCTCGATGCCGTCGAGGCGGTCTGCGACCGCGGCGAGGCGGTCTGCGACCGCGGCGAGGCGGGCCGCGACGACGCCCCGCCGCTCGGCCGCCTCGGGCATCAGGGCGCACCGGGACGGGATGCGCGGGGGCGCGCGGCTGCTACCATGGCGCCGCGCGGGCAGACGCGGCCCGGCCGCGGCGTGCCAGCAGCCGCGAGGCAACGACCAGCAGAGGAAGCGCCGATGAGCAAGCCTGAGATCCGGGTCGCCACGTTCGCGGGCCCCGGGGCGGAACCCGTGATCCAATCTGTGCCGTGGCCGAAGGTTCCCCGCAAGGCGGCGCTGATCAAGGTGGGGGCCTGCGGCGTCTGCGGCACCGACCAGCACATCCTCAAGGGGCACTGGCCCAAGCCCCTGCCCTGGCCCTTCACCCTCGGGCACGAGATCGGCGGCGTCATCGTGGAGAAGGGCGACGAATTCACGTCCGACTTCATGGAGAAGCCGCTCGCGGTCGGCTCGAAGGTGATGATCCCGCCCTTGATGCCCTGCGGGCACTGCTACTACTGCGTCCACTACCCCGAGCAGGCCAACAAGTGCCTGACGCCGGTCTATTACGGGCGCTACCTCGGCTTCGACAAGGCGCCCCACCTGTGGGGCGGCTGGGCCGAGTACGTCTACGTCGACCTCGAGATGCTCCCGGGCACCAAGGTCTACAAGCTGCCCGACGACATGTCCCTGCGCCTCGGCGCCCTGTCCGAGCCCCTGACCTCCTGCCTGCGCGCCTTCAACCGGGCGACGCGGGCCGGCGGCTTCAAGTGGGGCGACACGGTGGTGATCCAGGGCTCGGGCCCCATCGGCATCCTGGCGGTGGCGGCGGCCCAGGAGATGGGCGCGGGCCGGGTCATCTGCGTCGGCGCGCCCGAGGAGCCGCGCCTCGCCCTCGCCCGCAAGTTCGGCGCGGAGGCGACGGTGGACATCACCCGGGTGACGACCCCGGAGGCGCGCATCGCGGCGGTGCGCGAGATCGTCGGCGGCTTCGGGGCGGACCTCGTGATGGACTGCTCGGGCCACCCGACGGCGGGGCCGGAGGGGATCGAGTTCCTGCGCGACGGCGGCACCTACGTCGAGATGGGCCAGTTCACGGACGCGGGCAAGATCGAGACCTCGTGGCACCGCATCTGCGCGAAGGACCTCAACGTGCTGGGCTCCTGGGCCTTCACCGGCAACGATCTGCCGCTCGGCGTCGACATGCTCTACCGCGCCCGCGACAAGTACCCGTGGCTCGAGATGCAGACGATCTACCCCTTCACGCAGGACGGGGTCTCGCAGGCCGTGAAGGACGCGATGGCGATGCGCACCGTCAAGTCGACCATCGTGCCCTTTCCCGAGCTGGTCGACTGAAGCCGGCGCGCCGCGGCCGCGGGCCTGACGCGGAAGTAGCGGGCCCCCGCGCCGGGCGCTATCAGGCGGCGGGGCCCCCGCGGGTGTCCCCGCCGCCCGCCCGCAAGGCCGCCTCCGGTCCGGCCCCCGTGCGGCCGGGCCGCGCCGGAGCGCCTGCCCTCCCGCGCCGGCGGCCGGGTGCGCGGCCACGCGTGCCCGCGTCCGCGGGCGCAGCCATCTCAGGAGTCGATCCCGTTGCGCCCTGTCCTGTCCGTCCTCCTGATCCTCGCCGCCGCGCCGGCCCCCGCGCAGGAGGCCCAGCCGCTCGGCACCTGGCTCACGCCGGCCGGCGACACCCAGGTCCGCATCGCCCGCTGCGGCGCCGGGCTGTGCGGCACGGTCGCGAAGGTGCTGGCCGGGGAGACCCGGGACGTGAACAACCCGGACCCGGCCCTGCGCGGCCGCAGCCTCGTCGGCGTGACGCTCGCCGGGGACATGCGCCCGGCCGGCGCCGGCTGGGAGGGCTCGCTCTACAATTTTCGCGACGGGAAGACGTATTCGGGCAAGCTCGCCGTGAAGGGCCCGAACGCCCTCGAACTCTCGGGCTGCGTCCTCGGGGGACTGATCTGCAAGCGCCAGGTCTGGTCGCGGGTGAACTGAGGGCTCACGGCGCGCGGGTCAGGTCGGCGACGCCGCTGTGCTGGGCGATGTCGCCGCGCGCGGCGATGTCGCCGCGCGCGGCGGCCCGGTTGGCGACCCGGGTCTGCCACAGGCACAGGAGCGGCGTCACGACGAGCTCCATGCCGAGGGCCGCCAGCATCGTCAGGGAGGGCACGCCGGTGAGCCAGAGCCCGAGCAGCCGGCTCAGCCCGCCGAGGACCACCACCAGGGTGAGGAAGCGGAACAGCGTCGCCTTCGTGTCGATGGCCGGCACCGTGGACCAGAACAGGATGCCGACGCCCATGAGCATGCCCGAGAGGTAGCGGAAATGGCTGTCGGCCGAGACGTCGAGCCGGCCGCCGCCGATGCCGGCCTGCCCGAACAGGACGCCGTAGAGCCCCGCCGCCACCGGGACCAGGGCCGCCGCCGCCACCACGCGCTGGAGGGCGCGCCGTTCCTTGTCCGTGTCCATCGCGCGCCCGATCCGCTCCAGGTCCCTCGTGCGGTCAATCCGCCGGGGGGCGTTCGGTTCGGGAGGCCGGCTCACAGTGCCACCTCGGCCCGGAGGGCGGGCCAGCGCGCCTCGGCGGCGGCGAGGAGCGCCGCGTCGGCGCGCTCGCGGCGCTCCGGGCTGCGGAAGAGGTAGAGGAGGCCGTCGCGCCAGGCCGCCACCAGCGGGTCGGCGTCGACGACGCGCCCGGCGGCGATGCCCTCCGGATCGTAGCCGCCGAGGCGCGGCGCGTAGCGCGCGGGATCGCGCGCGAAGGCGGCGCGGTTGGCCGGGCCTGCGAAGCGCCAGATCAGCCCCGACCAGGTCAGCTCCAGCCCGGGGCGCCCCGCGGCGGGCCCCGACGCGAGGGCGTACGTCACGGCGTCGAACCCGCGCAGGGCGAGGCCCGACAGCCGGTCCGCGGCGTAGAGCGCCGGCACCGGATCGCCCGCCGGGGCGGCGCATGTCGGGGCGACGAGCGCCGCCGGCGCCAGCGACAGCAGGCCGCGCCTCGTTAACCCGATCTTGCCCATATCCGCAGCATCTCTGGCAGGCCGCCGCATTTTCCGGATCGGCGCGCCGCTTCGTCGCCTCCGGAGATGCTCTAAGCCGGGACGCCTAACAGATGCTGTCTGCCTCCTCCGCTCCACGGGCCCGGCGCCCGGCACCGAGCCGGCGCGCCCTCCTCGGCCTGGGTCTCGGCGCCCTCGCGCTGCTCCCGGGTCCCGCCGCCGCGCAGGGGCCGGGCGACCCCGGGACCTTCCAGCCGCGGGAGATCGTCGATTCGGGGCACCGCTTCTTCGGCTCCGTCTCCCGCGGCCTCGCCCTGATGGTGCAGGAGGCGTCGCGGCGCTGGGGCGAGCCCAACGGCTACATCCTGGGCCAGGAGGCGTCGGGCGCGATCATCGGCGGCGTGCGCTTCGGCGAGGGCACGCTCTACACCCGCAACGCCGGCCAGCGCCGGGTGTTCTGGCAGGGACCGTCCCTCGGCTTCGACGTCGGGGGCGACGGCGCCCGGACCATGATGCTGGTCTACAACCTGCCGAGGGTCGACGCGCTCTACCAGCGCTTCGTCGGCATGGACGGCTCGGCCTACGTCGTCGGCGGCTTCGGGATGTCGGCGGCCACGGCCAATGACATCGTGGTGGTGCCGATCCGCGCCGGCATCGGCGCCCGCGTCGGCATCAACGTCGGCTACCTCAAGTTCACGGACGCCCCGACCTGGAACCCGTTCTGAGGCGCCGGGGGCCGGGTCCGCTCCCCGCCCGCGCTCAGGCGGGCCGGGCGGGCGCGTCCGGCGCCGGAACCCGCGCCGTCACGGCGCCGGAACCCGCGCCGTCACGGTGCCGGAACCTGCGCCGTCACGGCGCCGGAACCCGCGCCGTCACGATCAGGCCGTGGACGGGCTCGCCGCGCTCCATTCGCAGGGCGGCGGGCTCGAGCGCCTCGAGCCGCAGGCCGGCCGCGGCGGCGGCCTGCTCGACGTAGCCGCGGGCGTGGCTGTAGCGGCCGTGGGAATGCAGGCGGTAGGGCTCGCCGCCGGTCTCCGCCTCGACGCTGAACACGAACCGGCCTCCCGGGCGCAGGGCCTCCCGGGCGAGGGCGAGCACCGTCTCGAGGGGACCGAAGTAGCAGAGCGTGTCGGCCGACACGATGAGGTCGTAGGCGCCCGGATGCGCGGCGAAGTACTGCGTCAGCTCGGCGCGGTCTAGGGCGTCGTAGCCGCCGCGCTGCGCGGCCTTCTCCAGCATCTTGCCCGACAGGTCGACGCCGACGAGGTGGCCGGCGAAGGGCCGCAGCATCGGGCCGCACAGCCCCGTGCCGCAGCCCGCGTCGAGGATCGCGAGGCCGGCCCCGGTCGCGGGATAGAGCGCCGCGACGGCGGCGGCGACGAGCTCGGGCGCGCGGTAGTCCAGGCGGGCGAGCTTGTGGTCGAAGCTCGCCGCGAAGCCGTTGAACAGGTCCTCGACGTAGCGGTCGCTGGCGCGCTCCGGCACGTTCTCGCCCGAGATCGCCGCGATGAGGTGCCGGGCCGAGGCGCTGTTCGGCTCGTCCGCGAGCCACTTGCGCAGGATCGCGAGGGCCCGCTCCTTTTCGTCCGTCGCCGCGTAGGCGGCGACCAGGAAGCGCCGGGTGCCGGCATTCGCGGGCTCGAGCTCGAGCGCCTTCACGTGGCAGGCGATCGCCTCCTTGATGCGGCCCCGGCCGGAGAGCAGGCGGCCGAGGTTGTCCCAGGCCTCCCGGTGCCGGGGCTCGAGGTCGACGGCCTCGCGGTAGACCGCCTCCGCCTCGTCGACGCGCCGCAGGGCCCGCAGCACCACGCCGAGGTTGTTGCGCGCGTCGATGTGGCCGGGCTCCAGCACGATGGCCATCTCGTAGGCCTGGAGGGCGAGGTCGGGCCGGTCGAGCTCGAACAGCACGTTGCCGAGGTTGTTGTGCATGCCGGCGTCGTCGGGCTCGATCTCGATCGCGCGGCGGATCAGCCGGACGGCGTCCCGGGGGCGGTTGGTCTGGTGGCGCAGGATGCCGCTGAAGTGCAGGGCGTCCGCGTAGTCGGGCAGGACCGCCAGGATGCGGTCGTAGACCGCCTCGGCCACCGCCACGTCGCCCGACCGGTGCGCCCGGACGGCGATCTCGAGGGCTTCCTGCGGCGTGAGCTCGTGGTCGCCCGGTTGCGGCTCGGCGGGAGCCGGCGCGCCGCTCTGCGTGGTATCCTGCATGCTCACCTCCCGGCGGGACGGTCTCCCGCACCCGGTGCCGCGGGCGACCCGCGCGGGCGCACGGGGCCACGCGGCTGACCGCGGTCTCGGCCGTTCGCTCGCCCGGATGGTAGCGGGAAATCCCACCCCGGCAAGTTGTCGAAAGATTCGCCCACCCCGCCCGGCCAGTTCCGGCATGTAGAGCCGGTCCCCGATCGGCCGCGATGCACGACCCGCCACGACCGGCCCCGCGGGGCGGCGCCGGTCCCGCCGCTCCCGGTCTAGCGCGCCGGCCCCGGCGGCGGCGTGCCGTGCCGCACCCGGCAGGCGGGAGCGGCGCCGCCGCCCGGGCCCGGCCGGGACCCGATGCGGGCTCGCCCTGGCCCTCGCGCGCATCCCGTGGCAGGGTCCGGCCGCCTTGCCGGCGACGGTCGCCCAGGTTGCAGCCTGGGCGACCGTCGCGGGCGTTCCGTCCTCGTCCGCGCCGGTGAGCCCAGGGCTGCGCCGCGCCGGGAATCGACAGAGAGTGCCCGACGCGTGATCGAGTCCGTGATGTTCCTCGCGCTGGGCTGCCTCGTCGCGGCCCTGTGCGCCCTCCTGATCCTCCCGGCCCTGAACGCCCGGGCGGAGCGGCTGGCGCGCCGGCGCCTGGAGGCGCTCTACCCGATGTCGATCGCCGAGCTCACGGCCGAGAAGGATCACCTGCGCGCCGAGTTCGCGGTGCTCCAGCGGCAGCTCGAGCGGAAGGTCGAGGAGGCGCGCTCGGGCAAGCAGGCCGAGATGGAGGAGCTCGGCCGCCGCGCCGTGCGGATCGGCGCCCTCACGGGCGAGATGGAGCGCCGGGACGGCCGGATCGCCGAGCTCGAGCGCGACCTCGCGGAGACCCGCGGGGCGCTGACCGCCGCGCAGGGTGACCTCGCGGAGCTGCGGCTCGCCCGCGCCGCGGCCGAGGAGGCCCTGCGCGCGCTGGAGGGGCCGCACCAGCGGGCGCTCGCCGACCTCGCGGCCCTGCGCGTCGAGCTCGAGACGACCGCCCGCGCCCGCGCCGAGGCCGAGACGGGACGGGGCGTCGCCGAGGAGGCGCTCCGGGCGGCGCGCGAGCGGCTCGCCACGGCCGGCGAGAGCGTCGCGGGCGCGGCCCGCGACCAGATCCAGGCCCTCGAGGATGCCCTGGCCGACCTCAACGCCCGCCACGCCGCCGTCGAATCCGAGCTGACCGCCCTGCGGCCCGCCCACGCGGCCGCCCTCGCGGCCCTCGCGGGCAGCCGGCAGGCGCTGGAGCCCGGCGAGGCGGGCCGCACGGGCGAGCGCCTGCTCGCCGAGAACGCCGCCCTCCAGCGCCGGATCGCCGAGGTCGCCGACGCGCTGATGGCGCAGGGGCGCGCCGGGGCCGCGGAGGAGCCCCGGACCGAGCCGAGGCTGCCGCCCGCCGCACCCTTCCCGACCTCCGCGTCGGTCGGCACCCCCGGCTGAGCGCCGCTCCGCGCGGCCCGGCGGTGTCCTGCGGCATCTCCTGCCAAGCCTTTCGCGAAAGCCCGGACACACGCGCGAAACACTTCGCCACAAACGGGTTTTCGCCGCGGTCGGCCCGCCCCGGCCGGTCCCGGCCACCGCCGCGGCCGCGCCGGACCCTTGTCAGGTCATCGGTTTCGGGCCATGTCCGGCCTCACCTCCACACACCCTGCGAGTCCAGAGACAACCATGACGCTCAAGCCGATGTCGTTCGTCCTCCTGATCGCTGGCAGCGCGCTCGGTCTCGCCGCTCCGGCGTCGGCGCAGCGTGACGATCCCAACCTCAAGAAGTACTGCACCGGGGATTACCTGACGTTCTGCGGAAACCTGCCGCCCGAGAGCCCCGAGGTGGACCGGTGCTTCGAGAAGAACATGAAGAAGATTTCCGTCAACTGCCGCAAGGCAATTGACTACTACGAGCAGACCCACAAGTAAGGACCGGTCAGGCCGGGGCCTCGACCCGTCCGCCGGTCTCCAGCGCCTCGGCCAGGGCCTCGATGGTGAACGGCTTGCGCAGCACGGTCTCGCCCGGAGCCGGCTGCGGGCCTTCCTGCGCGTCGTCGCGCGGGTGGCCGGTCGCGAACACCACCCGCAGGTCCGGCCGCCGGCGCCGGGCCTCGGCCGCGAGGGCGGGGCCGTCGAGGCCCGGCATCACCACGTCCGTGAACAGCACGGCCACGTCGCGGTTCCGGTCGAGGCAGGCGAGGGCGGCGGCGCCGTCCGGCGCCGTGAGGGTGCGGTAGCCGAGCTCGCCGATGGTCTCGGCGCTGGCGCTGCGCACCATCGCGTCGTCCTCCACCACCAGCACGGTCCTGTCCTGGCGCTCGGGCAGGGGCGCGGTCCGCCGCGCCCGCGCGTCCGCGTCGTCCGGCGGGCCGTCCGGGCTCGCCGGCAGCACGAGGACGATCGCGGTCCCCTCCCCGGGCCGGCTGTCGATCCGCACCGTGCCGCCCGACTGGGTGACGAAGCCGTAGACCTGGCTCAGGCCGAGGCCGGTGCCGCGTCCCTGCGGCTTGGTGGTGAAGAACGGCTCGAAGGCGCGGGCCACCACCTCCGGGGGCATCCCGGTGCCGGTGTCGCGCACGGTGACGGCGACGGCCGGCCGGCCGTCGCCGAGGGTCGCGGCCTCCGTCGCCAGGGTCAGCCTGCCGCCGCCCGGCATCGCGTCCCGGGCGTTGACGGCGAGGTTCAGGACGGCGTTCTCGAGCTGGTTCTGATCGACGAAGACCGGCGGGGGCGCCGCCATCAGCCGGGTCTCGACCGTGACGGTCTCGCCGAGGGTGCGCCGCAGCAGGTCGACCATGCCGGTGATCAGGCGGTTCGCGTCGGTCGGCCGCGGCTCCAGGGGCTGCTGGCGCGCGAAGGCGAGCAGGCGGTGCGTGAGCTTGGCGGCCCGGTCGGTGCCGTCGAGGGCCCCGTTGATGAAGCGGCCGACATCGGTGTCGCCGCGGGCGAGGCGGCGCTGGAGCACCTCGAGCGACCCGGTGATCACCGCGAGGAGGTTGTTGAAGTCGTGGGCGATGCCGCCGGTGAGCTGGCCCACCGCCTCCATCTTCTGCGACTGGCGGAGCTGGTTCTCGGCGGCGAGGCGCTGGGCGTGCTCGCGCTTGAGGTTCGCCAGCGCCTCCTGCTCGGCCCGCGCCCGCGCCAGGGCGAGCCACGCCATCAGCACGAGCGTCAGGGCCGACACCGTCGCGACGAGGCCGTAGACCCGCAGGTTGTCGTACCAGCGGTCGAGCGCCACCGAGGTCTCGACCGAGAACGCGACCTGCACCGGGTAATCCCCGACCCGGCGCCAGGCGTAGAGCCGCTCGGGCCCCCCCGCGGGCACCCCCGAGGTGGCGCCGCCCTGCGGGCGGGCGTGGATGCCGCGCATGAGGGGGTCGCCCGCGGGCAGCCGCGCGTCGGCGGGCCGCGCCGGGGGCTCGCGCACCAGGACGGCGCCGTCGGCGCGCAGCAGCATTGCGAGGTGCGCGGTCGGCGCCGCGATCTCGGCGTAGAAGCGCGCGAAGTACTCGGTGCCGAGCGCGATCACGATCACGCCGTCGAAGCGGCCGTCGTCGGTCGACCGGCGCCGGCTCACCATGAAGGTCGCCTGCCGCTCCGTCCCGCCCTCCTGCGCCGCCTCCTGGGCGGCCGGGCTCACGTAGATGCCGATGTCGCGGACGCGGTGGACCGAGAACACGTCGCGGCCCGACAGGTCGCTGCCGACGTCCCCGTCCCGGCTGCTCGCGCGCACCACCCCGCGCGGGTCGACGACCCAGACCGCCGTCGCCTGCGCGAGGGGCGCCTTGAGGGTCGACAGGAAGCCGCCCGTGGCCGCGGCCGCGATCTGGGACCAGGTCCGGTCGAAGACGTAGTCGTCGACCCGGTCCATGGCCAGCTCGGCCGTGTCGAGCACCTTCGAGGCGTGCTCGTGCATCACCGCGGCGGTGCGCACCACGGCGCTCTCCTGCTCCCGCAGGACCTCACCCCGGTTCCACCACGCAGCCCCGACCAGGACCACGCACGGCACCAGGAAGGCCGCGGCGACGAGGAGCTGGTGCAGGCGCACCGTCGAAAGGCTCACGGGACTCTCACAAGCGCGACGGCAGCCGACGCGGCGATCGGCCGTAAGCTTAACCGTTTGTTAACCGATTGGCGAGCGAAACGATCCAGCGATCTCACAGGTTGCGGCCCCGCGTCCGGCCGCGCCCACGACGGCGACCGTGTCCCGGCGGCACGACCCGCTCGGGCGCAGTCTCGGGATCGTCCCGCAAAGGGCGGCTTAACGGCCACGCTCGAATGCGACGGAATTGCCGGCTTCCCGGCCGGGCTCGCCTCGCCGGGCACGGGCCGCTATGGTGGCGCGGCCACGCTTCGGACCTCCGGATGTCCCTGTCCCGTACCCGCACCCTCGTCCTCCTCGGCCTGACGGCGCTGTCGGCCTCGGCCTGCGGCCGGCGCGGCCCCCTCGAGCCCCCGCCCGGCGCCGCGCAGGCGACGCGGCCCGGTGCCGCGCAGGCGACGCGGCCCGG
>NZ_KZ984647.1 GCF_003574465.1 Methylobacterium crusticola
CCGGCCGGCGCGGCGCGCGCGGGCCGGGCCTCGTCCGGGACGCGCATGCGCCGCCGCGAGGGCGCCCCTGCGGCGGCGGCGCTTCACAAGCCGGGCGGGGCCGCCCATCCTGGCGCCATGGCGCAGACCCTCGAACTCGGCCTCGACACCTTCGGCGACGTGACGGCCGCGCCGGACGGCTCCCTGCTCCCGCACGCGGCCGTGATCCGCAACGTCGTCGCCGAGGCGGTGCTGGCGGACGAGCTCGGGGTGGACGTCTTCGGGGTCGGCGAGCACCACCGCGCCGACTTCGCCGTCTCCGCGCCGGAGACCCTGCTCGCCGCCATCGCGGGGGCCACCCGCCGGATCCGCCTCGGCTCGGCCGTGACGGTCCTGAGCTCGGACGATCCCGTCCGGGTCTTCCAGCGCTTCGCGACGCTCCAGGCGGTGTCCGGCGGCCGCGCCGAGGTGATCCTCGGCCGCGGGTCGTTCACCGAGTCCTTCCCGCTCTTCGGCTACGCCCTCGACCAGTACGAGACGCTGTTTGCCGAGAAGCTCGACCTCTTCGCGGCGCTGCTCACCGGCGAGCCGGTGACCTGGGCGGGCAGCACGCGCCCCGCGCTCTCGCACCAGCGCGTGTTCCCGACCCTCGAGACGCCGCTTCCGACCTGGATCGGCGTCGGGGGCAGCCCGAACTCGGTCGTGCGGGCCGCCCGGTACGACCTGCCGCTGATGCTCGCCATCATCGGCGGCGAGCCCGCCCGCTTCCGGCCCTTCGTCGACCTCTACCACCGCGCCTGCGCCCAGCTCGGCCGGCCGCCGCGGCCGATCGGCGTCCACTCGCCGGGCCACGTGGCGGAGACCGACGCGCAGGCCCGCGCGGAGCTCTGGCCCGACTACAGGCGCATGCGGGACCGCATCGGCGCGGAGCGCGGCTGGCCGCCGATGACGCCGGAGGAGTTCGACCGGGAGGCCGACACCGGCTCGCTCTACGTGGGCGCCCCGGAGACCGTCGCGCGCAAGATCGCCGCCACGGCCGGCGCGCTCGGCCTGTCGCGGTTCCAGATGAAGTACAGCGCGGGCCCGCTGCCGCACGACGCGCTCATGCGCTCGGTCGCGCTCTACGGCGGCCGGGTGGCGCCGCTCGTGCGCGACATGCTGGCCTGACCGGGGCGGGAGAGGGCGCGCCGGCCGTCACCCCCTCGGCGTCGAGACCCGCAGCAGCACCGCCACCGGCAGCAGCCCCACCGCCACGATCAGGAGGGCGGCGACCGCGCCGTCCTCGTAGGTGCCGCGGGCGGCCTCGCCGTAGAGGTGGGTGGCCAGGGTCTCGACGTTGAGGGGGCGCAGGAGCAGCGTCGCCGGCAGTTCCTTGACGCAGTCGACGAAGACCAGGAGCGCGCCGCCCAGGACGGCCGGCCAGGCCAGGGGCAGGTGGACCTGCGCCAGGGTGGCGCCGGGGCCGCGGCCGAGCACCCGGGCGGCGTCGCCGAGGGAGCGCGGCACCCGGGCGAGCCCGGCCTCGCCGGTGCCGACCGCGATCGCGAGGAAGCGCACCACGTAGGCGTAGACCAGGGCGAACCCGGTGCCGAGGCCGAGGGCGCCGAGGCCCGCGCCCGCGAGGGTGCGGCTCAGGCCGTCGAGGGCGCCGTCCACCGCCGCGAGCGGCGGCATCAGCCCGATAGCCAGGATCGCCCCGGGCACGGCGTAGCCGAGGGTGGCGCAGCGCACGAGGGCGGCGCGCCAGGCGCCCGGCACGAGCCGCGGCCCCGCCGCCAGGAGGAGGCCGAGGGCGACGGCGACCAGGGTGGCGAGGGCGGAGAACCGCAGGGTGTTCAGGCTCTCCGACAGGAGCGCGTCGGAGAGCCCGGCGACGCGCAGGCGCCGGGCGGCCTCGAGCGCGAGGAAGCCGGCGGGCGCCAGGAAGCCGAGGGCGACCGGGACGAGGCACGCGCCCGCGGCCGCCAGCGCCGCCGGGCCGGCGAGGGGCGTGCGGCCCATGCGCCGCGGGCGCTGCGCGGCGCCCGCGTAGCCGCGGCCGCGGCGGGCCGCCCGCTCCAGCCCGATCAGCGCCAGGCAGGCGAGCAGCAGGGCGAGGGCGATGCCGGCCGCGCCCGGCAGGTCCGAGCGGTTGACCCAGGTGGCGTAGACCGAGACCGTGAGGGTGCGCACGCCCAGGAACTCGGCCGCCCCGATGTCGTTGAGCGCCTCCAGGAGGGCGAGGCTGGTGCCGAGCGCGATGGCCGGCCGGGCGAGGGGCAGGGCGACGCGCCGGAAGACGGCGGCGGGCCGCAGGCCGAGGCAGCGGCCCGCCTCCACGAGGCTCGCCGACTGCATCAGGAACAGCGCCCGGGTCGGCAGGTAGACGTAGGGGTAGAGCACGAAGCCGAGGAGCAGGATGCAGCCCGGCAGGGAGCGCAGGTCCGGCAGCGCGAGGTCGCGCGGGCGGGCGTAGCCGAGGAGGCTCCTCAGGCCGCTCTGCACCGGGCCGACCGGGTGGAGGAGGTCGAGGTAGGCGTAGGCCGCGATGTAGGTCGGCACCGCCAGGGGCAGGAGCAGGGCCCAGTCGAGGATCCGCCGGCCCGGGAACTCGTAGGCCGCGACGATCCAGGCGGCGCCGGTCCCGACCGCCACCACCAGGATCCCGACGCCGGCGAGGAGCAGGGCCGTGTCCCGGATCGCCTGGGGCAGGACGTAGGCGAGGAGGTGGGGCCAGAGCCCGCTCGAGCCCCGCAGCGCCTCCGCGGCGAGCGCCGCCAGGGGCGCCAGCACCAGGAGCGCCGCGGCGGCGGCGGCGAGCGTCCAGGCGCCGGGGCGCAGGCGCGCCGGGGCGGGGAGGGCCTGCGGCCGGGCGAGATCCTGGAGCATCCGCCGATCCGGGAGGGGACGAGGGATCGGGCCCCGGCGCGGCGCGGGCCTCGCCGGGGCGGCGCGCTACCGGTCGAACCCGACCTTGTCGACGAGGAGGCTCGCCGCCTTGCGGCTGCGGGCGATCTCGACGAGGGGGGTGGGATCGACGGACAGGACGCCGAGGTCGGCGAGCAGCGGGTCGAGGGGGGCGCCGGGCTTGACCGGGTACTCGTAATCGGCCCGGGCGTAGAGGCCCTGCGCCTCGTCGGAGACGAGATACTCGAGGAGCCGCACGGCGTTGTCGCGGTTGGGGGCGGACCTCGCCACCACGGCGCCCGAGACGTTGACGTGCGTGCCGCCGCCCCGGAAGGTCGGCAGCACCACCTGGACGCCGTCGCCCCAGGTCTTCTGCTCGGGCCCGCCCCGGCCGCTGCGCATCAGGCCGATGTAGTAGGAATTGCCGAGGCCGAGGTCGCAGAGATCCGCCACGATGTCCCGGGCCACGTCGCGGTCGCCGCCGCCGGCCTTGCGGGCGAGGTTGGCCTTGAGGCCGCGCAGCCAGGCCTCCGTCCTCTCCTCGCCGTGCCGGACGAGGTGGGCCGCGATCAGGGCGGTGTTGTAGGGGTGCTGGCCCGCCCGCAGGCAGACCTTGCCCTTCCACTTCGGGTCGGCGAGGTCCTCGTAGGTGAGGCCGGCGAGGTCGCGCAGGTCCGGGTCGGCGTAGACCAGGCGGGCGCGGGTCGAGAGGGAGAACCAGCGGCCCTCGGCGTCGCGCAGGGGCGCCGGCACCGCGGCCTCCAGGACCGCCGAGCGCACCGGCTGGGCCAGGTCCCTGTCGACGAGCTCGATCAGGTTGCCGATGTCGACCGTCATCAGCACGTCGGCGGCCGAGCGGGCGCCCTCGGCGGCCACGCGCTCGGCGAGGCCCTTGTCGACGAACACCGTGTTGACCTTGACGCCGCTGCTGCGCGTGAAGGCGTCGAGCAGGGGGCGGATCAGGCCGGGCTCGCGGGTGGTGTAGAGGTTGACCTCGCCCGCCGCGGGCGCCTCGGCGNCGCGGCGCCCGCCAGCATCGCGCCGGCGGGCAGCGCCAGGGCGGCGCGCGCGAGCAGGCCCAGCAGCGGGGACAGGGTGCGTGGACGTGACACGGCGGGAGCCTCCCAGGATGGCGCCCCCGTAGAGAAGCAGTTCAGCAACAAATGCAAGCGCGATAGATTTTAGTTGTTTCAATGTAAGACGCAGGCGGATCCCCGGCTCATCCCTCCGCGTCCTCGTCGGGGAAGACCAGGGCGGCCCCGTCCCGCAGCGTCAGGCCGACCGCGTCCCCGGGGCCGTAGGGACCGGTCCCGGGCTGGCGCACCCGCAGGAGCCCCTCGAGGCCCGCCACCGCGAGGTGCAGCAGGCTCGCCGCGCCGAGGAAGACCCGCCGCACCACCTGCGCGTCCGCGCCGCTGCCGGCGGGCCCGACCCGCACCGCCTCGGGCCGCAGGCAGACCCGCACGGCCGCCCCCTCGGGCAGGCCCGGGGCCGGGACCGGGCCGAGGGGCGTCGCGGCCCGGCCGCCGCGGATGCGGGCCGGGATCTCGGCGGCGTCGGAGAGGAAGCGGGCCGCGAACAGGCTCGCGGGGCGGCGGTAGAGCGCCTCGCCGGTCGCGACCTGCACGACGCGGCCGCGGCGCATCAGGGCGATGCGGGTCGCGACCGCGAGGGCCTCCTCGGGATCGTGCGTCACCATCAGGGCGGTGGTGCCGGTGCGGCGCAGGAGCGCCACCGTCTCGTCGCGCACCCGGTCGCGCATGCGGCGGTCGAGGTTGGAGAAGGGCTCGTCGAGGAGGAGCAGCCGCGGCCCCGGCGCCAGGGCCCGCACCAGGGCGACGCGCTGCTGCTCGCCGCCCGAGAGGGTCTGGGGATAGCTGCCGGCCTGGCCCGCGAGGCCGACCTGCTCCAGGAGCGAGGCGGCCGCCTCCCGGGCGGCGGCAGGCCGGCCCCGGAGGCCGAAGCCGATGTTCTCGGCGACGCTCAGGTGCGGGAACAGGGCGTAGTCCTGGAACATGAGGCCGACGCCGCGGGCCTCGGGGGGCACCGCGACGCCGGGCCCGGCGACCAGCCGGCCGTCGAGCCGCACGCGGCCCTCGTCCGGCCGCTCGAGGCCCGCGACGACGCGCAGGAGCGTGCTCTTCCCGCAGCCGGAATCCCCGAGGAGCGCCACGACCTCGCCGGGGCGCACCTCCAGGGAGACGCCGTCGAGGGCCCGCACCCGGCCGAACCGGCACGCCACGTCCTCGACCGCGAGGGCGGGCGTCGCGCGGGCCGGCGCCGGATGGGTCATGCGGTCGTCCTCGGGGCGGAAGGGATCGGAGCGCGTCCATACAGGGGGGGCCGCGCCCGGCCAAGGCACCCGGCGGCCCGGCGCGCCGGCGGCCCATGGTGTCGCCCGCGGCGGCGCCCGGCCCTGCCCCGTTCCGGCACGGGACCCGCCGCCGGAGGGTCAATCGGACGTTAAACCGACTCGTCGAATGCTCCGCGTCGGCCGAGGCGCCCCCGGGGCGCCGCGGCGCACCGACCGAGTGTGACGAGAGTGTCCGCGTATGCGTAGCGTAGCGAGCGAGGCCGACAACGTGGTGGCGTTCCGGCCCAGGGCGCCGAGGGGCGCCGGATCCCACGGTGGCTCGGCCGGTTTCGACGCGGCCCCGAGCGCCGGGCTCGCCGCCGCCCGGCGCGACCAGCGCAGCCTGATGGACACGGTCTACGAGGCCGGCAGCCTGCCGGTGGCGGCGGGCGACCGGGAGACCAAGCTCCTGGCCTCACGCCTCCTCGTGTACGGCTTCCTGGCCATCGACGAGGTGGGGGAGGACGGCACGGCGCGCCGCCTGCGGCCCTCCGAGGCGGTCCGGGCCGGCCGCGAGCGCCCCTGGCGGCTCTCGAAGGCCTCCCGCGGCGCCAGCCTCGCGGTCTCGATCCCGGCCGTGGACGGCTTCCTGTTCGAGCCGGCGGGCCTGCCGTCCTGAGGCGGGCGCGGGCGCCTCTCCGGGGCGGCGCGGCGGGCGGGCCCCCTCTCACCCGGCCGGGGCCGGTCGGCTACCCCGTCGTCGAGACCGTCGAGGGACCCGTGATCGTCCGGCCCAGATCCGTCATGAGCCGGCGATACAGGGCCGATTGCTCCCCGTGATCACCGGGCGCCCTGGCAACGTTCGGCAGCCAGGCCTCGTCGAACTTGCTGCCCATCTGCCGCTTGACGTAGTGCACATCGAGCCTCAGCCGCGCCGGCAGGCCGGCCCCGGCGTAAGGCTCGAAATAGCCTCTCGAGAATTCAATGTAGGTTTCGAAAATCTTATCTGAAAATATGAATCGATAGACGTAGAAGTTCTTGTCTATCCTGCGCGTCATTTCAATGATCTTGGCCGGATCCAGGTCGGACCAGTCACCTACGACCTGATAGAAACAGAACAACCGATTCAGATCGGGCGCGACCGCATCGTAGAAGGCGAGGCGTTTCTTGACGAGCTCCTGATTGAGTTGTTTGTTCTTCTCGATCCCGAAGCCAAGCTGCAGTACGAGGTAACCTACGATTCCGGTGACGATCGGTGTCGACATGGAGATGATGAGCTTCGCGTACTCGATCCAAATCGGCACTCCTTTTGGATCCATAGCCTGCCTCATTCCGCTGCGAGAGAGTCCGCCTTGACGCAGAGATCTGCGCCGCGCTGCATGAAGGCGGCGCCCGAGCATGTCATGGAGACCTCGATCCGACAATGCATGATCAACCCCGTCCGGCCGATCGGCGCCCCGAGACGCGATCATCGGCATCGAACCGACCCGATATTCTGCGCGATCCCGCTTGCGCCAAAGAACGAGCACGGCGATCTTGTATAGGAAGACCTGAGAAAGCATCGTCGTCCGGATTATAGTCAATCAGACAAGATCAACGGTCGGAGTCGACGGCTGGCGACAGGTCCCCGAACGGGCGGGAACGGCGCGCGGCCTCGACGCCAGCGGCAGGGGCCCGCACGACGGCCGGGGCCGCGCCGGGCGGCGGAACCGGGCCGCCGGCGCGCCGGGCCGCCGGGTCGAAGGCCGCCCCGCCATAAAATTGACTTTCCGAACCGGATCAAGGACAGCAGCGCCCGCCGCGACCGGCGCCGGCCCGGGCCTGCCCGGCCGTCCCCGCGGGCCCGAGTCCGGTTCGGAGCAGTGCATGACAAGCCTTGCCGCCGGGCGCCGCCCCGGTCGCGCCGCCTTCGCGGGAGCCTTCGCGGACCGCCTCCTCGACCTCGGGGCGAGCCGGCACGCGCTGGCCTGCGGCCTCCTGGTGCTCCTGTCCCTGGCCTGCTTCCTGCCCGGCTTCGCCTCGCTCCAGCCCATGGACCGCGACGAGCCCCGCTTCGCCCAGGCCTCGAAGCAGATGCTGGAGAGCCGCGACCTCGTCGACATCCGCTTCCAGGGCGAGGCCCGGCACAAGAAGCCGGTCGGGATCTACTGGGCCCAGAGCGCCGTGGTGGCGGCCGCCGAGGCGCTCGGCGTGCCGGCGGCCCGCACGACCATCGCGCTCTACCGCGTGCCCTCGCTCCTCGGCGCCGTGGCGACGGTGCTGCTCAGCTACTGGGCGGCGCTCGCCTTCCTGCCCCGGCGCCAGGCCTTCCTGGCCGCCGCCCTGGTGGGGGCCTGCGCGATGCTCTCGGCCGAGGCGCGCCTCGCCAAGACCGACGCGCTCCTGACGGCCGCGGCCGTCGCCGCCATGGGGGCGCTCGCCCGCGCCTGGCTCGGGCGGGCCGCCGGCCGGCTGCCCTGGGGCACGGTGCTGGCCTTCTGGCTCGCCCTCGCGGCCGGCATCCTGATCAAGGGGCCGATGGTGCCGATGTTCGCCGGCCTCGCGGCGCTGGCCCTGTCCGCCAGCGCCCGGTCCGCCGCCTGGCTGCGGGCCCTGCGGCCCGGCCTCGGCCTCGCCCTGGTGCTCGCCCTGGTGGCGCCCTGGTTCGTCGCCATCGCGCTCAAGAGCGGAGGAGCCTTCTACGGCGAGGCGGTGGGGCACGACATGCTGGGCAAGGTCGGCACGGCCCAGACCCAGCACTGGGCGCCGCCCGGCACCTACCTCCTCGTCGTCTTCGCGACCTTCTGGCCCGCCGCGGCGTTCGCCGCGATGGCGCTGCCCTTCGCCTTCGCGCACCGGCGCGAGGACGGGGTGGCGTTCCTCATCGCCTGGGTGCTGCCGTCCTGGCTCGTCTTCGAGGCGGTGCCGACCAAGCTGCCCCACTACGTGCTGCCGCTGTGCCCCGCGCTCGCGATCCTGGCCGTCCTGGCGGTGGCCCGCGGCGGCGTCCACCGCGGCCGGCCCGGGGCCCGCGCGGTGGCCCTGCTGGTGCCGCTGGTGCCCCTCGGCCTGACGCTCGGCCTGTGCGCCGCCGCCTGGCGCCTCGACGGGGTGCTGCCCCTCGCCGGGCTGCCGCTGCTCCTCGCCGCCACCGGGGTCGCGGCCCTGGCCTGGCGCGCCTTCGCGGACGGGCACACCGAGCGGGCGCTCGCCGTGTCGGTGCTGTCGGGGGCTCTGCTCGGGCCGGCGGTGTTCGGGCTCACGCAGCCGGCGCTGGCCTCCCTCAAGGTCTCGCCCCGGCTCGCGGCCCTGCGCGAGGCGGTGCCGTGCCCGGGGCCGGAGGTCGCGACCCTCGGGTACCGGGAGCCGAGCCTGGTCTTCCTGACCGGCACCGACCTGCGCATGCTGGATTCCGGCGCGGAGGCCGCCGCCTTCCTGGCCCGGGGCGGCTGCCGCCTCCTCTACGTCGAGGACCGCCACGCCGCCCCGTTCGCGGCCGCGGCAGCCGCGGCGGCCGCAACGGCCGCGGGGGCCGCGGGGGCCGCGCCGCCCCGCGCGGTCGGACGGGTCACGGGCTTCAACATCAACGGCGGCAAGCCGGTCGGCCTGACCGCCTACGCGGTGACGCCGTGACGACGCCCTCGCCCCTCCAGACCTCGCCCGCCGGTGCCTCGCCCGCCGTCCCGGCGCCCGCGAGCCCGCGGCCGGCCGGCGCCGCGCGGCCGGCGGGCGACCCGGAGGCGGTCCGCCTCAGCGTGGTCGTGCCGGTGAGGAACGAGGCCGGCAACGTCGCGCCCCTGGTGGCGGAGATCGCGTCCGCCTGCGCCGGCCTCGCGCCGTTCGAGATCGTCTACGTCGACGACGGCTCGACGGACGGCACGCCGGCGGCCCTGGCGGCGGCGCGGGCGGCCCTGGCGGCGCAGGCGGCGGCCCCCGTCCTGCGGGTGCTGCGCCACCGGGCGAGCTGCGGCCAGAGCGCGGCCGTGCGCACGGGCGTGCTGGCGGCGCGGGGCGGGCTCGTCGCCACCCTCGACGGCGACGGACAGAACGACCCCGCCTTCATCCCCGCCCTGGCGGCGGCCCTGGAGGCGGCGGGGCCGGGGGCGGGGCTCGCGCAGGGCCAGCGCGTCGGGCGCAAGGACGGGCGCCTCAAGACGGTGCAGTCGCGCATCGCCAACGGGGTGCGGGGCCGCGTCCTGCGCGACGCCACCCGGGACACCGGCTGCGGCCTCAAGGTGTTCCGCCGGGCGGTCTACCTGCGCCTGCCCTACTTCGACGCCCTGCACCGCTTCATGCCGGCGCTGGTGGCCCGGGAGGGGTTCGGGGTGGTCCACGCCGACGTGGTCGACCGGCCGCGGCTCAGCGGCCGCTCGAATTACGGCCTGTTCGACCGCCTCTGGGTCGGCCTCCTCGACCTCGCCGGGGTGTGGTGGCTGATCCGCCGGCGCCGCCGGGTGCCGGACCTCGTGCCCGCGGAGACGGACTAGCCGCATGGTCGCCGACATCATGCACGGGCTCAGCGCCTACTTCTGGTCGCTGTTCTCCGGCCCGGCCGACCTCGTGCTCCTGGTGGGGCTCGTCGGCCAGGGCCTGTTCACCGCCCGCTTCCTCGTGCAGTGGGTCGCCAGCGAGCGGGCGGGCCGCAGCGTGATCCCGCTCTCGTTCTGGTTCCTGTCGCTCGGCGGCTCCGCGGTGCTGCTCGGCTACGCGCTCTACCGGCGCGACCCGGTCTTCATCCTGGGCCAGAGCCTCGGCACGGTGATCTACCTGCGCAACCTCGCCCTGGTGTTCCGCGAGCGCCGCGCCCCCGGGGGCTGACGCCGCGCGCGGACGCCGCGGCCGTCAGAACAGCCCGACCCCGATGCCGGGAACCGGGCGGGGCGGGTAGCCGTAGGGGCCGTAGGACACGCCGTGGACGGGCAGGACGGGCGCGTAGCCGTAGCCGAGGAGCCGGCGGGGCGCCGGCAGCAGGACGGCCGGCGCCGGAACGGCCGGCGGGGCGCCGCGCCAGGCCGTGTCGGCGCCGCGCCGGGCCG
>NZ_QOWC01000251.1 GCF_003574465.1 Methylobacterium crusticola
GGCCTCGCGGCGCTCGGGCGCGCGGGGGCCCCGCGCGCCGGCCTCGTCGTCGAGGCGCAGGCTGAGCGCGATGCGCTTGCGGGGCACGTCGACGTCGAGGACCTTCACCCGCACCACGTCGCCGGGCTTCACCACCGTGCGCGGGTCCTTCACGAAGGTCTTGGCCAGGGCCGAGATGTGCACGAGGCCGTCCTGGTGCACGCCGACATCCACGAAGGCCCCGAAGGCCGCCACGTTCGTCACCACGCCCTCCAGCACCATGCCGGGCCGGAGGTCGCCGATCGTCTCGACGCCCTCCTGGAAGGTCGCGGTCCGGAAGGTCGGGCGCGGGTCGCGGCCGGGCTTCTCGAGCTCGGCGAGGATGTCGGTCACGGTCGGGAGGCCGACCGTCCCGTCCACGAAGGCGCCCGGGTCGAGGCCCCGCAGCAACCTGGCATTCCCGATCGCCCCGCCTATGTCGCTCCTCGCGGCCTGGAGGATGCGCCGCACGACCGGGTAGGATTCCGGGTGGACGCCGGAGGCGTCGAGGGGGTCGTCGCCCGCGGTGATGCGCAGGAAGCCCGCCGACAGTTCGAAGGCCTTCGGGCCGAGCCCCGCCACCTTCCGCAGGCCCGACCGGCTGCGGAACGGCCCGTGCGCGTCCCGGTGCAGCACGATGTTCTGCGCCACCCGCTCGCTCAGGCCCGAGACCCGCGCCAGGAGGGGACCCGAGGCGGTGTTGACGTCGACCCCGACGCCGTTGACGCAATCCTCCACCACCGCGTCGAGGGAGCGCGACAGCTTCCCCTCCGCGAGGTCGTGCTGGTACTGGCCGACCCCGATGGCGCGCGGCTCGATCTTGACGAGCTCGGCCAGCGGATCCTGGAGCCGGCGCGCGATGGAGACGGCGCCCCGCAGCGAGACGTCGAGGTCCGGCAGCTCCTGGCTGGCGTAGGCCGAGGCCGAGTAGACCGAGGCGCCGGCCTCCGAGACCATCACCCGGGTGAGCCCCAGCTCCGGCTGCCCGGCGATCAGCTCCGCGGCCAGGCGGTCGGTCTCGCGCGAGGCGGTGCCGTTGCCGATGGCCACGAGCTCGACGCCGTGGGCCCGGCAGAGGCGCGCGAGCGTGATCAGCGCGCCCGACCAGTCCCGGCGCGGCTCGTGCGGGTAGATCGTGTCCGTCGCCACCACCTTGCCGGTGGCGTCGACCACCGCGGCCTTCACGCCGGTGCGGAAGCCGGGATCGAGGCCGAGGGTCGGGCGGGCGCCGGCGGGCGCGGCGAGCAGCAGGTCCCGCAGGTTGCCGGCGAAGACCCGCACGCCCTCCTGCTCCGCCGCCTCCCAGAGCCGGGCCCGCAGGTCGAGGGCGATGGAGAGCCGCAGCTTGGTGCGCCAGGCCCAGCGCACCGCCTCGGCGAGCCAGCGGTCCCCCGGCCGGCCCTGGTCGCGGATGCCGGCGCTGAGCGCGATGCGGCCCTCGTAGAGGTTCGGCGCCCCCGGCGCGGCGTCGGCCGGGGTCTCGTCGAGCCGCAGGTCCAGCACCTCCTCCTTCTCGCCCCGGAACAGGGCCAGCACCCGGTGGGCGGGAAGCCGCGTCAGGGGCTCGGCGAAGTCGAAGTAGTCGGCGAACTTCGCGCCGGACTGCGCCTTGCCGTCCCGCACGCTCGAGACCAGCCGGCCGCGGCTCCAGAACGCCTCGCGCAGGCGCCCGACCAGCTCCGCGTTCTCGGCGAGGCCCTCGACCAGGATCGCCCGCGCGCCCTCGAGGGCGGCCTCCGGCGTCGCCACGCCGGTCCGGGCGTCGACGAACGCGGCGGCGGCCGCGAGCGGCTCCCGGTCCGGGCGGGCGAGGAGCGCCTCTGCCAGGGGCGCGAGGCCCGCCTCCCGGGCGGCCTGCGCCTTGGTGCGGCGCTTGGGCTTGAAGGGCAGGTAGAGGTCCTCGAGCCGCGCCTTGGTGTCGGCGGCGAGGATCCGGCCGCGCAGGGCGTCGTCGAGCTTGCCCTGGCCGCGGATGCTCTCGAGGATCGCGGCGCGCCGCTCCTCGAGCTCGCGCAGGTAGCCCAGGCGCTCCTCGAGGGTGCGCAATTGCGCGTCGTCGAGCGTCCCGGTCGCCTCCTTGCGGTAGCGGGCGATGAACGGCACCGTCGACCCGCCGTCCAGCAGCTCCACGGCCGCCTTCACCTGCCAGTCCTGCGCGCCGAGTTCGGTCGCGATGCGCTGCTCGATCGTCGGCATGGGGTGTCGCGGCTCCGCTGCGGGGAGGCGCGTGTGTAGAGCATTTTCCCGCCGAGGGGAAACCCGTTCCGCGCAGAAAATGCGCCGGAACAAAGACTTAACGGCGGCAGCCGGGCTCGGGTGGGCCCGGCCGCCGGGCTCAGCGCACCCCGCCCGCCGGCAGCACCCCGGTCGGTGCCGGGACGCGGCGCAGGCGCTCGCGGCGGGCCGTGTAGAGGCCGCTCGCGCCGATCACCATGACGCCGATCCCGACGTAGAGGTCCGGCACGGTGTTGAAGGCGAAGAAGCCGAGCAGGGCCGCCCAGACGATCTGGCTGTAGGAGAACGGCACCAGGGTCGAGGCCGGGGCGTGGCGGTACGCGATGGTGACGATCCAGTGGCCGGCGGTCGAGATCAGCCCGATGGCGGCCCCGATGCCGACCTGCTCCAGGCTCGGGGTCGCCCAGACGAACGGCACGATCCCGCAGAGGAGCACGAAGCCGACCAGCGCCGACCAGGTCATGGTGGTCTGGGGAGCGTCGTAGCCGTTGATCTTGCGGGTGATCACGAGGGCGCCGGCCCAGCACAGGGCGGAGGCGACCGGCAGCAGGGCCGCGGTCTGGAACGCGCTCGTGCCCGGCCGCACGATGACGAGGACGCCGGCGAGGCCCACCAGGGCGGCGAGCCAGCGCCGGGCCCCGACCTTCTCGCCGAGGACCGGGATCGACAGGGCGGTGACGAAGATCGGCGAGACGAAGCCGATCGCCGTCGCCTCGGCCACCGGCAGGCCGCGCAGCCCGGCGAGGAAGAGCAGCGAGGAGCCGAGCAGCGCCACGCCCCGCAGCACCTGGAGGCCGGGCCGCGCGCTGCGGAACGGCGACGGCCCGCCCCGCACGGCGTTGCGCACCAGCGCCGCCGCCAGCATCACGGCAACGAAGCCCGCGTAGCGCAGCCAGGCGATCTCGACGCCGGACAGGGAGCCCGTGAGGTACTTCGCGATGGCGTCGGAGCTCGACAGGAAGACCGTCGAGACCACCACCAGCACGATGCCGCGCAGCGGCTGGTCGCCGAGGAGCGCCGGCAGGACCGGGCGGAGCTGGGGAGCGGAGAGGGGGAGCGCGGGACTGAGCGTGGCCACGGTACGAGCAAGCCGAAGGATAACGGGAAGGACACCCTAGCACCGCCCACCCCCGGCGAGCCGTGACGATTGCGCGTCACGGCCATGCTTCGGCCTCAGCCCTAGTTAAGGCGGGCTTTACACAATTGTGTCGGCTCCGCGGGAACTTGCGGCGGCGGCGCGGCGGCGGTCGAGAACGCGGCCGGGCGTGCCGTCCGCGCCGCACGGGGACGCGTCTGCTCGGGTGGAACAAACCCGGCGGCCGCCCGTTGCTTTTCCCCGCCCGGGCGCGAAGGGCCGCCTCAGCAGCAGCGGAAGCCGCCGCGGCCGCCGATCCCGTAGCGGGCGTTCTGGCGCTCGCGGAAGAAGGCCGTCGGCGTCATCGGCTCGCTCCCGGGATGGGTCCGGCGGACGTGGGCCACGTAGGCGTCGTAGTTGCCCTGGCCCACCATGAGCCGGGCGCCGTCGCAGACGCAGCGCGCCAGCGACGCCCAGCGGGCCCGGAGGCTCTCGGCCTGCGTCATGCGTGCCTCCCTCACTCGCCCGCCGGCACCGCGCCGGGATCGGCCTCGAGGGCGGTCCAGCGCTCGGCCCGGTAGGCCGCGAGGCAGGCCCGGATCCCGAAGCCGAGGACCGCCACCACGACGCCGACGAAGAGGAGCGCCAGGCCCGCGTCGATGCGGTCGTTGAGGACGATCTGGCTCATCTGGGCGGCGTCCCTGGCGGGCGCCAGCACCTTGCCCTCGGCGAGCGCCGCCGCGTAGCGGTCGGCGTGCGCGAGGAAGCCCACGCGCGGGTCCTCGGCGAACACCTTCTGCCAGCCGGCCGTGAGCGTGCAGGCCGCGAGCCAGAGCGTCGGCAGGATGGTGACGAGGGCGTAGCGCTCGCGCTTCATCTTGAAGATCACGACCGTGCACAGGGTCAGCGCGATGGCGGCCAGCATCTGGTTCGAGATGCCGAACAGGGGCCACAGGGTGTTGACGCCGCCGAGCGGGTCCGTGACGCCCTGGTGGAGGAAGAAGCCCCAGGCGGCGACGCAGAGCGCCGTCGCGACGATGCTCGGGCCCCAGGACGCGGTGTCCTTGAAGGCCGGCACCGCGACGCCGATCAGGTCCTGGAGCATGAAGCGGCCCGCCCGCGTCCCGGCATCCACCGCCGTGAGGATGAACAGGGCCTCGAACAGGATGGCGAAGTGGTACCAGAACGCCATCATGGCCTTGCCGCCGACGACGTTCGAGATGATGTGGGCCATCCCCACCGCCAGGGTCGGCGCGCCGCCGGCCCGGGAGATCACCGTGTGCTCGCCCACGTCCGCGGCGGTCTGCTGGATCGTCGCGGCCGTGATCGGGAAGCCCATGGCGGTGACGGCGGCGCTCGCGCTCTCGGGCGTGGTGCCGACGATCGCGGCCGGCGCGTTCATCGTGAAGTAGACGCCCGGGTCGATGACGCTCGCGGCGACGAGGGCCATCACGGCGACGAAGGACTCCATCAGCATGCCGCCGTAGCCGATGAAGCGGGCGTTCGTCTCGTTGTCGATCAGCTTCGGGGTGGTGCCCGACGCGATCAGGCTGTGGAAGCCCGAGACCGACCCGCACGCGATGGTGATGAACAGGAACGGGAACAGCGACCCCGACCAGACCGGGCCGGACCCGTCGACGAACTTCGTCACGGCCGGCATCTGGAGGTGGGGCGCCAGCACCAGGATGCCGAGGGCGAGGCCCACGATGGTGCCGATCTTGAGGAAGGTCGAGAGGTAGTCCCGCGGGGCGAGCAGCAGCCAGACCGGCAGGATCGAGGCGACGAAGCCGTAGCCGATGAGCATCCAGCAGAGCTGCGTGCCCGTGAAGGTGAACAACGCCGCGAGCCTCGGGTCGTCGGCGACCGTCTGGCCGTACACGATGGCGGCCATCAGGAGCACGAAGCCGAGGATCGAGACCTCGCCGATGCGCCCGGGCCGGATCCAGCGCGAGTAGACCCCCATCAGGATGGCGATCGGGATGGTGGCCATCACCGTGAAGGTGCCCCAGGGGCTCTCGGCCAGGGCCTTGACGACGATGAGCGCCAGCACCGCCAGGATGATCACCATGATCAGGAAGGTGCCGAACAGGGCGACGATCCCCGGGATGGTGCCGAGCTCGGCCCGGATCAGCTCGCCGAGGGAGCGCCCGTCGCGCCGCATCGAGACGAACAGCACCATGAAGTCCTGCACGGCGCCGGCCAGCACCACGCCGGCGAGGATCCAGAGCAGGCCCGGCAGGTAGCCCATCTGGGCGGCGAGGACCGGGCCGACGAGGGGGCCGGCGCCCGCGATCGCGGCGAAATGGTGGCCGAACAGCACGTAGCGGTCGGTCGGGACGTAGTCGAGGCCGTCGTTGTGGCGCCGGGCCGGGGTCGGGCGCGCGGGATCGAGCCGCATGATGCGGTCGGCGATGAACAGCGAGTAGTAGCGGTAGGCGATGAGGTAGACCGACACCGCCGCGACGACGATCCAGAGCGCGTTGACGGTCTCGCCGCGCCCGGTCGCCACGATGGCGAGCGCGGCGGCGCCGAGCGCGCCGACGAGGGCCCAGGGCCCGTGCTTCTGGATGGCCGTCATGGCGCGCGTCTCCCGGTCGGGGCGCCGGCTCTTGGCGGCAGGCTCCCGGTCCCGCGGGAGATTAGACGGTTTTGCGCGTTCGAGAAGGCGCCCCGCGGCCCCGTGCGGCCCGGCGCCCCGTCACGGCGAGGGCAGCTCCGACAGGATGTGCTCGTAGTCGAGGTTCGCCGTCTCGATCACGATCTGGGTGCGGCTGATCACCCCGAGCTTGCGCAGGATCTCGGAGACGTGGGCCTTCACGGTGGAATCGCCGACCCCGAGCTCGTGGGCGATCTGCTTGTTGAGCTTGCCCTGGCGGATCATCAGCAGGACCCGGACCTGCTGGGGCGTCAGCTCGGCGATGCGCTGGGCGATGGGCGCCTTGCCGCCCCGGCGCTTCTCCGGCTCGGGGCCGCCGCTCAAGGTCTCCGGCACGAAGACCGCGCCGTTGAGCACGTCCGTGATGGCGCGGATCAGCACCGGCTTGCCGGCGGCCTTCGGGACGAAGCCCGCGGCGCCGTGGCCGAGGGCCTCGCGCACGATGCGGGGGTCGTCGAGGCCCGAGACCACCAGGATCGGCGTGCGGGGGAACCGGGTCCGGATGGCGATGAGGCCGTCGAAGCCGTTCACGCCCTGCATGGTGAGGTCGAGGAGCGTCAGGTCCACGGAGCGGGCGCGGGCGAGCACCGCGCAGGCGCTCTCGATCCCGTCGGCCTCCTCCACCTGGGCGTCCGGGAAGGCGAGGCGCACCGCGCTGCTCAGGGCCTCGCGGAAGAGGGGATGGTCGTCGACGATCATCAGGTGCATGTCCGACCCCTTGGCGGCGGGGGCCGGCCCCTCGTCCGGTCGCCTCCCGGCCGGAGGAGACACCGGCTGGGCCGGAAGGGTCAATCCCACCATCGAAGGGTGCCATCCTGTGTCCCGGCGGGACGCGGCCCACCGCAGTGCAATCGGCGTGTTCGTGCTGAATCGAGCCCGTTCGGCGCGCGCACCGGGCCGTCGGCTCCAGCATCGGCCGACAACCCGATAGATCAGTCGAACCCTAGCATTGGCCCGGCCAGGCAGCCACCATGCTTTGGTACGGACAGGATCTAGCGGAGCGCCCGGCCTGCACCTTGGTCCTATAGTCGGCTCGGGCGCCACGGTCCTATCGTGGGCGGCCTCAGCGGTTGGAACACTCGTCGCCGCGAAGTGGGCGGGAGCGGGGTGTGGCATCATGGCGGGCGTGCCGCGTGGGGCGGCGCGCCGGCCGATCGCGGGGGCGATCGCCCTCCTGCTTCCCAGCGCAGGCGCAGCCGCCGCACCGGCTGCGCCTGCGCACCCCGGCGTTGCAACCGACCCGCCCTCTGCCGCATACTGCGCGCACGCCGCGCCGGGGTCGCCCGGGCGGCGACGGGAGGGGACACTTGGCGCAGGGCACGCGCACGCGCTCGCACCGGTGCGGCATCCAGACGGCCTGGACGGAGGAGGCGGGGGCGGACGACGCGGCGGCGGCTCTCGCGGCCTCCCTCGACATCGCGCGCGTCGCCCACCTGGTGATCTTCTTCTCGCCGTCCTACGGGGCCGAGACCCTCAACGCGGCGGTCGCCCGGCACTTCCCGGGGGTCCGCGTCGCGGGCTGCACCTCGTCGGGCGAGATCAGCCCCATGGCCGGGCTCGACCGCGGCCTCGTGGCGATCGCGTTCCCGCACGAGGGGTTCCGCCTCGCCTCCGTCCTGCTCGAGAACGTCGACCGCCTCGACGCGGAGCGCGCGGCCGGCTCGATCCGCGTCCTGAGGTCCACCCTCGACGCCGTCGGCCGCGGCGGCTCGCGCTTCGCGATCTCCCTCATCGACGGGCTCGCCAACGCCGAGGAGACGGTGATCGCCGCGGTCGGCTTCGGGCTCGACGGGGTCCCGCTCGTCGGCGGCTCGGCGGGCGACGAGCTCACCTTCTCGGAGACGGCGCTGATCCACGACGGCAGCGTCCACCGCCGCGCCGCGATCCTGCTCCTCGTCGAGACGGACTACCCGGTCGAGATCTTCAAGAACGACAATTTCGAGCCGACCGGCATCAAGTTCGTGGTGACGGAGACCGACCACGAGCAGCGCACCGTGCGCGAGCTGAACGCCGAGCCCGCGGCCGTGGAGTACGCGAACGCGCTCGGCCTCGATCCCGACGCCCTGACGCCCACGAGCTTCGCGGCCCATCCGCTCGTGGTCCGGGTCGGCGGCGACTATTTCTGCCGCTCGATCCGCCACCTCAACCCGGACCAGTCCCTGAGCTTCCACTGCGCCATCGACCGGGGCGTCGTCCTGACGCTGGCGCGGCAGAAGAACCTCGTCGAGGCGACCCGCGAGGAACTCGCCCGGCTCGACGCCAGCCTCGGCGGCGTCGACCTGGTGATCGGCTTCGAGTGCGTCCTGCGCCGGCTCGACGCCGAGATCCACCAGGTCCGCCACAGCATCGCCGAGCTCTACCGCCGCTACAACGTCGTGGGCTTCGAGACCTACGGCGAGCAGTTCCGCTCGATGCACCTGAACCAGACCTTCACGGGCATCGCGATCGGCCGGCACGCCGTTCCGTGACCGGCGAGGCGCCCGCGGCGGCCGCCGGCCCCGCCGCCGCCCCGGCGCCTCCGGACGAGGCCGCGGCCCTGCGGCGGCGCGTCGCCAAGCTCGAGCGCATCAACGCCGCCCTGATGTCGCAGGTCGAGCGCTCGATGGACCAGCGCGGCAGCGCCTACTCGCTGTTCCAGACCGCCATCACCCTCGAGGGGCAGGTGCGGGCCCGGACCGAGGAGCTGACGGCGCTCATGCGCAGCCTCGAGCGCTCGAACCAGGCCCTCACGGCCGCCAAGGAGGAGGCCGAGCGCGCCAACCGCTCGAAGACGCGCTTCCTCACGGCGGCGAGCCACGACCTGCTCCAGCCCCTCAACGCCGCCCGGCTCTCGCTCTCGGCGCTCGGCGACCTCCCGGTCGGGCGGGAGGCCCGGGGCATCGTCGGCCAGGTCGAGCGCGGCCTCCAGACCATCGAGGACCTGATCAAGACGCTGCTCGACATCTCGAAGCTCGACGCCGGCCTGATCCAGCCGGTGCCGCGGCCGGTGCGGGTGGCCGACGTGCTGGCGAGCGTCGAGGCGAGCTTCGGCCCGCTCGCCGCCCGCAAGGGCCTGCGCCTCGGCGTGCGGGCCGGCGAGACCTGGGTGGCGAGCGACGTCGTGCTGCTCCAGCGCATCCTGCAGAACCTCGTCTCGAACGCCGTCCGGTACACGGCGGCCGGCGGCGTCCTGGTGGCGGCGCGGTCCCGGGACGGCGCCGTGCGGATCGACGTGATCGATTCCGGCTCCGGCATCCCGGAGGCGGACCGGGAGCTGATCTTCGAGGAGTTCCACCGCGGCGGACGGGAGAGCGTGGACGGCGAGATCGCCCTCGGCCTCGGGCTGTCGATCGTGCGCCGCTCGGCCCTGGCGCTCGGCCACGCCCTGACGCTCGCCTCCCGGGTCGGGCACGGCTCGCGCTTCAGCCTGCACCTGCCGGCCTGCGCCCCCGAGCCCCCGCGGCCGGCCCCGGCGCTCGCCCTCCCGACGAGCCTCACGGGGGCCCGCATCGCCCTCATCGAGAACGACAAGGCCGCCCTCGAGGCCCTGGCGCGCCTGTTCCACGGCTGGGACGCCCACGCCTTCGCGGCCCGCGACCACCTGAGCCTCGTGCGGCTCCTGCCGGGCTCGACCTGGAGCCCCGACGTGATCGTGGCCGACTACCACCTCGACGGCGGCGCCTGCGGCCTCGACACCGTGGCGTGGCTGCGCGCGGTCCACGGCCACGACATCCCGGCGATCGTCACCACGGCCGACCACTCGGCCGAGGTCGAGGCCCACGTGCGGGCGACGGGGTGCGAGCTCGTCCACAAGCCGATCAAGCCGGCCCAGCTCCGGGCGCTCCTCGCCCACATGCTGACGCAGGGCTGACGGACTAGGCCGGTCCGGCGGCAAGATTTCCCCCGCGCCCCCGTGCTATCGCTGCCCGCCGCAGGGAGGGACCAGCACGGTGGCACGCGGGACCGCCACGTTTCCGGCGAGGCTACCCTCGGCGGCGCGGTCCTGTTCGGCGAGCCCGTCACCCCGATGATGATCGCCGGCATCGCGGTGGTCGCCCTCGGCGTCGCGATCCTGGCCGCGGCGCAGGGCCAGCACTGACGCGCGCCCCGGCCGCCCCGGCCGCCGGCCCGCGGCCCGTCCTCGGCCGGGGCGGGCGGCCG
>NZ_KZ984648.1 GCF_003574465.1 Methylobacterium crusticola
GAGGCCGGCGAGCAGGATGTTGAGGGCGATCCAGGGCGGCGTAGCCGAGCGACAGGGCGAAGAAGCCCAGGCCCGCCGCGAGCGGAGCAATGTCGAGCATTCGGGTCCCTCATCATCCGCGGCGCCCCGCCGCGCCCGACCGGCGGGCGGCGGCGTGCCGGCGCAGCATCGAGCCGCCGAGGGGCGGTCCCGCGCCGACGAGAATCGCCACGAGCGCGTAGGAATTCGAGAGGGATGCGGGGGCAGCTTTATAAAGGCGGCATAAAGATCGGGGCCCGCGCGCGGTCGCCGCCCCGGGAAAACGCCCGGCAACCGGGGCCCGGCCGGCGCCCAACGGTCGACAGTTGACAAGGCAGGTGACGCCGCTGGCCCGCATCCGCTAGGCTGCGGGCATGACCGCCCTGTTTCCGATCGCGACCACGTCGCTGGCCGAGGAGGCATTCTCCAAGCTCGTCCAGGCGATCACGTCGGGCGAGTTCGCCCCCGGCGAGCGGCTCTCGGAGGCCGAGCTCGCCCGCCAGCTCGGGATCAGCCGCGGCCCCCTGCGGGAGGCCCTCGGGCGCCTCGAAGGCCGGCTCGTGGTGCGCACGCCCCGCATCGGCGTGCGGGTGGTGGCCTTCGACCGCGGCACGCTGGAGCACCTGTTCCTGGTCCGGGAGGCCCTGGAGGGCATGGCGGCGCGGCTGGCCGCCGAGCACATGACGGCAGACGAGCTGCGCGAGGTCGGCGACCTCCTCGACCGGCACGCGGGCCAGCCCGACCTCGCCGCCGGGCGCAGCTACGTGCAGGGCTCGCCGGACGAGGATTTCCACTTCGCCATCGTGCGCAGCGCCCGGAACCCGCGCCTCCAGCAGCTCCTGCTCGACGAGGTCTACTACCAGCTGCGCCTCCAGCGCCTCCGCTCGAGCACCCGCCCGGGCCGCGCCCAGGCCGCCCTCGCGGAGCACCGCGAGATCCTGGCGGCGCTCCGGTCCCGCGACCCCGAGCGGGCCGAGGGGACGATGCGCCGGCACATCCGCAGCGCCCGCCTCAGCGCCCTCACCGAGCTCGCCTCGCCGGCCGGGCCCTGAACCGGGCCGGTCGGGGCGTCGCCCCCCCGCCGGCCCCGGGACCGCTTTCGGCCGCGCGCGGGCGCCTGCCGGGGCTTGCGCGCGGCCGAAGCCGGACTAGGCTCGCGGGCGCCCTCGATCCGGCGCGGGAGCCCGGCCGCCGGCGCTCCCGCGGGAACCGGGCCGACGGGACGCACCGGAAGGAGCGGCCGCCATGGCGGGGTACTGGTTCTGCGAGACCGCGCAGGGAGAGTTCCGCATCGCGCTCACGCGCTGGGCGGGCGCGGACCGGGTCGGCGTCTTCTACGAGGACGAGGTGCTCGGCTGCTACGACACGGCCGAGGCGGCGCTCAGCCGGCTGATCCAGGGCGACACCCACGGCCCGTCCTGCGGCCTCGACATCACGCGCCTGCCGCTGCCGACGACCCTGTCGGGCTGGGTCTTCGCCATCCGCGCGGGGCCGTGAGCGGCCCGCCCGGGGCTGGATCCCCGCCGGGCCGGCGGTGATCCTCGCCCGGGACGGGCCGCCCGCCGCGGCGAGCGCCCGGCCCGGGATCCGCCGCGTCAGGCGATGACGATGTTGCTGCCCAGCCCGCCGTCGAGGACGTCGAGGCCGGGCCCGCCGATCAGCACGTCGTCGCCGGCCCCGCCCAGGAGCGTGTCGATCCCGGCGCCGCCGATGAGGATGTCGTCGCCGGCGCCGCCGTCGGCGGTCAGCAGGATGCCGCTCGCCGCGAGGCCGGAGGCCTCGACCACGTCGTCGCCGCCGAGCCCGTTGATGAGGAGGCGGTCGCCGGCATCGAAGCCGAGGATCTCGAACTCCGTGGCGAGGCCCAGCACCCTCACGCCGCCGCTGCCGTCCCCGATCACCTGGATCACGTCGTCGCCGCCCGTGGCGTTGACGACGACCGTGTCGGCCTGGCCGTCGCCGGCCCCGCCGGCGCCCGCGAGGTCGAGCGAGACCCTGGTCGCGTCGGTGCCGGACAGGTCGTTGATCACGATCCTGTCCGCGCCGCCGAGGGCGTTGAAGCGGACGGTCTCGACGTCGTCGAGGTCCATCGTCACGTTGGCGACGTCCCGGACGAAGCGCACCCGCCCGCCATTGGCCGAGATGTCGATGGTCTCGCCCACGTTGCTGCCGTTGAACAGCAGGGTGTCGCGGCCCGATTGCCCCTCCAGGGTGTCGTCGTCGTCGCCCGGGTTCCAGACGAAGACGTCGTCGCCGGCGCCCAGGAGGGCCACGTCGTCGCCGTCGCCGCCGATGACGAGGTCGTCGCCCTGGCTGCCGAGGACGAGGTCGTTGCCCAGGCCGCCGTTCACCAGCAGGGTCACGGCGCCGGCCCGCAGGCTCGAGGCGTCGATCACGTCGTTGCCGCCGAGGCCGTTGAGGGTCAGCCGGTCGCCGGCATCCGCGTGGGCGATGTCGATCCCGGCCTGGAGGCCGAAGACCCTGACGCCGGCGGCGTCGCCCGCGACGCCGAAGGTGTCGCCGCCCTGGGTGGCGTTCACCGTGACCGCGTCGGCCTGCCCGTCCGGGCCGCCCGCCGGGCCGGCCAGGTCGATGTCGAGGTCGGTGACGTCCGTCCCGGTGAGATCGCCGACCACGATGGTGTCGGCGCCGCCGAGGCCGCGGACGTCGAGGGCCTCGACGTTGTCGAGGTCCATCGTCACGTTGGCGACGTCCCGGACGAAGCGCACCCGCCCGCCATTGGCCGAGACGTCGATGGTCTCGCTGGCGTTCGAGCCGAAGAAGCGCAGCGCGTCGCTGCCCGTCTGGCCCTCGACGGTGTCGCTGCCGTCGCCCGGGTCCCACACGAAGACGTCGTCGCCCGCGCCGAGCAGCGCCACGTCGTCGCCCTGGTTGCCGTCGACGGTATCGTCGCCGTCGCCGCCCAGGAGCACGTCCGCCCCCTGGCTGCCGAGCACCGTGTCGTTGCCGGCGCCGGCATCGATCGTGAGCCTCACGACCCCCGCCGCCAGGGTGCCGGCGCTGATGCTGTCGTCCCCGCCGAGGCCGTTGACGACGAGGCTGTCGCGGGCGCCCTCGGCGTTCGTGACCGTGAGGAGCGACGGGGCGCCCACGACCGAGACCGTGCTGCCCGAGCCGAGCACCGTGACGGCCTCGCGGCCGTTCGTGGCGTTGGCGACCACCGTGTCCGCCTGGGCGTCGCCCGCCGCGCCGCCCGGCAGGCCCGCGAGGCTCACCGCGACCTGCGTCACGTCCGTGCCGGACATGTCGTTGACGGTGATCGTGTCGGCGCCGCCGGCGGCCTCGATCCGGACCGTCTCCACGTCGTTCAGGTCCATCGTGATGGCGCCGACGTCGCGGGTCAGGCGGGCCCGCCCGCCATTCGCCGACACCTCCATGATCTCCTGGGCGCCGCTGCCGTTGAAGCGCAGCGCGTCGCTGCCCGCCTGGCCCTCGACGGTGTCGCTGCCGTCGCCCGGGTCCCACGCGAAGACGTCGTCGCCCGCGCCGAGCAGCGCCACGTCGTCGCCCTGGTTGCCGTCGACGGTATCGTCGCCGTCACCGCCCAGGAGCACGTCGGCGCCGTTGCCGCCGAGGATCGTGTCGTTGCCGGCGCCGCCGTCGACGGTGAGCCGGATCAGGGGGGAGAGGTTGCCGGCGGCGCTGAAGGTGTCGTCGCCGCCGTTCATGGTGACGACGAGGTTCTCGGTCGTGCCGATGTCGAGGCTGAACGGCGCCGGGGCGACCCGGTCGAGGCGCACGCGCGCGCCGTTCGCCGCGACCGTGAAGGCCTCGCCGCCGTTGCCGCCGTTGACCTCGGCGGTGTCGGTTCCGGCGCCGCCCTCCATCAGGTCGGTCCCCTCGCCCGGGTTCCAGACCATGCGGTCGTCGCCGGCCTCGCCGAACATCTGGTCGTCGCCCGTTCCCCCGACGAGGGTGTCGTTGCCCTCGCCGCCGAACAGGAGGTCGCTGCCGCCCCGGCCGAGCAGGGTGTCGTTGCCGGCCTGGCCGAACAGCATGTCGCTGCCCGAGCCCCCGGTCAGCGCGTCGTTGCCGCCGCCGCCGAACAGGTTGGCCCGCGGCAGCGCGCCGTTGGCCTCGTTCACCGCGATGACATCGTCGCCGCCGAGGCCGAACGCCTGGATCAGGCCGGTATTGGCGATTGTCGGGACGCCGCCCAGGATCGGCACGGCGCCGCCGTTGACGACGATCTCGCCCGCCGGGTCACGGCTGAACGCGATCGTGTTCCCGGACGCGTCCCCGAAGGCCGCCAGGGTGCCGGCAGCCGGTGTGAATCTGCTCGTCACGGCCATGATCTGATCCTCTCCGTCGCAGGCCGGATCGCCTGCCCTCCGCAGGCCAGGACGCCTGCCGTCCACAGGCCGGGAGGCCTGCCGCCCTCAGGCCGGGAGGCCTGGGCTCCGGAGGCTGGCAGGGAGGGCGCGGGCGTTCCGTGACCCGCATCACGGACGGGCGGGACGCGCGGGGCGCCGCACGCGCGGGGGGGCGGGCGGCGCCCCGCCGGGAGCCACGATTGCACCGCCTCGCTTCCACTCCTATCGTCGTCCCCTGGAGACCTCCGCCGGACGGGATTGCGCGTTGTGGAGCCCGACGCAGAGACGACGACGGCGACGTCTCCCTCGAACGCGCGGCGGCGGTTCTGGACCGCCTGCGGCGCGCTCTGCCTCGCGGGCGCGGCGTATCTCGGGTTCGACGCGCTCGTCGGCTACACCGACGACGCCTACATCCGCTCCGACCTCGTCCGCATCGCGCCCGAGGTCTCCGGGCCCGTCAGCACGGTCCACGTGCAGGACAACGACCACGTCGAGGCGGGCGCCCTCCTCCTCACCCTCGACCCGAAGCCGTTCGAGCTGACGGTCGCCGTGCGGACCGACCGCGTCGCGGGCGCCGACGCCGCCGTGGCGGTGAAGGTCCAGGCCGAGGCCGCCCAGGCCGCGACGGTCCAGTCGGCCGAGGCCACCCTCGACCTCGCCCAGGCGCAGTTCCGGCGGACCAGCCAGCTCGCCGAGCGGGGCTTCGCGGCCCAGGAGACCCTCGACAAGGTCAGCGACGACGTCCGCCAGGCCCAGAGCGCGCTGGCGCTCGCCACCGCGCAGGTGCTGGTCGGCAAGCGCGAGGTCGACCAGGCGCGGCGGGACGCGCAGGAGGCCCGGGCGGACCTCGCCATCGCGGCCTACGACCTCACCCGCACGCGCATCGTCGCCTCGGTCCCGGGCTACGTGAACAACCTCGACGTGCGGCCCGGCCGCTTCGCCAAGGCCGGGGAGCCGGTCGTGGGCCTCGTGGACGACACGCAGTGGCGCATCGTCGCCAACTTCAAGGAGGACGTGGCGGCCGCGATGGCGCCGGGCACCGCCGTCCGGGTCTGGCTCGACACGCGCCCCTGGCGGCTCTGGCGCGGCCGCGTCCAGGGCGTCGCCCGCGGCATCGCCCGCGACGAGACCCCGGGCCAGCTCCTGCCCTACGTCGCGCCCACGACCGACTGGATCCGGCTGCGGCGGCGCCTGCCCGTGACGATCCTGCTCGATCCGCCCCTGCCGCGCGGCGCGCTGTTCATGGGCGCCGATGCGCGCGTGGTGTTCCTTCGGTGAGGCGGGAGGGCGGGTAGCGATGGCGGGCGGCCTCGGACGGATCGCGCAGGACCTCCTGGCGCTGCGCCGGATGTCGGCGTACCGGGAGTCGCGGGTGCGCCTCGCCGCCTGCACGGGCCTCGGGGGGGCCGGGTCCGTCCTCCTCGCCCTGGCGCTCGATCTCGACGAGCCCTGGTGGGCCGGCATCACGGTGGTCTCGATCCTCCAGGGGCAGGTCGCCGCCACGGCGCGGCGCAGCCTCGAGCGCGCCGTCGGCACCGGCATCGGGGCGGCCGTCGCGTACGCGCTGGCGCCGACCGTCGACCACCATCTCCTGTTCCAGCTCGCCTGCGCGGCGGTGGTGATCGCCACGGTCTACGGGCAGGAGCGCAGCCCGGCGAGCTACGCGGTGCTCCTCGCCGGCGTCACGGCGCTCCTCATCCTGTTCGGGACGCTGGCGGCGCCGGGCCAGAGCCTGCACCTCGCGGTCTACCGTGCCCTGGAGGTCCTCACCGGCATCGCGGTCGGCTGCCTCGTCGACTACGTGATCGGGCCGACCTCCGCCCCCCAGGCGCCGAAGCCCGCCGCGCCCGGCATCCTGGCCCGCCCCGTCGACGCCGACCTCCTGGCCCTCGCCGTGGTGGGGGGCCTCATCGTCGCCCTGATCCCGGACATCTGGGAGACATTTCAGCTCCCCGGCCTGTCGCAGACCCCGATCACCGCCTTCGTGGTCGTCACGGCGATCCGGCACGACCCCTGGGCGAAGGGCGTCGGCCGCGTGGTCGGCTGCCTCCTCGGCGGCGCGTACGGCCTCTGCGCCATGAGCCTCGTCGCCGACGCCTTCCTGCCCTGGCTCGCCTGCCTCGCCGGGGGCCTGTTCCTCGCCGGGATGCTCCAGCACGGCCAGGGCGAGGCGGCGTATGCCGGCCAGCAGGGCGCGATCGCGCTCCTGGTCGCCATGGTGCAGGGGCCGGCCGCGAGCGCGAACGTGCTCCCCGCGGTCGACCGCCTGGCCGGCATCGGCGGGGGCATCGTGGCCGTCACCCTGCTCGGGGCGGTGCTCGAGCCCCTCCGGCTCTGGCTCCGCCGGCGCCTCGAGGCCGCCGCGCGGAGCGCGACCGGGGGCCCGTGAGGCCCGGCCGCGGGGAGGCTCGTCATTCGAAGGAAACCATACCGACGTATGGCGGCATCGTGCCGATCGATGCCCCGGCGAACTCTTGGCGTGAGTGCCGCCCGGGTCGGCGGGCGGTAGAACAGGACTGTTCCCGGCCGGAGATCGTCTCCAGGGCCGCCCCGCACGAGGGTCCGCTCATGTTCGCGAAGCTTCTCTCCGTCGCTCTCGTCGCCGCCTCGACGGGCGCCGCCCTGGCCCAGGACGGCAACGCGGCCTACCGGTATTCCGGCAGCCACGCGGGCGGCCCCGCCGACGCGCTGATCCCGGCCGGCCCGCCCGCGCCGGTCGTGCGCCGCCCGGTCGATCCGGCCTACCGCTACGCCGGCAGCCACGCGGGCGGCCCCGCCGACGGCCTCATCTCGGCCGGCCGGCCCGCGCCGGTCGCGCCGCGCCGGGTCGATCCGGCCTACCGCTATTCCGGCAGCCACGCCGGCGGCCCGGCCGACGCCCTGATCCCGGAGTGAGGACCGCCCGGCGCCCGCCGGCCCGGCCCGGCGCTACAGGCGCCCGGGCGCCGTCGCGCCCTCCTCCTCGGGCTCGCCGAAGGCGCCCGGGTCGTAGCACATCCGGTACTTCATCGAGCGCGAGTCGATCGGCCGGCGGCAGCCGTCGCACAGCACCAGGGGCGTGAAGTCCCGGCCGCAGCGCGCGTGCGTCAGCACCAGGGGCGGCTTGCCGCGGGCGAGCCACCGGTCGCCCCAGGCCATCATGGTGATCATCGGCCCGTAGAGGTCGCGGCCGATGCCGGTCAGGCGGTACTCGAAGCGCTCGGGCGCGTCCTGGTACTTGCGGCGCTCGAGCACCCGGCTCCCGAGCAGGCGCGCCAGCCGGTCGGTCAGGATGTTGGGCGCGATGTTGAGCTCGGCCTGGAGCCTGTCGAAGCGGCGGCCGCCGAAGAAGGCCTCCCGGATGACGAGGAAGCTCCAGCGGTCGCCGATGATCTGCAGCGCCCGAGACACCGAGCTCGGGCGGCCGCGCTCGAACTGCGCCGGATCGGAGGCCCGCCGCGACCGCCGCGCCGGGTCGACGGGCGCCTTGCCGGCCCCCGGGCCGTCCCGGTAGGTCACCTCTCCGGCCGTGATCGCCTCCGAGCAGGCCGAGCAGCCCACGAACGGACGGGACTCGCAGCCGCAGGAATGGACGAGGCGCAGCGGCGGCCCGGCCGCCCCGGCGAGCCAGCGGTCGCCGAACTGCATGAGCGCGATGAAGCTCGGGTAGAGGTCGAGCCCCTCGCGGGTCAGGCGGTACTCGAGCCGCTTCGCGGATCCGGAGGCGGGCGCCTGGTGGAAGATGCCGGCGCGCGTCAGCATCCGCAGCCGCTCGGTGAGCGTGGCGCGCGGCAGGCCGAGGGCGGCCCGGAAGGTCTCGAAGCGCCGCGCGCCGAAGAAGGCCTCCCGGATGATCAGGAAGGCCCAGGCATCCGACAGGATCCGGACGGTCCGGGCGACCGAGCAGTTGCGCTCGAGGATGGCCGGCGGGGCGGGCGCCGCGCGCTGGAACGGCGCGGCGNCGCGCTTCATCCGGCGTCGCACCGCACTCATCCGACCGCCTCCGGCCAGGCGCCATGGGCGCGTGCCGGGGATGCGGCACGCGAAGGGACCACGCGTGTAGCACACCGCCCCGTCGATGCACGCGCCCGCCCGGTCCCCGCGCCGCGGGGAGTCCCGCGCCGCCAAGGAGTCCCCCGCCGCGAGGGAGCCCGGCGCGTCCCGGCGCGCCCGGGCCGGCGAGCCATTGACCGGCCCCGAAAAGTAAGTCTAGTTATGCATGTCACTCGCGACACGCGGCCCCTGAAGCGGCGGCGCGAGGGCCCGGCGTGCTGCGCCGGGGAGCGCCAGGGAGGTGACCGATGAGACGGTTCGCGACGCCGATGCTCGCAGCAGCCCTCGCCTGGGCTCCCGGCGCGCCGCGCGCCGCGGAGCGGCCGGCCATCTCCGACGACGTGGTCAAGATCGGCGTCCTGACCGACATGTCGGGGCAGTTCTCCCACGAATCCGGCGAGGGCTCGGTCGCGGCCGTCCGCATGGCGATCGAGGATTTCGGCGGCACGGTGCTGGGCCGGCCGATCGAGCTCGTCGTCTCCGACCACCAGAACAAGACCGACGTCGCCTCCGCGAAGGCGCGGCAATGGTACGACGTCGACAAGGTCGACATGATCGCCAACCTGATCAATTCGGGCGTGGCCCTCTCCGTCGTCAACGTCGCCCGGGACAAGAACCGCATCGCCATCGTCACCGGCTCAGGGTCGTCCCGGCTCACCGGCGACGCCTGCACGCCCAACAGCATCCACTACGCCTACGACACCTACGCGCTCGCCAAGGGCACGGGCAGCGCCATGGCGAAGCGGGGCGGCGACAGCTGGTACTTCCTCACCGCCGACTACGCCTTCGGGCACGCCCTCGAGGCCGACACGACGGGCGTCGTGAAGGCCCTGGGCGGCAGGGTCGTTGGCGCGGTGCGCTACCCCCTCAACGCCCTCGACCAGTCGGCCTTCCTGCTCCAGGCGCAGTCGTCGGGCGCCAAGGTCGTGGGGCTCGCGGGGTCCGGCACGGTGTTCGTGAACGCCGTCAAGGCGGCCCGCGAGTTCGGCCTGACCCAGTCCGGCACCCAGGCGCTGGCGGGGCTCCTGGTCTGGATCACCGACATCCGGGAGCTCGGCCTCGAGACGGCCCAGGGGCTGATCCTGACGAACGCCTTCTACTGGGACCGGGACGACGAGACCCGGGCCTGGTCGAAGCGGTTCTACGCGCGCATGGGGCGGATGCCGCACATGGGCGACGCCGGCGACTACTCGTCGACGATGCACTACCTCAAGGCGGTCGCGGCCGCCGGCACGGACGAGGCGGGCGCCGTCATGGCCCGGATGCGTGCCCTGCCGATCGACGACTTCTTCGCCAAGGGCGGGCGCATCCGCGAGGACGGCCGCATGGTCCACGACATGTACGTCTACGAGGTCAAGTCCCCGGCCGAGTCGACGGGCGAGTGGGACTACTACAAGCTGCGCGAGGTCGTGCCCGGCGAGCAGGCCTTCAGGCCCCTGCGCGACAGCGCCTGCCCGCTGGTCAGGAAGACGAACTGAGGCGCCGCCCGCGTCCCCGAATCCGTGCCCTGCCCGGATCCGTCCCCTCCCCGAGTCCCTCCCCTCCCAGAGTCCCTCCCCTCCCCGAATCCGGCCTTCCCGTGTCGATGGTGCGAGCGTTCATGCAGGGATCCACCTTCCAGACCACGCCGCCCATCCGGGCCCGATCCGCCGCGGCCCGCGCGCCGGGCCGCCCGAGCGGCGAAGCGCGCGGG
>NZ_QOWC01000254.1 GCF_003574465.1 Methylobacterium crusticola
GGCTGGTGATGGCCAACGGGCTCCTGGTCGGGATCCTGGTGCGCCTCGACACGTACGAGCACGAGAGCCGGGGCAGCTGGTTCCTGGAGGCGGGCCTCGGGCGCCTTCAGGGCGCGCGGGCGCCCGCCTTCGAGACCCTGGAGGCGGCGACGCGCTGGGTGCGCAAGCACTTGAGGCCCTGACCCGGGCGCGTCGTCCGCCTCGATCCTGATCCATGTTGGGAAACGAAGAATCCGGGACAAGAATTTCAGCTTGGCAACAAAAGCCAAGTGAATCCTGACCTATGATGGAGATTTTGACTCCGTGCTGTTTATGTTTGTCGTTGACCGCGGCGGAGGGACGCAGAGATGGGCACCTTCTACTTGCATGTTCACGGCAAGAATTATCATCACCGGGACAAAATCGGCCATACGATCGACCATGATTGCGAGATCATCCCGCTGATCCAGTATATTTCGACACAGATCGTCAACAGGACGAAGGATCGCCAGATCTGGCGGGATCTGATCGTGCACGCGCAGGACCGGCAGCGGAACATCAACCTGTATTTTCCGGTATGCCGCTTCGCGAATGATGCCGCCCATGCCCAGACGGCGGTGCAGATCTAGATCGTCGCGATCTCGCGTCGGGTCGACAGCGCGGCCGGCACCGGGGACGGACGGCAACTCTCGAACAGACCAGCCGATGATGGGCTTCGTCGGGGTGAGCGGGCGGGCCGCGGGCGACGGAATGCCGGCGGTCCGGCACGCCAAGCCGTTCCGTGATGAAGGCGAGTGTCCCGGCCCGGCGGCCGCCAGCATGATCGCGATGATCAGGCCGTCTCCGCGCTCCTGAAACGATGGCGGAACCTCGGATGTTCTCAAGGTCGCAGGCGCGACGACGCGAGGAACGAGGCGAAGCCGACGCGGTTCGCTGTGCAGATGGAAATCTATGTCCTCGTCGTCGCCGGGTTCGGCGTCATGGTGCTTCTGACGGCATGGCTGCCGATGGTGCTCCGGGCCCTGCCCCTGTCCCTGCCCATCTTCTGCGTCGGCATCGGCGCCGGCCTGTCGGCCATTCCGGCGCTGGGCGACCTGACGCCCCATCCGGGCTCGCACCTCAAGCTCATCGAGCACGCCACCGAGGCGGTGGTGGTCATCTCGCTGATGGGCGCCGGCCTGAAGATCGACCGCATGATCGGCTGGAAGCGCTGGGCCGTGACCTGGCGCCTGCTCGGCATCGGCATGCCGCTCACCATCCTCGCCCTCACCGCCCTGGGATCGGCCCTGCTCGGGCTCGGGGCCGCCGCCGCTCTGCTGCTGGCCTCGTCGCTGGCGCCGACCGACCCGGTGCTCGCGTCGGACGTCCAGGTCGGCCACCCGGCCGAATCGCACGAGGACGAGCCGCGCTTCGCGCTGACGTCCGAGGCGGGCCTCAACGACGGGCTCGCCTTTCCCTTCGTGAACCTCGCCGTCGCCATGGCGGGGACCGGCGGCCTCGCCGGCCTGTCCTGGTCGCACTGGTTCGCGGTCGACGTGGTGTGGAAGATCGTCGTCGGCGCCGTTCTCGGGGCGGTCATCGGCCGGGGGCTCGGCTGGCTGACCTTCCATCTCCCGAACCTGTCGAAGCTGTCCCGGACCGGCGACGGCTTCGTGGCGCTCGGCGTGACCTGCGTGGCCTACGGGAGCGTCCAGGCCGTCGACGGGTACGGCTTCATCGGCGTGTTCGCCGCCGCCCTGGCGCTGCGCTCCTCGAGCCGCGGGCACGATTACCATCGCAAGATGCACGACTACGCCGAGGAGCTCGAACGCCTCCTGATGATGGTGCTCCTGGTCGGCTTCGGCGCCGTGCTCGTCGGCGGAGGGCTGCTCGCTGCCGTGACCTGGCCGGCCGCCGCCTTCGCGCTCCTCGCCCTGCTGGTGGTCCGCCCGCTCAGCGGCTGGATCAGCCTGCTGGGCAGCGCCCGGCACAGGGACGAGCGCGCGGTCGTCAGCTTCTTCGGCATCCGCGGGCTGGGAACGGTCTACTACCTCTCCTTCGCCACCGGGCATGCCGCCTTCGAGCGGACGGACCTGCTCTGGGCGACCGCCGGCCTGACCGTGCTCGTCTCCATCCTCATGCACGGCGTCACGGTGACCCCGATCCTCGGCGCACTCGACCGCAAGATGGGACGGGACACCGAGAGCGGGCAGCTCGACCTGACGCTCACCTGAGCCCGCGCACGGGCCGACGCGCGCGGCCTGACCGCCGACGCGCACGGTGGCCGGTTCCGTCCGGACGGGACGGCGCCCCGCCCCCGCTCGCGCCCTACGTGCAGGAGAGCAATGTCAAGATGCACGTGCGCAGCCACATGACGAGGCCTGAAGCAACCAGGCGGACCGGCAATGTCGTTCCGGCACGCGACAGAAGCACGGCAAGTCGCGAGATGAAGCGACAGGTTCCTGCACCCTTACGAACTGAGCCGGGCGGAGCGGGAGGAATATCCTGTTCTCTGTTCTTCCGCTTCAAGCAGGCTGCTCACCGGGATGGTGGCGAGCACGCTGCCGTCCGCGATGCGTATGGTGAGCCACCAGTCACCGAGAAAACTCGCCAACTCTCCGCTCCGGCGCATCTCCTCGACGACGGCTTGCGCCTGCTCGACGGCGTCATCGAGATCGTCTGCTCTGCTACCCACGTCGTCGCGGATCGTCGTCCGTTCGTTGCCAAGATCAAAATAGAATCGCTGCGCCACCCCATCCCCCTGATTCGTCGTCTGAAACGATCCATGCCGCACGTCGGACCGTCAAGCTGAGCCGTCGAGGGAGGCGTTGCGCCGGGGCGGCCGGGCGCGCCGGCGGCACCGGGGCGCGGCGAGAACCGGGGCCGGTTGCCAGCCGCGGCACGATACGCTCTATCGGCGGGCCTTGCCGCGTGCGCGGCCGACGCGGGCGAGTGCCGTGGCGGGCGGGGATGCGAGCGTCGATGTCGTCCAGCAGGAACTTGGTCGCCGACATCGTCGACACGCTCTGGACCGGCTACGTCGCGGCGATGCGCAAGTACGCGGTCTTCCGGGGTCGCGAGGCCTTCCCCGTCTTCGCGAAGTTCTGGGCGGTGTATGCTCTTATCTACGCCGCCTCATACCTGGGCGACCTGCTCCTGTCGACGATCTGGAAGAATTTCTTCTTCTGCCGATTGCTCGTGAAGATCGTGCACGCGCTGCCGTTCCTGTCGGTCACCGCGCGGCGGCTGCACGACGCCGATCGGTCCGGCTGGTGGATGTTGTGGCCTCCGCTCGCCGTCAAGGCGATCCTGAGTCCGGGAACGGAGGGCCCGAACCGCTTCGGGGCGAGGCCGCCGCGCGGGGACGGCGCGGCGCCGGACGGCGGACCGGCCTGACACGGCCGCGGCTCCGGCCGGAGGGGGTCGCGCCGGCCGGCAGCCGGCATGCCGCACGGCAAAAAAGCCGAGGGAGGCCCGTCGGCCTCCCTCAAGTCTTTGGAGGAGAAGCAGTGGGCGGGCCGAGCGTTGAGTGAGAACAAGGCTCAATCTCGACCCACCATGCCGTCCGGGGATCACGCATCGCGCGGGCGGCACGGGCGGGATTATGGCCGATCCGGGACGGCCCACACCGACATACAGCAGGATTCGGATCGACCATGATGGCGACGACAGGCTTCGACGCAGGCCTTGCACGGGTGCGTTTCACCTGGATCAAAGCCGGCGCGGTCCCGCCCGTGCAGGGTGCGACGGTCGGTTCCCGTTTCTTCGCCGACAGGCCCCGCTGGCGACCCCCGCCCCTCCCCTCGGGAGGCGTGCTCGGGACGGCCGGCGGGGTCGCAACCGGGGGCGGAGCCGTTCTCCCGATGCCACCGGATGGCGCCCGCCTCGCGCCTCGCCATTCGTGGCGCCGAGCCGGCCCCGGGGCGGCCGGCTCGCGCCCTGCGGGTCCGCAACGCGGGCCGAAAAACCGCCCGCGTCCCACGACCTGCATCAGTTGCCGTTCGGCCGATCCCGCTTCCTTGCCCGACATCATGCTGCAAAATTGCAATAAATCATCATATGTCGGTTTTGTCCCATTAACTTGTACGCTAGGTTATTGCGATCATCAGCCTTTCCAGGACAGGTGCTGATGGCCGGGAGAGACGTGCGCTTCCACCTGCAAGGCGGAGCGGAAGCTGCGATGACTTGGGCTCCCGACCATCCCCTGGACATGCTCATCCGCAAGCTGGAGAGCATCGCCCACCTGTCCGCCGAGGAGCGGCGGGCGATCGCGGGCCTGCCCACCCTGGTCCGGCTCCTGAAGGCGGGCCAGGACATCGTGCGCGATGACGACCGCCCGTCGCAGTGCTGCCTCGTCCTGGAAGGCTGGGCGTGCCGCTACAAGCTCATCAGCCAGGGCAAGCGGCAGATCTTCTCGTTCCACGTCCCGGGCGACATCCCAGACCTCCAGAGCCTGAACCTGAAGGCGATGGATCACAGCCTGTGCGCCCTGACCTCGACCAAGGTCGCCTTCATCCCGCATCACAGCGTGCTCGCGCTGACGGCGCGCCACCCGCGCATCGCCGCGATCTTCTGGCGCGACACCCTGGTGGAGGCGGCGATCTTCCGGGAGTGGATGGTCGGCATGGGGCGGCGCACGGCGAGCCAGGCGATCGCGCACCAGATCTGCGAGTTGTACCTGAAGCTCAAGGCCGTGGGCCTGGCCGAGAACCACCTCTACCGGCTGCCTGTCACGCAGTCGGACATTGCCGACGCGCTCGGGTTGACGAACGTGCACGTCAACCGCGTGCTGAGGGAATTGCGCACGAAGGGATTGGTGACGATCGTGGGCGGCACGCTACGGATCCACGATTGGCGGGAACTCACCGGGTTCTGTGAGTTCGACCCCACCTATCTCCACCTGGAACGACAGGCGGCATGAGCCTTCACCGTCGGCCCGTGCAGGTTGCCACGGGCGGCGGCGACACGGAGCGCCGGTTGGTCTCGTCGGATGGTTTCCTTGTGGCCGTGCTGGTGCGCCGCTCGGACCGGCACGGCGCGGAGGCCGGGACGTGGTTCCCGGAGGCGGGACGCGGCCGGGTCGACGATCCCGTCCAGCCCACGTTCCCGGATCCGGCCGAGGCGCAGGCCTGGATCGCATGCCGGCTGGCGGGAGCCTGAGGCCCGGCGGCCCCGGCGAGGCGTCGGGCGAGCCGGGCGGCCTCCCGGGCGCGCCCCGGGACCCGCCGCCGGTCGACGGCCTCATCCGCGAGCGCGCTCGCCGCCGGCTCCCGCCCCGTCGCGGGCCGCGCGCCTGACATGAGGCTTGCCGCGCCCGTCCCCGCCAGCCTGCCCTCCCCGACTCCGGCCCAAGGTCCCGCTCGATCGGCGGCCTTTTTGCCGTCGATGGCCAAGATTATCAAAGGGTTCAGAAAATATTTTTGCAATGCAATATAAGTTGTATTAAGACGTCATACTTCGTGCTTATCTATGGATGCCCTCTACGGGCGTTTCCTCCCTTACTCGGGCCGCTCGCAAGAGCGGCCCTTTTTCGTGCCGGAGGCGCCACGAGGCGGCCGGACGCGAGAACGGCGCCGGCATGATCGGCGGGGGGCACGTCCCGCGACTCCGCGGCCGTGCGTCCCTTGACATCGCCCCTCGCGGTCTCCCGGCCGGGGACAGACGAAGACCAGAACGGGACATGTTCCGGCGGGCGAGCACCGCTCGAAGCCGCTGAGAGGCCCACGACAGGGCACTGACAGCCCAAGGCTGGACCAGATCGCAACCCGTGTGACGGCGCCACGATGAAGGGATTGATCGTCGGCAGCCCGCAGGCACTCGGAGCCGTCATCACCGCAGCGGCGTCATCGGCCCCGAGAGCGTGGTTCCGCAGGAGTCCGGGGACGCTGACGCGGCCGACCCGCCCGGACGGCCATGCCGGCGCAGGCGGATGCAACGACACGGGCGTCCATCACGCGCCCGAGCCGGCGTCGCCCGCGCAGCGACCCTGAGGAGATCGAGGCGGGCATCAGCCGCGCCGTAGAGCGCGACGCGGCCGAGGGTGCCCTGCATCCGGCAGCAGAGACCGCCCGCCTCCGCTCCAGGCTCGATCAAGCATGAATGCGAGCGACAACGATGCAAAAATAGCAAATAAGACCCAGACTATCGCAATCAGCGATCAAATGCTAACTAATGTAAAGATATGCTAGCACACAACCACAGAACGACATCATACATAACACGATTCGTATCATTTCTATTGAGGAGGAAAATAAGAAGATGACTGAATATTTGCATACATTTGCTTTGCTACAACATACGAAGTCAGCTTGATTTGTTGATTGACGGTACGCGTATTGACAGCCGATTGCAGCTTAAGATACGACTGTCCGCACATGCGAGCGGTTAGTATGATCTCTAAGTGGAAGTCGCTAAAGATCATCATTGGTACATTTGCCGTAATTGCAGGATGCAATGCTTCTTCCATGATACAAATCTCAGACACAGTCGCGATACAAACATTAAAAACTCAGAAAATATTTCCATTAAAAGACATTGTTAGTAATCTTGGCGAAGTTAAAGACCCATTATTCCGTACCTTTGTATCTGAAATTAGCAATACAATCCAAATCAGATATAGAATTGACGAGATTTGCAGCCAAAAAGATAGCAATAATCCGACGAGTGGCGTGATTTTTATTCAAACTCCGTTGATCATCAGCGACACAGACGAAATTATCAATCTGCTTATTGATCGCCTCGACGCAAGCCGTGCCGGATTTCTTGTGGATTCACCGTGGGTCAAAGTGGTTCGCACAGTCGCGCCTGCATGCGGTTTGAAGATTTACTTCCTCTGGAATGAGCGTCAGTTCCTGATTGACCAGGCCGTCATATCGAACCCGGTTGCAACAGCGGGATACCGCGCAGATCCGATAGAAGGACGTGCATTTGCGGATTGGGCACAAGCGTACGAAGACGTGGTGCTGCAACAAGGCAACAAGCCCGACAGTACGGAAACCATCAGCAAGTTGCGTTCATCGATACCCGACGATGTGATTTGGCTGTTTACGCATTCACCTCAAAGCACCAGAGGGTCTTTTTCAGTTATAGCTCTGTCGGCAGCCCAGCGATTGAGAGAAAAAGCACTGATGCAATACACGGAGATGGTATTGCATATTCTAGCCGGGCAGGACTTGCAAAGTTCAAGGAGTTCGAATTTTAAAACAATAGCGGACGTTTATACCGCAGACAAGCTACAAAACTTGCGCATCAACATGCCGTAAAGGGGAGCTCAAAATGCCTTTCACCACAGTACAGGCGAGGACGCAGTTTTCAGGGTTCTCTGGCGCGGACCAGTCTCTCATATTGGGAGCGATGCAAACCGCATACGACGGATCGCCAAACGCCAGGACCTTGTTCGACAACTGGCTCGCCGATCCAAGTCACACGATCGACGTCACCTATGTTGCAAATGCGTTCCAGGCACGCCTGAATACAGGACGCGTCGAAATCGATTTGGCTTTCCTGACAAATGCGACCTACATTAGCGACAAGGGAACTGCCGTCAAAGACACATTGCTTACTGCATTGGTCCATGAATTAGGACATGCTTTAGGTAGCACTTCCGACAATTACAATGTTGCGAAACCTGATTACAAAGGTGACAACGTCAGCCTAGTGAACAAGATCTATAAAGATCTTGGTGTCGATGAACAAGTATCGTATATTGCGTACGATGACTCGGGCTTGTATCACAAATTAGGTTTTCAATACACGAATGGAACGGCAATCGATGCCGCCGTTACAGTCATAACGGGCTCAAAATATGCCCCTTCCGGCAATTTCAATTCGGCGAACGCGTTGGCGACGAAAGATTTGCTGATAGGCGACAAGAGCAACAACACTCTACAATCCGGCTCCGGGAACGACTACTTGTACGGTGATGGTGGGGATGATAATCTAGATGGCGGAGACGGGACCAGTGATGTTGCTGTCTACTTCAATTCACCGCTGGATTACGATATAAAACAGAATGTGAACGGGTCTTGGACGGTGCGCAACGTGAGGGGCGCCAAGGATTCCGGAACAGATACCCTGAAGAATATCGAGAAAATCCAATTCGACACGCCGGTTGCCGGCCAGAAGGTGTTTGATCTGAAGAAAAACGGTCTTACGTTTCAAACTGACTTTGGGATTGTGATCGACACGACCGGGAGCATGGGATCGTCGATCAACAGCGTTAAAGCGAATGCGTCTGCCCTGATCGACAAAGCTTTTGCCAGCGGCAATGCCGACGCGCGCATCGGCGTTGTCGGCTTCAAGGACACGACGAACGGGGAGCCATCGTCAGTCCTGCTTCCGTTCACGGACCAGGATTCCTTCGCTGACCGCAAAGCCGCTGCACAAGCTGCCATCAACCGCATCACCGTAGGTGGCGGCGGCGATATACCTGAAACTGCCTACGATGGACTTCGTGTGGCATTGGATGGCCATATGGGAGCATGGAGAGGAAGCGCAGGCATTTTGCGGATAGCTTTGTTCACGGACGCGCCGGCGAAGGATGGCGCGATTGCCGGTGTGGTCTCAAGTCTTGCGCAGAATATAGGAGCAACGATCTCGTCGGGTGCCTCACTGCGGGGCGCCGGTGGGTCATTGGATAGTTTTGATCTTACCGTTCCGGGCGTGACGGCTGCGGCCTCAGGAAGAAGCGACCCCGGGGATCCGAATGCGCCTCCAAGTACCGAAACGCCATTGTCGGACAATCCGATCGCGACGGACAGCACGACTGCGAAAGTAGAGATATATACGATATTTACCGGCCCCACAGGAACCGACACATCGGCCTTGAAGGCCATCGCCGATGCCAATGGCGGCTCCCTTCTGACTGCGCCGACGAACGACGATCTGGTCAATGCGCTCTTGAGCATCATCGCGGCGCCCCCGGTCGACACCGTAGATCCCAGCGTCGTCGCGGTCACGTACGGCACCAACGACGGCAGTCTCGCGGCGGGAGAAAGCGTCACGATTTTCGCGGAAATGTCGGAGGCTGTGACCATAGCCGGTGAAGGGCTGACACTGAGACTGAATGATGGCGGGATCGCCGTCTACGATCCGGCGAGTTCGTCCTCTACCGTCCTGGCTTTCAAGTACACTGCATCGACCGGTGAGAACACGGACGATCTCGCCGTCGTCGATTCGGTGCTGAATGGAGCGGCCGTGAGAGATGCCGCCGGCAACAGCGCCGACCTGGCGGCACTTGCCAGCAATCCGACCGGCATCCTGTCGGTCGATACGATCGCGCCGGAAGCCCCCAACTACATCAGGAATCCGGAGATCGCGGTCGTCCCGGTCGAGACCGGCGGCTTCCTCTCCTACAGCATTGATGGAGGGCCGTTCTCGACGACGTTCGATGCGGCCTCGGTCGGGGGCGGCACGCACCTTCTCGTTGCCACGCAGACAGACGCGGCCGGGAACGTCTCGCCGCTCCTGATACTCGGCACGGACGGCGCGGATGCGCTGTCGGGCAGTTCCCGCGATGACAAGATATTCGGCCAGCAAGGCGACGACGTTCTGCTCGGCGGTGTCGGCCGCGACCGGATCTCCGGTCAGGGCGGCAACGACCTGGTCGATGGCGGCGAGGGCGGCGACTTCGTGTCGGGCGACTTCGGCAACGACGTCGTGCACGGCGGCGCGGGCGACGATGCCGTCTACGGCGACGACGACGACGACAGCGTCTTCGGCGACGACGGCAACGACGCGGTCCTGGGCGGCACCGGCAACGACCTGGTGAGTGGCGATGCCGGCAACGACAGCGTGTTCGGCGAGACGGGCGACGACCGCCTGTTCGGCGGCCTCGGTCAGGACTACCTCTCGGGCGGAGCCGGGAACGACGTGCTGTTCGGAGGTGAGGGCAACGATGCGCTGTTCGGCAATGCCGGCAACGACGTCCTGTTCGGGGGCGCCGG
>NZ_QOWC01000255.1 GCF_003574465.1 Methylobacterium crusticola
GGGGACGCAGGCGATGGGCCGGTAGGGCCAGGCCGCCTCGCCGCAGGCCGCGGCGCCCGCCGGCGCGGCCGCCGGGGCCTTGAGCGCCATGGGCGCGATCGCCGGGGCCTCGAGCGCCACGGGCGCGGGCCCGGCCGCGACCGGGGCCCCGGGCTTCACCACCTCGACGATGCCGACCGTCAGCATCGCACTCACCAGCATCATCCGCGCCACGCCCAACATGTCCGCCTCCGCGCCGCTCTTGTGCCGAGCTCTCTTGCGGCCGGGGTATAGGGCGGGGACGTGTCCGGGGTTTTGCGTCCCGCGCGCCGGCGCGGGCCTTTCGGCGGGCGCAATGTTGCGTCCCGCCGCGGCGGACGAAACACGCGGAGCCTAGCGCCCCCGGGCGCGGCCGGGGCGAGGCCGGCGGGCCGCCTGCCCCCGCCTCGGCGTCACTCCGCCGGGATCTGCCCGACCGTGAAGTGCCCGCACCAATCCTCGGCGGCGACGACCGGCCAGAGGCCGTGGCCGTGGGGGTCGGGCTGGCTCACGGGCGGGTTGAAGCGGCACAGGCCCTCGTCGCCCCGGGGCGCGGCCCCGTTGAGCGCGTGGTCGTCGAAGTAGCGGCAGCTCTGGCAGGCCGCGTCGTGGGTGCTCGCCATTCCTGGTCCCTCCGCGGCGCCCCGGGGCGGGGCGTCCGTTCCAGACCATAATTAGAACAACTAAAAACTACATGTCAAACCCTGGCCGTGCCGCGGAATGCCGCTTGATCCGGGCTCCCCCGCGCGGCGCGGTGCCGTCCCGCAGCAGGGGCGCGCGGCGGTGCCGCCCACCCCCGCGGGGATCGAGGCTCGCGGGGCCGGCCGGCTCAGGCGAGGTCGTCCGCGTGCCGGATCGCGAAGTGGGTCAGCTCCGTCAGGCTCGCGAGGCCGAGCCGGTGGCGCAGGGCCGCGCAGGCATTGGTCACCGTCTTGTAGCTGACCGACAGGTCCCGGGCGATCGCCGTGTAGGTCCGCCCCTGCGCCAGCAGGGCGAGCACCCGGCGCTCGCGGGCGGTCAGGGAGGCCAGAGCCGACCGGCGCGGGTCGGCCCCGAGGAGCGCCACCGCGGCGGCGAGGGCGCCGTCGAGGTAGGGGCGCCCGGCCCGGACCCGCTCGTAGGCCCGCACGAGCTCGCCCGCGGGCGCGTCCTTCAGCACGTAGCCGACGGCGCCGGCGGCGAGCGCGCGCGCGACCACGTCCGGGTCGGCGTGCATGCTGAACACCAGCACCCGGGTCCCGGGCACCCGCTCCCGGAGGCGCCGGATCAGCGCGAGGCCGCCGAGGTCGCGTCCCGGGAAGGCGAGGTCGATCACCGCCACGTCGGGGCGGTGGCGCAGCGCCGCCCGGTAGCCGGCGCCGAGCCCGCCCGCCTCGCGCACCGCCGCGCCCGCATCCTCCAGGAGGCGCCGGCAGCCCTGGAGCACGATCGGGTGGTCGTCGACGACGAGGACGCTGGTCACGCGGTCGCCCCCTCGGCGGCGCCCGGCTCGACGGGCAGGCTCACCCGCAGGGCGGTCCCGGGCGCGAGCCCGTCGAGGGCGAGGGTGCCGCCGAGGGCCTCGACGCGCTCGCGCATCCCGGCGAGCCCGCGGCCCGGCCGGGGCGCCTCGCCGACGCCGACGCCGTCGTCCTCGACGCTGAGATGCAGGCTCGCCCCGTCCGGGGCCGGCGCCGCCCGGACCGCGATGCGGCCGGCCCGGGCGTGCCGCAGGGCGTTGGTGAGGGCCTCCTGGACGCAGCGGTACACGGTGAGGTCGACGAGGTCGCCGTGGCTCGGGCGCAGGCCCTCGAAGCGGCCCTCGATCGCGATGCCGGGATTGTGGCGGGCGCAGTCGCGCACCAGGAGGTCGAGGCAGCGGTCGAGGGGCACCTGGCCGAGGCCCGCCGGGCGCAGGCGGTTGAGGAGGCCGCGGTTGAGGGTCTGGACGCGCCGGACGATGGCCGAGATGTCGTCGGTGCGCTGCGCCAGCCGCTCCCGCACCGGCGCCTCGAGCGTCCCGGCGATGCGGGCGATCGAGGAGGAGTTCGCCTCGAGCGCGAACAGGCAGGGGCCGAACTCGTCGTGGAGCTCGAGGGCGGTGCGGCGGCGCTCGTCGTCCTGCGCGGTGAGGAGCTGGCGGTTGAGCCGGCGGTTGGCGGCCCGCGCGCCCTCGAGCGCGCCGGCGAGGCGGTTGAAGCGGGCCGCGATGACGGCGAGCTCCCGGGTGTCCGGCCGCTCCACGCGGACGCCGTAATCCTGCTGCTCGAGCCGGGTCAGGCCGGCGGCGAGGGCCGCGAGCGGGCGCAGCACGCGCCCGAAGGCGAGGTAGAGGATCGCCAGCATGGCGAGGCTGAGGGCGAGCCCGGTGAGGCCGAGGGCGAGCGCGTAGCCCCAGACCTCGTCGATCTCGTCGGAGGGCTCGGTGGTGACGAGGGCGGTGCCGATGCGCGCGCCCCGCAGGACGAGCGGCACCTCGTGGCGCTGCACCGGCGGGGCGATCAGGCGGGCGAACCAAGCCGGCGCGCGGCGCCGATCATCGTCCTTGCGCATCAGGGTCTCGTCGGTCCGGACCGGCTGGCCGGCGGCGTCGACCAGCACCACCCGGACGTGGCGCAGGGCCCGGAAGCGCAGGGCCAGGGTCTGGAACAGGCCCGCCCCCGGCGCGTCCTGGAGGAGCTGGAGCGTCTCGGCGACGAGCGGCTCGGCGACGGCGATCGAGGCGGCGGTCTCGACCTGCGTGGCGGTGCGGGCCTTGAGGACGATCACCGCCCCCGACACCGCCGCCGCCAGCACGTCGATGAGGACGACCACCACCATCAGGCGGGCGCGCATCGGGCGGCCGGACCAGAGCGCCGGGACGCGGATGCGCGGCGGGGCAGCCTTCGGGGCGGCGGGCGCCGGGAACGGAGGATCGAGGGATCGGGACACGGGCTCGGGATCGGGACGGGGCCGCCGCGGAGGCGGGGCCCGCGGCGCCGGCCGTTGCCGGCCGCGCCGGAACGAGCCAGGATCGGCCTCGCCTGTCAATGCGCCGGCCGGACGGTTCCCGCGTCCGCGGCGGTCACGCCCCGTCGGGGCCACGCCGGGACCGGCCCGGGCCGGACCCGGCGCGTCGCCGGCGAGGCCCCGACGGGGAGCACGGCCCGGGGGCCCGGCACGGATCGGGCCGCCCGGGCGGCGGGCGTCCTCGGAACGCGGGTGTCTCCCCGGCGGCGGGGAGGCCGCGCCCGCTGGCGGGCGCCGGCCCCGTCCCTGACTCAGGCGGCGCGGAGCTGCTGCACCGCGGCGAGGTCGAGCTTGCCCAGGGTGCCGCCGCTCCCCGGCACCTTGACGGCCTTCACGCCCGCCATCTGAGCCTGGATGGTCGTGACGTTGCCCAGCACCGTGTCCCACTGCGAGGAGGTCGTGTTGAGGTAGGCCTGGACCACGATCGGCAGGTCGGAACAGGTCTTGGCGCCGTCGATCGAGCCCACGACGTGGCCGAGGTTCCCCCCGAGGATGCTCCAGGCGTTGCTCATCGCGGTGAGCTGCCCGGACGCGGTGGTGGCCGAGTCGCCCAGCGTGCCGACGGTGCCCTTGAACTCCGTCAGGAACCTCACGGTCGCGTCGAGCTCCGCCTTCTGCGTCAGCAGGCCGGACTTGGCCTCGATCAGCTTGGCGAGCACGGCCGAGGAGGCGTTCGGCGGGGGCGCCCGTGCTCCCCAGGATGACCGTGGAGGCGGCCTGCGCCGCGGTGTTGAACGGCGGGCTGCCCCGCCGGTCACTCTCCGAGGCCGAAGAGCCGCTCGAGGAAGTTCTTGTCCTCGCGGGTCGGGCCGGTGCGGGCGGGCTGCGGGGCCGGGCGGGGCGGGGCGCCGCCGCCCAGGATGTCGCCGATGATGCCGCCGATCGTCGGCTCGGGCGAGGCCGACGCGACGGCGTTGCTGCCGCGCCGCCAGCGGGCCGCGCCCGGCAGGGGCACGGGCTTGTCGGCCCGCAGCGCCGCGGTCATGAAGCGGTTCCAGACCTCAACCGGCAGGTTGCCGCCGGAGACGCGCTTCGTCGCCTCGCCGTCGTCGTTGCCGAGCCAGACCCCGGCGACGAGCGTGCCCGAGAAGCCCACCACCCAGGCATCGCGAAAATCCTGGCTCGTGCCGGTCTTGCCCGCGAGGTCCCAGCCCGGGATGTCGCCCTTCCTGGCGGTTCCGCTGACGAAGACCTCGTGCAGCATCGCGTTCATCATGCCGACGGTGCTCGGGTCGATGACGCGCCCGAGGCCGTTGGGGCTGCGCTTGTAGACGATGCGGCCGTCGACGGTCTTCACGCTGGCGATGACGTACGGGATCACGCCGGTGCCGCCGTTGGCGAAGGCCGCGTAGGCGCCGACGAGCTCGAGCGGGGTCACCTCGGAGGTGCCGAGCGCGATCGAGGCGTTGGCCTGGAGCGCCGAGGTGATGCCGAGGCGCTGGGCGGTCTGCACCACCGCCCTGGGGCCGACCTCCTGGCCGAGGCGCACCGCCACGGTGTTGAGGGAGTGGGCGAGGGCGTCCCGGAGGGTGACGGCGCCGCTGTAGTTGCGCGAGTAGTTCTCCGGGTTCCAGCCCTTGATGCTGACCGGCGCGTCCTCCCGCACGGTGTCGGGGGTCAGGCCCCGCTCCAGGGCCGCCAGGTAGACGAAGGGCTTGAAGGCCGAGCCGGGCTGGCGCTTGGCCGTGGTGGCGCGGTTGAACTGGCTCTGGGCGTAGTCGCGCCCGCCGATGAGCGCCCGGATGGCGCCGTCGGGCCGCATCGCCACCAGCGCGCCCTGGCCGACGTTGAAGCGGCCGCCCTTCTGGTTCAGCTCGTCGACGAGGGCGCGCTCGGCCACGGCCTGGAGGCCCGGATCGACGGTCGTCTGCACGGTGACGTCGGTCTCGATCTTGCCGACGTAGTCGTCGAGCACGTCCATCACGAGGTCGGCGACGTAGTTGGCCGAGCCGCCGCCCGCCGCCCGGGCGGGCCTGGCCGGCTGGGCGAGCGCGAGCTTCGCGTCGGCGGGCTTGGCGAAGCCGAGCTCCTGCATGGCGGCCAGGACCTGGGCGGCGCGCGCCTGCGCGGCGGCGAGGTTGCGGTTGGGGGCGAGCCGCGAGGGCGCCTGCACCAGGCCGCCGAGCATGGCGGCCTCGGCGAGGGTCACCTCCTTGGCGGGCTTGGCGAAGTAGCGCTGCGCCGCCGCCTCGACGCCGTACGCGCCGGCGCCGAAATAGACCCGGTTGAGGTAGAGCGCGAGGATCTCGTCCTTCGTGTACTTGTGCTCGAGCCACAGGGCCAGGATCGCCTCCTGGATCTTGCGCGAGGCGGTGCGCTCCTGGGTCAGGAAGAGGTTCTTGGCGAGCTGCTGGGTCAGGGTCGAGCCGCCCTGCGCGACGCCCCGCGAGGTGAGGTTGCGGCCGAGCGCCCGGGCGATGCCGATCGGGTCGATGCCCATGTGGCCGTAGAAGCGCCGGTCCTCGATCGCCACGAAGGCGCGGGGCAGGTAGGGCGGCAGCTCCCGGATCCCCACCGTGCGGCCGCCGGTCTCGCCGCGGTTGGCGAGCAGCGAGCCGTCCGCCGCCAGGATGGCGATGTTGGGCGGCCGCTTGGGCACGGCGAGCTGGTCGATGGGCGGCAGCTGCGAGGCGTGGAACGCCACCAGGCCCGCGAGCGCCACGAGCCCCCACAGCCCGAGGATCACCCCCCCGTAGGCGAGGCGGCCGAGGATCGAGCGCCGCCGCCCCGCCGGCGCGGCGCGCCCGCCGCCCGCCCTGGCCGGGACCCTGCCCGGCCGCGCACCCGCCTTCGCCTTGGCCACGCCGCCCCCCGCGCGATCGCTGCGCGACAGGCGCAGGTCGAGGGCCGAGGGATCCGAGCGGCCCTCGGCCGCGTCGAATTTCGGCTCGACCCGGCCGGCACGCTCGCGTCCCTTCGCCATCGTTCAGACTACCCTCGACCCCGGACGAACCGGTCCGCACGAGTCCTGAAGAGACGTTAAATGAGGCAGGTTTAAGGGCTCTTAACCGAAAAATTCTCGAGTGTTTTCCGGCTCTTACCGCGGTTTCCCGAGGGCCCGGGCCCGACGCCCCGCGGGGCGCGGCAACGCGTCCCGGGGGCGGCGGGGACCGGCCCGCCCGTCAGGCCGCCCGCATCGTGGCGAGGAAGCGGTCGACCTCGGAGCCGAGATGCGCGGCCTCCTCGGCCATCGCGCAGGCGGAGGCGAGCACCCGGTCGGCGTCGGCCCCGGCCTGGCCGGCCGCTCCCGCCACGACCTCGGCCGACTGCGTCACCGCGCCGGTCCCGGCGGCGGCCTCGCCGATCGCCCGGACGATCTCGCGCGTCGCCTCGCCCTGCCGCCCGGTGGCGGCCGCGACCGCCACCGCGGCCGCGTCGATCGTCCGGATGCGCCCGCCGATCCCGTCGATCGCCGCGACGGCCAGGCCGGTGGCGCTCTGCATGCGGCCGATCTGCTCGGCGATGTCGCCGGTGGCCCGGGCGGTCTGGGCGGCGAGCTGCTTGACCTCGGCGGCGACGACCGCGAAGCCGCGCCCGGCCTCGCCGGCCCGGGCCGCCTCGATCGTGGCGTTGAGCGCGAGCAGGTTCGTCTGCCCGGCGATGGTGGAGATCATCCCCACCACGTCGCCGATCCGGCCGGCCGCGGCGCTGAGCTCGCCGACGAGGGTGGCGGTCTCGCCGGCCTCCGTCAGGGCGCACCGGACGAGGTCCGCCGATTGGCCGACCTGGCGCCCGATCTCCCGGACGGTGCCGCCGAGCTCCGAGGCGGCGGCCGCCACGGCGTCGACGTCGCCGGCCGTCCGGGCGGCGGCGGCCGCCACGGACGCGGAGCCCGAGGCGGTCCGGCCGGCGCCCTCGGTCATGCCGTGCGCCGCGCGGCGAAGCTCCGCGGAGGCCGTCCGGACCTGGGCGACGATCCCGCCGACCGCCTGCTCGAAGCCGTCGGCGACCCGGGCCGATTCCTGGCGCCGGACCTGCTCGGCGCCGGCCCGCATGGCGGCCGCCTCGGCCTCGAGCTGGCGCATGCGCTCGAGGCTCGCCTCGAGGTCGCACGCCCGCTCCCGGCTGTCCCGCGCCTCGCGCTCGGCCACCGCCTCCAGCTGGCGCATGCGTTCCAGGCCCGCCACCGCGTCCCGCTCCGAGGCGACGAGCGCCGCGAAGGAGCGCGCGATGGTCCGGCAGATCCAGACCAGCACCCCGGCCTCGACGGCCACGATCGCGGCGTGCAGCAGCACCCGTGCGAGGTCCCCCCCCGCGGCGCCCGGGAACACCAGGGCCGGGAGGGCGAGGTTGAGGGCGAGGTGGTGCAGGGCCGTCGTCGCCGCCGCGAGGAGGATCACGCGCCCGTCGCACCAGCCGGCCAGCACCGCCAGGCAGGCGAAGAAGTACATGTGCAGGTCGATCTGCCAGGGATGGCCCGCGAGGGCGAACACCAGGACCGCCGCCATGCCGACGAGGGCGACGCTCGTCATCGCCCGGGTCCAGGTCCCGGTCGGGTCGCGCCACCACGACAGGGTCGCGGCCCCGGCCAGGGAGGAGGAGGCGGCGACCGCCACGAGGACGGGCCCGCCGGAGGCCGCCAGCCCGGCGACCGGCACGTTGGCCCACAGGAAGCCGATCAGGAACCGCGCGTAGGCGCGGCGGAAGGCGTCGAGGTCGATCATGGTTCGCCCGATGCGAGGGAGGAGGGAGGACGCGACGGCGCCGGCGGCGCGCAGCCGCCCGCCCCGGCCGGGTCGAGGACGAGCCAGGCCCCGGCCGCGTAGAGCCGCGCGACGAAGTCCGGGAGGTCGGAGCGGGCGACGACCACGTTGCCGAGGCCGCCCGGCCGCAGGATCGCGCCGCCCGCCCGCGCAATGATTGCCACCGTCCCGGCCGATCCGCCCCAGGGCGCGCCGACCACCGCGACGGTCCCGGCGCGCGGGCTCAGCGGCACGAGCAGGGGCAGGGCCAGCATCGGCGCGAGGCCGAGGGCGCGCCACCCGGGCGCCCGCGCGCGCCAGGCGAAGTGTCTCACGTGACCCTCGGCTGCTCCGGCGCCCGACCGGATTGACCCTAGGTCAGATGTGCTCCCATTCCGTAAACGGGCCCGCCGCGGGGCGGACCCGGCGCTCCGCTCAGGCGCTGCGCACCCGGCCGAGGGGCTGCGCCGCCCCGGGCCGCTCGCCCGCGATGTGGAAGGCGGCCGGGCGGCGGAACAGGAAGCGGGCGGGGGTGTGGCGCACCAGCCGCTCGATCCCGAGGGGCACCACCACGGCGGCGAGGGTGACGAGCGCCGAGACCACCCCGACGTCGTCGACGAGCCCGGTGCGCACCAGCGCCGTGCGGGTCGCCGCCATCGGCAGGAAGAACGCGAGGTAGATCACGATCGAGCGCTCGCCGCAGGTCCGCAGCGCCGCCGTGACGGGCCCCCCGGCCCGCGTCAGCAGGACCGCCCCGGCCACGATCGCGAGGGCGCCGGCCGCGCCCAGCACGAGGCTCACGCCCGGCAGGCTCGCCAGCGTCGGGTAGCCCGCGACGCCCGAGGGCGTGAAGGCGAGGGCGCCCTCGGCCAGGGCCCAGGCGCACAGGCCGAGGAGCGCGAGGCCGGCGCGCGCCCGCGCCGCGTCCGCGAGGGCGAAGATGCGGGGCGCGAACAGGAAGCCGCCGACGAAGTAGACGAAGCGGGCGCAGAACTCGTCGACCAGGGTCGAGCCGGTCTCGATCGGGAGCGATTGCAGCAGGACCGCGCCGGCCAGCAGCAGCGGCCAGGGCAGCCGGCGCAGGAGCTTCACGGCGACCGAGAACACGGCCAGCAGGTAGATGAACCACAGGGTCGAGTAGGGCTCGACGAGGCCGTGGGCGAGGTGGGCCAGGAAGGCGCCGATCCCGCCGCCCTCCGTCACCTGCCCGTACTTCGCGGCGGACTGGATCACCAGCCAGAGGCCGTAGAAGTAGGCGAAGTGGACGATGCGCCGGTCGGCGAACAGGCGCCAGTCGCGGTCGACCACGCGCCCGACGAACAGGCCCGACAGGAGGAAGAAGTCCGGGATGCGGAACGGCTTGGCGAAGGCCACGACGTGGTGGAGGGCGCCCTCGCCCCCCATCGCCTCCCCGGTGCCGAGGGTCGCGTGCATCATCACCACCAGGATGATGCAGAGGCCCTTGGCCACGTCGACCCAGGCGAGGCGGCCGGAATCCGGCCGCGCGGCCGCGGCCCGCACCGGGTCGTCCGGCCGGACCGAGAGGGCGGGTTCGCGATTCGGGCGGGCGGGCATCGTGCGTCTCCACGGGCGGTCTTCCGGCTATAGCCGCGACCCGTAAAGAGCCGGAGAAGCCGGACCGCTCGATTTGCGAGCCTGGCCGCAAGGAGTGGTTCACCCTGCGGGCGAGCGTCAGCGCGGCGGGCGCCGCGTCTCGCGCCGCACCCGCGTCATCCGGGTCGCCGCGTGGAAGTCGTCGGGCTTGGTGCGGACCCAGTCGAGGAAGCGGGCGATCTCCGGGTCCCCGCGCAGGCTCGCGACGTCGGAGAGCCGCCGGGCGAGCTCGGCCTCGCTGTAGCGGGCGTGGATCGCCGAGTGGCAGACCTGGTGGAGCCGCACCGTGCCGCCGTGGGTGCCGCCCTTCAGCTTGGGCGTCAGGTGGTGCCGGCTCTGGCGGGCGCCGGGCGGGATCGGCCGCTCGCACAGGGGGCAGACCACCGCCTCCGCACGGGGCGGCCCGTGGGTGGAGGGATCGTCGTCGCGCCAGCGCCGGGTTCGCCGCCCCACTTCCGCGCTCCCGCGCCGCCCCTCGTCTCGCCTCCACAGATGGGGCGCCGGCCACCCCCCGGCGAGCGCGACCCGTGCGCGCCGGCGTCCGCCCGCCCTGCGACCCAAGCGCGCCGGCGCGCCCGGGGCGGCGCCGGCGCAGGGCTAGGAATCCGGGTTAACGCATTTT
>NZ_QOWC01000256.1 GCF_003574465.1 Methylobacterium crusticola
GCCCGGCCGCCCCGGCGGCGGCGGCGGCGGCCGAGCCGACCGCGGCGGCCGCCGAGTCGCCCGCGACCGCCGCCGAGCCGCCCGCGGCCGAGGTGCGGATCGACAACTTCACGTTCTCGCCCGCGGTCCTGACCGTCGCGGCGGGGACCCGGGTGACCTGGGTCAACGGCGACGACATCCCCCACACCGTCGTGGCGAACGACCAGAGCTTTCGCTCCAGGGCGCTCGACACCGACGACCGCTTCGCCGTGACGTTCGAGCGGGCGGGGACCTACCGCTACTTCTGCTCCCTGCACCCCCACATGGTCGCCACGGTGGTGGTGCAGGCCGCGCCGGACGGCGCCGGGCGGGCGCCGTGAGGCGCCCGTCCCGGGGACCCGGCCGGGACTGGCGGGACGAGGGCGGATCGTCCTACCATCCGGGCGACCACGCCGTGTCGTGGGCCGATGCCGCCATGGGTCTCCTCCTCTACGCCTGCCTGCTCGGTGCCCTCGCGGCCGCTCCGGAGCGCACCGCGGCGGCCGCGCCGGCCCGGGGGGCACCGCCGGACTCCGCCGCCCGTGCGTCGCCCCTGCGGGAGGCCGGGTGCTGATGGCCGACGCCGCGGCACGGTTCAACGACACGGTGATGCCGCACCTCGACGCGGCCTACACCTTCGCGCGCTACCTCGCGCGCGACCGGGATTGCGCCGAGGACATCGTCCACGACGCCGTCCTGCGGGCCCTGCGGAGCTTCGAGGATTACCGCGGCGGCGATGCCCGGGCCTGGCTCCTCGCCATCGTGCGCAACTGCTTCCTCACCTGGGCGGCGGCGCGCTCGAAGGCCGGGGGGGCGCCGGCGGTGCGGGCCGACGGCGGCACGGACGAGCCCGCGGGCGACCCCTGGGACCGGGAGGCCGTGACGCCGGAGGCCGCCCTGCTGCGGCGCGACGAGGCCGCGGCCGTGCGGACCCTGATCGAGACCCTGCCGGAGCCGTTCCGGGAGGCGCTCGTCCTGCGCGAGATGGAGGATCTCTCCTACCGGCAGATCGCCGAGATCACGGGCGTGCCGATCGGCACGGTGATGTCGCGCCTGGCGCGGGCGCGGACGATGTTCGGGGCCTCGTGGCAACGCCTCCTCGGCACCGATGCGCCCGGATCCGGTCCGGGCAGGGAGCACGCATTCCGATGACCACCGCGCCCCACGCGCCGCGCCAGGAACCCTGCCCCGACCAGGCGCTCCTGCTGCACGGCCTCCTCGACGGCGAGCTCGACGCGTCGAACGCCCTGCGGGTCGAGGCGCACCTGGAGGGCTGCTGCGCCTGCGCCGAGGCGTACGCCCGGCTGCGGGCGGAGCGGCAGCAGCGCCGGCAGCCCGGGCTGCGCCACCGCGCGCCCGACGCGCTGCGGGAGCGCCTGGCCGCCGCCATCGCGGCCGAGGCGGCGGGCGCCCCGGCCGCCCCGGCACCCCTGGCAGCCCGGACGGCTCCCCCGGGCCGGCCGCCCAGGGAGGGCGGATCCGTGAGGAGCGGAGTCCTGCGGCGCATCGGCGGGGCGCGGGGCGGCCTCGCCCTCGCCCTCGCGGCCTGCCTGGCCGTGTTCGCCGTCCTGCCCCGCGGCCTCGAGCCCGGCGAGCCGCCGCTCCCCGACGAGCTGGTCTCCGGCCACGTGCGCTCGCTCCTGGCCGCCCACCTGACCGACGTGACGAATTCCGACCAGCACGGCGTCAAGCCGTGGTTCGCGGGCAGGCTCGACTTCGCGCCCCCCGTGGTCGACCTGGCGGACCGGGGGTTCTCGCTCGTCGGCGGGCGCCTCGACTACATCAACGGCCGGGTGGTCGCGGCGCTCGTCTACCGGCGCCGGGACCACGTCATCAACCTCTTCATCTGGCCGGGCACGGCGGCCCCGGGCGGCCTGCGCCGGGACCGCACCTCGCGCGAGGGCTACAGCCTGCTGCGCTGGGTCCAGGCCGGGCTGACGTTCTGGGCCGTGTCGGACCTCAACCCGACCGAGCTCTCGGAGTTCGAGCAGGACTTCGCGGCCCGCGCGCCGGCCTGAGCAGCGCCCGGGCGCCGGGCGCGCCGCCTCAGCCGGCCGGGCCGGGGTCGCGCGCCTGGGGGTCGCGCGCCTGGTAGAGGTCGATGATGGAGGCGGAATCGCGCAGGCCGCTCCCCGCCTCCACGTGGGCCCGGTACTGCGCCTGCGCCGCCCCCGCCATCGGCAGGTCGAGCCCGAGCCCCTGCGCGAAGGCGCCGAGCGACCTCAGGTCCTTCAGGAGCTGGCGCGCGTAGCTCTTCGGCGGGTCGAAGGCGCGGGCCTGCATCTGCGGGTAGAGCCGGCGCAGGAGGCTCGAATCGGCGAAGCCGCCCTCCAGGCAGGCCGGCAGGGCGGCCGCGTCGATCCCGGCCCGCTCGGCGAGCGCGAGCGCCTCGGCCATCACGACGAACCCCGCTCCCACGATGGCCTGGTTGATCATCTTCGTGGTCTGGCCGGCCCCCACCCCGCCCATCCGCGTGACGTTGCCGGCGAGGTCCGCGAGGACCGGCCGCACGCGGGCGAGGTCGGTCTCGGACCCGCCCGCCATGACGGTCATCCTGCCGTCGCGGGCGGCGTCGGGGCCGCCGGAGATCGGGGCATCGATCCAGCCCGTGCCCCCGAGCGCCTGCGCGAAGCGCCGCGTCGCCTCCGGGTCGATGGTGGAGAAGTCGACCAGGAGAGCGGGGGCGGGCCGCGCCTGCGCGACGCCGTCCGGGCCGAAGACGCAGGCCTGCACCGCGTCGGTGTCGAGGACGCAGACCAGGACGACGTCGCTGGCCTCCGCGACCCGCGCCGGGGACGCCGCCGCCCTGGCGCCGTACGGCACCACGGTGTCGAGCCTCCCGGGCTCCCGGTTCCACACCGTCACCGTCCAGCCCCGGTCGAGGAGGCGGCGCGTCATCGCCTCGCCCATCAGGCCGATGCCGATGAAGCCGAGCGTCGGGCGATCAGTCACGGGATCCATCCGCTGCGAGAGAGGGGGCGGGGATGCGGCGCTCCCTGGCCGGAGCGCCGCATCCCCGGGCTTGCGTCAGGCCCGGTAGTGGCGCTGGACCCGCTTGTCGGCCTTGGCGGCCGCGTCCTTCGGGCTCGCGCTCCCCGTGACGGCCTCCGCGAACATGTCGATGACGACGTAATCCGCCAGCACCCCGGCGGCCGCGCTGCCCAGGGGCCCGGGCCAGGAGGCGGGCTTGCCCCGGGCCGCGACGTCCTTGAACCGGGCGATCTTCGGGTCCTTCGCCCAGACCGGGCTCGACTCGTAGCCCCTCAGCGACTGGCTGACGTAGCCGGCCGACCCCTCCAGCAGCTTCTCGTATTGCGGCCGCTCCATCAGGAAGGCGAGCAGCGCCTTCGCGGCGTTCGGGTACTTCGTGTAGGCGAAGACCATGAACGGGTAGACGAGGTGGAACTCGGCCGCGCCGCCGGCCGGCCCGACCGGCCAGGCCGCGTGGTCGATGTCGTCCGCGAAGGCCATCTTGTCGGCGCGGGCCTTGCCGAAGATCGACACGGAGTTGTTCGTGAGCGAGATGTTCTGGCCGAGGAAGGCCTGGTTGTTGGTCGCGTCGTTCCAGCCGGCAGTCCCGTCGATGAAGGAGGCGTAGAGCGCGCGGGCGTAGTCGATGGCGCGCAGCGTCTCCGGGCTGTTGATGGTCGAGCGGCCGGCCTCGTCCGTGACCTTGCCGCCGTGGGCCCAGAGCAGCCAGTGCAGGAAGGAGTTGCCGTCGCTCGGCGCCTTGCCGAACGCGAAGCCCGCGGGCTTGCCCGAGGCCTTGAGGGCTTGGCACAGCCGCAGGAGCCCGTCGGTGTCCTGCGGGAACGCGTCGAAGCCCGCGGCCTTGACGAGGGACGGCCTGTAGACCGGCAGCACGCCGATCACCACGTTGGCGATCCCGATCCAGCGTCCCTTGCTGCGCCCGTACTCCTCGATCAGCGGATACCAGCCGCCGTAGCGGCCGCCGACGTACTCGGCCACGTCGCTGATGTCGAGGAGCTTGTCCGGGAAGAGATGCGGCGTCGTGTGCAGCGCCCAGACCACGTCCGGTCCCGAGCCGACGTTGGCGGCGACCGCCGCCTTGGGCTGGATATCGTCCTGCCACTCGTTGTTGACGATGACCTCGACGCCCGTCGCCTTGCTGAAGGCGGCGATGTTCTCCCGGGTGGCGCGGTCCTCGGCCTCAAGGAACTTCGCCCAGCGCAGGAAGGTCAGGCGCGCGCCGGGCTCCGGCTTGAACGGCTGCTCCTGCGCCCAGGCCTGCGCCCAGTCGAGGAGGCCCCCCGAGACCGCGGCGGCCCCGATCGTGGCGCCGCCCAGAAAACGTCTCCTGCTGAGCATCGTTGTTTCCTCCAGGTTTTATCGTTGTTGCGGGTTCGTCGGCGCGCGCCGCAGGCCCGGGGCTCCTGCCCGCCTCGCCGGTGCGGTGGTGGATGGTCCTCGCGCCGCCGCGCGCGGCGGCCCCGGACCGACGGTGGCGTTCTCCCATCCTCCGGCCGTCCCGGGCCGCGCGGGGCGCAGCTTGGAGGGAACCACGAACACTCGTCAATCGCCCGCGCGCCGCCGCGCCGCCGTGCCGCCGTGCCGGCGCGGGCGCGGGCGCGTCCCGGCCGGCCCGTCAGCAGTCGAGCGTGGTGTCGCGTTCCCACTGGGTCAGGTGGGCCGCGTAGGCGTTCCACTCCTCGGTCTTGAGCTTGAGGTAGCTCGGCACGAAGGCGCCGAGCGCCTCGTTCAGCACCGGGCTCGCCTCGAGCGCCCGCAGCGCGTCGAGCAGGTTGAGGGGGAGGCGCTTCACGCCCTCCACGGTGTGGCCGTGGGTGTACATGTTGAGGTCGAGCCGCGGGCCCGGGTCGCGGCCGTGGCGCAGGCCGTCGAGGCCGGCGGCCAGGATCACGGCCTGGAGCAGGTAGGGGTTGACGGCCCCGTCCGCGAGGCGGAGCTCGAAGCGCCCGCCGTCCGGGATGCGGATCATGTGGGTGCGGTTGTTGCCCGTGTAGGTCACGGTGTTGGGCGCCCAGGTCGCGCCCGAGGCGGTGCGCGGGGCGTTGAGGCGCTTGTAGGAGTTCACCGTCGGGTTGGTGATTGCCGCCATCGCGTCGGCCGCCTGCATGATGCCGCCGATGACGTGGTAGCCGGCCTGCGACAGGCCGAGGGGGTCGGCCGGGTCGGCGAACAGGTTGCGCCCGTCCCGCCAGAGCGAGACGTGGGCGTGGCAGCCGGAGCCGGTCAGGTCCGGGAACGGCTTGGGCATGAACGTCGCGCGCAGGCCGTGCTTCTCGGCGATCGAGCGGGTCATGTACTTGAAGAAGGCGTGCCGGTCGGCGGTCACCAGGGCGTCGGCGTAGTCCCAGTTCATCTCGAACTGGCCGTTCGCGTCCTCGTGGTCGTTCTGGTAGGGGCCCCAGCCGAGCGCCAGCATGGCGTCGCAGATCTCGGTGATCACGTCGTAGCGGCGCATCAGGGCCGACTGGTCGTAGCAGGGCTTGACCTGGCGGTCGGCGGCGTCGGCGGGCCCGCTGCCGTCCGGAGCGATCAGGAAGAACTCGCACTCGACGCCGGTCTTGAGGCTGAGCCCGTCCCGGGCCGCCTCGGCGACGAGGCGCTTGAGGAGGGTGCGCGGCGCCTGGGCGACCGGCTCGCCCGCCATCCTGAGGTCGGCCGGGAGCCAGCCGACCTCGGGCTTCCAGGGCAGCGCGATCAGCCCGTCGGGATCGGGCACGGCGAACAGGTCCGGGTCGGCCGGGCTCATGTCGAGCCAAGTCGCGAAGCCGGCGAAGCCCGCCCCGTCCCGGGCCATCCCGCGGATCGCCGCCGCCGGCACGAGCTTGGCGCGCTGCGTGCCGAACAGGTCGGTGTAGGAGATCAGGAAGTACTTGATGCCCCGCTCCGCGGCGGCCTGCTCCAGATCCAGCGTCATCGCGACCGCGCTCCCCTCCGGCTGCCGGGCCCCGCCCGGCCGGCAGGCCCGCATCCAAGAAAAGGGCCGCGCGCCGGGCGGGGCGCGCGGCCCCCGTGCGCCGTCAGGGCGTCCGGCCCGGCACCCAGTCGGTGCCGGCGAGCGGCACCCCCGCCATGGCGGCGGCCTCGATCGTCAGCGCCACGAGGTCCTCGGGCTCGAGGTTGTGCAGGTGGCTCTTGCCGCAGGCCCGCGCGATCGTCTGGGCCTCGAGCGTCATCACCGCGAGGTAGTTGGCGAGGCGCCGGCCGCCCTGCACCGGGTCGAGGCGGCCCGCCAGCTCGGGGCGCTGCGTCGTGATGCCGGCCGGGTCGTTGCCCTCGTGCCAGTCGTCGTAGGCCCCCGCCGTGGTGCCGAGCGCCTCGTACTCGGCCTGCCAGCGCGGGTCGTTGTCGCCGAGCGCGATCAGGGCCGCCGTGCCGATGGCGACGGCGTCGGCGCCGAGCGCCAGCGCCTTGGCGACGTCCGCCCCCGAGCGGATGCCGCCCGAGACCACGAGCTGGACCTGCCGGTGCAGGCCGAGGTCCTGCAGCGCCCGCACGGCCGGCCGGATCGCCGCCAGGGTCGGCAGGCCGACATGCTCGATGAACACGTCCTGGGTCGCCGCGGTGCCGCCCTGCATCCCGTCGAGCACCACCACGTCGGCGCCGGCCTTGGCGGCGAGCGCGGTGTCGTAGTAGGGGCGCGAGGCGCCCACCTTGACGAAGATCGGCTTCTCCCAGTCGGTGATCTCGCGCAGCTCCCCGATCTTGATCTCGAGGTCGTCCGGTCCGGTCCAGTCCGGGTGGCGGCAGGCCGAGCGCTGGTCGATGCCGGGCGGCAGGGTGCGCATGCCGGCGACCCGCTCGGTGATCTTCTGGCCGAGCAGCATCCCGCCACCGCCGGGCTTGGCGCCCTGGCCGACCACCACCTCGACGGCGTCGGCCCGGCGCAGGTCGTCCGGGTTCATGCCGTAGCGGGAGGGCAGGTACTGGTAGACGAGCGTGCGCGAGTGCGCCCGCTCCTCGGGCGTCATGCCGCCGTCGCCCGTGGTGGTGGAGGTGCCCGCCAGGGTGGCGCCGCGGCCGAGCGCCTCCTTGGCCTGGGCCGAGAGCGAGCCGAAGCTCATCCCCGCGATGGTGATCGGCGTGCGCAGGCGCAGGGGCTTGCCGGCGAAGCGGGCGCCGAGCGTCACCTCGGTGCCGCAGCGCTCGCGGTAGCCCTCCAGGGGGTAGCGGCTGATCGAGGCGCCCAGGAACAGCAGGTCGTCGAAATGCGGCAGGGGACGCTTCGCGCCCGCGCCCCGGATGTCGTAGATGCCCGTGGCGGCGGCGCGCCGGATCTCGGCCATCACCTCGGGCGTGAAGGTCGCGGAGGTCCGGGGCGCCGTCCGGGGAGCGCGGGGCTCGTCGCTCATTCAGTAGGCTCCGGCGTTGTCGACGTGGAAGTGGTAGAGGCGCCGGGCCGAGCCGTAGCGGCGGAACTCCCGCGCCTCGACCGCCCCGGCGAGGCCCGCCGCCGCGAGCTTGCCGGCGAGCTCCGCGAGGTGCTCGGCGCGCATCGGCTTCTCGACGCAGTCGGCCCCGAGGCTCCGGACCGCGCCGCGCACGTAGAGGCGCGCCTCGTACAGGGAATCGCCGAGCGCCTCGCCGGCGTCGCCGAGCACCGTCAGGGTGCCGGCCTGGGCCATGAAGGCCGACATGTGGCCGACCGAGCCCTTCACCACGATGTCGACGCCCTTCATGGAGATGCCGCAGCGCGCGCCCGCGTTGCCGTCGACGATCAGGAGGCCGCCATGCGCCGTGGCGCCGGCGGACTGGCCCGCGTCGCCCCGCACGTGCACGAGGCCGCTCATCATGTTCTCGGCGACGCCGGTCCCGGCGCTGCCGTGGATCACGACCTGCGCGCGCTTGTTCATGCCGGCGCAGTAGTAGCCGACGTGCCCCTCGATCTCGACGCTGATGGGCAGGTCGAGCCCGGCCGCGACCGCGTGGGCCCCGTCCGGGCCGGTCACGGTCCAGTGCGTCGCGTTGGTGTCCGGCGCGAGGGCGTGGAGGCTGCGGTTGAGCGCCCGCAGGCCCTCCTGGCGCAGGTCGAAGCGCGGCATCAGGTCCGCTCCCAGGCGTAGACCGTGGCGGGCTCGGGCTCGAACACCCGGGCGCCCCCGATCCCGGGCAGCCCCGCGAGCGCCCGGTACTCGGAGCCGAAGGCCACGTAGGCGTCCGTCTCGGCCATCACGGCCGGCTTGCAGGCGATGGGGTCGCGCAGGACCGCGAAGCCGTCCCGCGTGCCGACCACGAAGGTGAAGAAGCCGTCGAGGTCGGAGAGGCTCGCCTCCAGGGCCTGCCGCAGGGAGGCGCCCTCCCGCATGCGCCAGGTGAGGTAGCCGGCCGCGACCTCGGAATCGTTCTCGGTGGCGAACGCGAGCCCCTCCCGCCGCAGGCGGCGGCGCAGGTCGTTGTGGTTCGAGAGCGAGCCGTTGTGGACCAGGCACTCGTCCGGGCCGGTGGAGAACGGGTGGGCGCCGCCGGTCGTCACGGCGCTCTCCGTGGCCATGCGGGTGTGGCCGATGCCGTGGCTGCCGCGCATCTCCGGGAGCGCGAAGCGCTCGGCCACGGCGGCCGGCCGGCCGACCTCCTTGTAGATCTCCATGCGCCGGCCCGCCCCGACGACGTCGATCCCCGGAGCCCTGTCGGCGATCCAGTCCCGGCCCTCCGCCTCGCGCGGGGCGGGCAGCACGACCACCGCGTGGGTGTCGCGAAGGGTCGCGTCGAGGTCGAGGCCGAGGGCCCGGCCGAGGCCCGCCACCGCCTCGGCGAGGACGGTCCGGTCGGGGCCGCGCAGGGTCAGCTTCAGCCCCTCGATCCGGTCGCCGTAGACCGCGAAGCCCGCGCTGTCGGGCCCGCGGTCCGACATCGTGCCGAGCATGCCGGCGAGGAGCGCGCCGAGGCGCGGCTCGAGGTCGGGCGTCTTCAGGAACAATCCGACGATGCCGCACATCGCGAGGGGCCCGGCTCAGAGGTGGCGATGGGCCAGCTTGCACGGGGCCCGGGAGGCGGTCAACCGCGGGTGATAGAATTTTCCCGACAGGAAAGACGCCAGGGCGCGGCCCGCCCTCAGCGCCGCGGGTAGATGATGATCGACAGGTAGGTCATCGGCGTCTCGACCAGCACGGCCGGCCCGTGCAGGGCGCCGGAATCGAACAGCAGCGCGTCGCCGGGCCCGAGCGTGTAGTCGTGGCCGGCGTGGCGGTAGATCACCGCGCCGGAGAGCATGTAGATGAACTCGATGCCGGCGTGCCGGAAGCCCGTGTAGGGCTCGGCGTCCTGCTCCAGGGTGATCAGGTAGGGCTCGACCGCGAGGTCTCCCCCCAGGGAGGCGCCGAGGAGCTCGTAGACGTGGCCGACCTTGGTGCCCCGCCGCTCGATGACGACGCCCTGGCCGCGCCGGACGTAGGAGCAGTCCCGCTTCTCCTCGAAGGCGGAGAACAGGGCGGTGATCGGGACGTTCAGGGCCGCCGCGATGGCGCTGATGGTCGAGAGCGAGGGGGAGATCTGCCCGTTCTCGATCTTGGAGACCATGCCGAGCGAGATGCCGGCGGCGCCCGCGAGGTCCGAGACGGAGAGGTCCCGCTCGCGCCGCATCTGGCGCACCTGGTGGCCGAGCGCCTTCTCGAGCGTGCGGGGGCTGTCGGCGGGCGCGCTCGAGGCCGTGGTCAGGTCGTCGATGGTCGCCTCCTCGCGCGCTTGGGGCGGCGTCCCGCCGCGCCGCCGGCCCTCGGTCGGCCCCGTCCTTGCCACGCGGCGCCCGGGAACGCGAGGAAGCGCGGCGCCGGGCCCCGGCCGCCTCACGGGCCGCTGGCCCGTGGCGCGCGGGC
>NZ_QOWC01000257.1 GCF_003574465.1 Methylobacterium crusticola
CGGCCTCCTGCGCCGCGCGCCCGGGGCCGGGCCCGGCGCGCCCGCGCCGGTTGCCGCCGCCGCGGTGGCGGCCGCCCGGCGCTACTTCGAGGGCGCGGCGACGGACTTCTCGGACCTCCCCGTCGACCTCACGGGCCAGGACGCGCTCTTCCGGCGGATCTACGGCGCTTTGCGCCGGGTCGGCTGGGGCGAGACGACGACCTACGGCGCCCTCGCCAGGGCGCTGGGCGCCGGGCCCGAGGCGGCGCGGGACGTCGGCCGGGCCATGGCGGGCAACCCGGTGCCGCTGATCATCCCCTGCCACCGGGTCCTGGCGGCGGGGGGCGTCGGGGGCTTCTCCGCGCCGGGGGGCGCCGACGCGAAGGTCCGCATGCTGCGGCTGGAGGGCGTCGACGTCGCGCCGCCGCCCGCCCAGCGCTCCTTCGGGTTCTGAGCCGACCGGCGGGGCCCGGCGGCCGCGGGGATCAGCGCGGCGCGACGGCCCGGCGCAGGATGCGGCCGAGCTGCTCGGCCGAGTAGGGCTTGTGCAGCAGCTCGAACCCGTGGGCGCCCTCCTGGGCGAGCACGTGGCTGTAGCCGGAGGCCAGGACCACCGGCAGGCCGGGCAGGCGCTGGCGGAGCTCCTTGGCGAGGGCGATCCCGCCCATCCCGGGCATCACCACGTCCGAGAACACCGCCTCGAAGCCGCCGCCGTCCGGGCCGAGGCGGTCGAGGGCGTCCTCGGCATTGACCGCCCACACGGTCGCGTAGCCGAGGTCCTGCAGGATCTGCGTCGCGAAGCGGCCGACCTCGACGTTGTCCTCCACCACGAGGACGCGCTGCCCCGAGCCCACGGGCGAGAGCGCGTCGTCGACCGCCGGCCGCTCCGTGTGGGCCTCGGGCTCGATCTCCGGGAGGTAGAGCGTGAAGGTCGTGCCCCGGCCCGGCCGGCTCTCGACGGCGACGTCCCCGCCGGACTGCTTGGCGAAGCCGAACACCTGACTGAGGCCGAGCCCCGTGCCCCGGCCGACCTCCTTCGTGGTGAAGAACGGCTCGAAGATGCGCCCGACATGCTCGGGCGCGATCCCGCTCCCGGTGTCGGCGAGGGACACCGCGGCGAACGGGCCCCTGGCCCCGGCGTGCCCGCGGATCGGCGGCATGGCGTCCGCGCAGGTGAGCCGCAGGGTCAGGGTCCCCTCGCCCGCCATGGCGTCGCGGGCGTTCACCGCCATGTTGACGAGGGCGGTCTCGAACTGGCTCAGGTCCGCCCTCACGAAGCAGAGCGCCTCGGGCACCTGCGTCACCACGCGGATGCGGGCGCCCGTGACCGTGTCGAGCATGTCGGCCACGGCGCGCAGGCGCGCCCCGACCTCGAACACCTCGGGCCTGAGCGTCTGGCGCCGCGCGAACGCGAGCAGCTGCCCGGTGAGCTTGGCGGCCCGGTCCACGGTGTCGGACACCGCGTCGAGGTAGCGGCGCTTGCGCGCCTCCGGCAGTTCGGGGCGGCGCAGGAAGTCGACCGAGGAGCGGATGATGGTGAGGAGGTTGTTGAAGTCGTGCGCCACGCCGCCGGTGAGCTGGCCCACCGCCTCCATCTTCTGCGACTGCCGCAGCGCCTCCTCGGCCGCGAGCAGGTCGCGGGTGCGCGCGTCGACCCGCTCCTCCAGGGTCTCGTTCAGCTCCCGCAGGGTCGCGGCGCTCTCGCGCAGGGCCGCCCCGGCCTCGACGCGCTCGGAGATGTCGCGGGAGATTGCCACGAGCTTGAGCGGCCCGGTCCCGTCCGGCCGGAAGGACGCGAAGCTCACCTCCCACCAGCGCGGCTCGCCCCGGGCGGTCGGGCCGAACCCCTCGATCCGGGCGATCTCGCCGGCCGCGGCCCGCGCCATGGCGTCCTGGACCTTGCCCCGCTCCGCCTCCGGCCACAGGTCCGCGAACGGGCGGCCGAGCACCGCCTCGTCGGAGTCGAGCTGGTTGAGGGCGACGCCGCGGGCGTTCATGAACTCGAGCCGGCCGTCGGCCGACAGCACGTTCACGCCGTCGGGGCTCGCCGCCAGGATGCCCGTGACGAAGGCCGCGCTGCGGCGGACCTCCTCGCTCGAGGCCACGTTCGCGTGGGCGTTCAGGTGGAACGCGATGAGGTCGGCGAACAGCTTGAACATGCCGACCGTCTCGGGCGTGTTCAGGCGCGCCGGCCTGGGATCGATCGCGCACAGGGTGCCGAAGAAGGTGCCGTCCGGCAGCACGATCGGCATCGAGATGTAGCTCGCGAAGCCGTACAGCGCCGGCGTCGGGTGCCCGCAATAGACCGCGTCCTCGGACACGTTGTCGATGACGACGGCCGTGCCGCTCCGCCGGATCTCGCGGCAGAGGGTGGTCTCGACCCGGAGCTCCCCGCCGGGCTGGAGCCCGAACGCGATGTCGTCGCGCACCTGGCAGGCGACCCAGCGGTCCTCGGTGACGCGAGCGACGGCCGCGAATCCCATGCCGGTGGTGCGGCAGACCACCTCCAGGATGGTGGGCACGGCGGCGATGCTCGAGACGGCGAGGATGTCGGCGGCGATCGCGTGGCCCGCTCCCGAATCGGGCGCCGGCACGCTCATCGGACGCGCGCGTCCGGCGGCGCGCGGCGGGAATCGGGGCGGGCGCGCCGGGCCGGCGCGCGCGGTCCCGGTGCGGCCCGGCTCCCGGCGGCGTCGGCGGAGGGACCCGTGCGGGCGGAGACGTGCTGTGCGGCCATGCGGCAAGCCTAACATGCCCCCGCTCGGGGTGTCGCTTCCCTAAAGCGGCGGCCGCGGCCGTCGCGGGCGTCGGCTGCACGCCCGCGCCGCGCCCCGCCCGAGGCCGCGTTCTCCTGCACCCGAGGGATGCGCGGCGCCTGGACAAGTCGCGCATCAGGCGCCATGACCTGACGCAACTTAACCTGGATTGACCCGTTGCCGTTGATGTCGCCGTCGCCCTCAGTTCCCGTCGTGGTCCTCGTCGTCGAGGACGAGGGGCTGGTGCGCCTGATGGCCGTGGACATGCTGGAGGATGCCGGCCTGACGGTTCTGGAGGCCGGGAACGCCGACGCGGCCCTGGGCATCCTGGAGAGCCGCAGCGACGTCGCGATCCTGTTCACGGACGTCGACATGCCGGGCTCGATGAACGGCTTCGCCCTGGCGGCCCGGGTCGCGGAGCGCTGGCCCGGCATCCGCCTGGTGATCACCTCGGGCCGCTGCCAGCCGGCCTACGGCGACATGCCGGATGCGGGGCTGTTCCTCGCGAAGCCCTACCTCCCCGGCCAGCTCGTGAGCGCCATCAGGCCGGCCGGCTGACCGCCCCCGCGGTCCCGGGCCCCGGGGCCGGCCCGTCCGCGAGGCCGAACTCGGCCGCGCTCGCGAACAGCCAGTGCCGGAAGCTCTCGGCGTAGCTGCGAAACACCGCGACGTCGAAGGCCTCCTCCCCGTCGGCCCGGTCCTCCGCCCGCCACAGCACGATGCCGACATGGCCGGCGAGCGTCACGGCGGCGTCCCCCGCCGCGAAGGCCGACGGGTGCAGGTCGACCGGCACGCCCTTGGCGAGGACCGCCCGCACGGCGGGCCCGGACAGCCGCAGGACGCCGTAGCCCGAGGACTGGTCCGCCACCGCGGCGAGGCCCGCGAGGGTCGCGGCGAGCGCGCGGGAGAAGCGCCAGCCGCCCCCGGCCCCGACGGCGAACCAGGTCTCCGGGCCGGTGCCGACGAGAGCGAGGTCGCCCGCGCGCGACACCGTCGGGCCCGGCCGCAGGACGAGGCCGCGGGACGCGCGCAGGACCTCGGCGAGGTCGCCGCCCCGGCCCCTGCGGGCCGTCACCGTGGCGAGGCCGAGGCCCTCGCGCTCGCGCACCACGAGGCGGCCGTCGGGGCTCGACGCGGCGAGGCCCCCGAAGGCCGGGACCGGGCGCAGGGAGGCCTCCGCGGCGGCGCCGGGCGAAGGGGTCCCGGGCCGGGAGGTCCCGGGTCGGGAGGTCCCGGGCATGGACGCGGCCTCAGGCATGGAGACGGACTCCTTCCGGGTCGACGAAGACGGGCGGGCAGACCTCGACCGGCACGTCGGTCCCGCGCAGGAGGTCGACGGCGCGCAGGTGCTCCCCGATCCGCTCCGGGCCGCGCCGCAGGAGGGCGAGGGCGATCCAGCGGCCGAGGCTCGGCGAGAACGCCGCCGAGGTCACGTAGCCGAGGTCGTTGGCCGTGGTGGCGGCCGCGCCGGGGGCGAGAAGGTGGGCACCGCCGGAGAGTCGGCCCGCGGGATCGAGGGGCCTCAGGCCGACGAGGCGGAGGCGGTCCGGGTCCACGAGGCCCGGCCGGCCGGCGAGGGCCCTGCCGACGAAGTCCTTCTTGCGCGACATCAGGCGCCCGAGGCCGAGATCGCCCGCCGTGGTGGTGCCGGAGATCTCGTTGCCGGCGACGTGGCCCTTCTCGATGCGGAGCACGCCCAGGGCCTCGGAGCCGTAGGGCGCGACCCCGAGGAATGCCCCGGCGGCGAGGAGCGCACGGCCGAGGGCGTCGCCGTAGGCGGCCGGCACCGCGATCTCGTAGGCGAGCTCGCCCGAGAACGAGAGGCGGAAGAGCCGGACCGGCACCCCGGCCCACTCGAACTCCCTCGCGCCCATGAAGGGCAGGGCCGCGTCCGACACGTCGGCGGCCGCGCCGAGCAGGGCCTCGAGCAGCCGGCGCGCCCGGGGCCCGGCCACGGCGTACTGCGCCCAGGCCTCCGTCACGGAGGCGAGCTGCACGTCGGCCTCCGGCCAGAGCACCTGCGCGCAGTACGTCAGGTGCTTCATCACCCGGGCGGCGTTCGCCGTCGTGGTCGAGACCACGAAGTGGTCGGGCGCGAGGCGGGCCGCCGTGCCGTCGTCGAGGACGAAGCCGTCCTCGCGCAGCATGACGCCGTAGCGCGCCCGCCCGACCGGGAGGCCGGAGAAGCCGTTGACGTAGACCCGGTCCAGGAAGGCGCCGGCGTCCGGCCCCTGCACGTCGATCTTGCCGAGGGTCGAGACGTCGCAGATTCCGACCGCCTCCCGCACCGCCCGCACCTCGCGCGTCACCGTGGCGAGCCAGTCCGCCTCGCCGGGCGCGGCGAACCATTGCGGGCGCAGCCACTGCCCCGCCTCGACGAAGGTGGCCCCGCGCTCCGCCGCGAGGGCGTGGCCGGCGGTGAGGCGCGTGGGCTTGAAGTGCCGGCCCCGGGCGTGGCCCGCGAGGGCCCCGATCGCCACCGGCACGGTGGGCGCGCGCGCCGCCGTGGTGCCGACCTCGGGGATCGGCCGGCCGAGGAGCCCGGCCATCAGGGCGTGGCCGTTGAGGTTCGAGAGCTTGCCCTGGTCGGTGGCCATGCCGAGGGTGGTGTAGCGCTTGAGGAGTTCGACCGACCGGAAGCCCTCGCGGTGGGCGAGCGCGACGTCCGCGACCGTGACGTCGTGCTGGAAATCCACGAAGGCCTTGCGGGCGCCGGCGACCGGCCAGGAGGCCGCGAGGCCCGCCGCCTCGTCGTCCGCCCGGGGCGCCTCGCCCGCGCAGCCGCCCAGGCCGCAGGCCTCGGCCGCCTCGCGCCCTGCCGCGTGGCCCTCCCGGAGGGCGGCCCCGAGGCTGAGCGTGCCGCGCGCGGCGCCCGCGACGCTCATGCCCGGCGGCAGGCCCCCGGGCACGAAGGCCGCGATCTCCTCCGACCAGGCGGGCCGCGCGCCCAGGTGGGTGGTGAGGGCGAGGTTCGGGTTGTAGCCGCCCGACATCACCAGGAGGTCGACGGGGAGGCGCTCCGTCCGCCCGCCCGCGGCCGCGACCGTGACGCCGGTCAGCCCCAGCCGGCCGTGGGTGCCGGCGACGCGCCCGCCCCGCAGGAGGCGGGCGCCGAGGCGGCGCGCCCGCTCCTCGAGCGCCGGCGGGCCCGCCGGGCGCGGGTCGATCACGGCCTCGATCCGGGCGCCCCGCTCCGCGAGGTCGAAGGCCGCGCGCCAGCCGTCGTCGGTCGCGGTGAGGACCGCGACGCGGCGGCCCGGCAGCACGCCGAAGCGGTTGACGTAGCTGCGGGACGCCGCCGCCATCATCACGCCGGGCCGGTCGTTGCCGGGAAACACCAGCGGCCGCTCGATGGCGCCGGCGGCCAGGACCGAGCGCCGGGCCGCGATCCGCCACAGGCGCTGGCGCGGCCGGCCGGGGTCCGGCACGGCGAGGTGGTCCGAGACCTTCTCGACCGCCCCGAACGTGCCGCCGTCGTAGGCGCCGAACACCGCGGTGCGGGCCATCAGGGTCACCCCCGGGAGGGTCGCCAGCTCCGCGACCGCCCGCGCCGCCCAGGCGGCGGCGGGCCGGCCGTCCACCGCGTCGCGCTCGCACAGGAGCCGGCCGCCGAGCGCGAAATCCTCCTCGCACAGGATCACCCGCGCGCCGGCCCGGCCCGCCGCGAGGGCGGCCGCGAGCCCGGCCGGGCCGGCGCCGATCACCAGGAGGTCGCAGAACGCGTAGGCCCCCTCGTAGGAATCGGGATCGGGCAGGCCGCTCGACCGGCCGAGGCCGGCGGCCCGGCGGATCGCCGGCTCGTAGACCCGCTCCCAGAACCCGGACGGCCACTTGAAGGTCTTGTAGTAGAAGCCGGCGACGAGGAGGGGCGCCAGGAGGCCGTTCACCGCGCCCGCGTCGAAGGCGAGGGACGGCCAGCGGTTCTGGCTGCGCGCCGAGAGCCCGTCGAAGAGCTCGACCGCCGTCGCCTTGGAGTTGGGCTCGCGGCGCGCGCCCTCGCGCAGCGCCACGAGGGCGTTGGGCTCCTCCGGCCCGGCCGTCACGATGCCCCGCGGGCGGTGGTACTTGAAGGAGCGCCCGACGAGGCGGACGCCGTTGGCGAGGAGCGCCGAGGCCAGGGTGTCGCCGAGGAAGCCCTCGTAGGCCCGGCCGTCGAAGCGAAAGCCCAGGGGCCGGGCGCGGTCGACGAGCCCGGCCGCGTCGAGGCGGTGGCTCTGCACGTCCCTCATCGGGCGCCCTCCCGGGCCAGCTCCACCGCGAAGATCGCGTGGGTGCGGGTGTCGCGGGTCACCGCGAGCCAGGAGCGGCACCCCGCCTCGTGGTACCAGAGGCCGCGGTGCCGGCCGGCCGGGTTGTCGCGCAGGTAGACGGCCTCGGCCCGCGCGCCGGCATCGGCGTCCGGGCCGGCCCCCGGGCCGGCGTCCGCGCCGGCCTCTGCGCCGGCCCCCGGGCCGGCGCCCGGGCCGGCGCCCGGGAGACCGGCGCCCGCCGCCCCGGCATCGCCCAGGAAGCTGAACTCGCGCAGGTCCCGCGACCCGCAGAATGGACAGGCGATGCGCATGGGGGTGGTCCCGGGGCCGGAGCGTCAGTGGAGGTTGGCCTGGGCGCCCTGGCCCTTCTCGTCGATCGTCGCCCCGCGCAGGAACCGGTCGAGCCGGTAGGCGGCGGCGGCGGGCTCGGGCGTGCCGGTGGCGATCAGGCGGGCGAAGCAGTGGCCCGAGGCCGGCGTCGCCTTGAAGCCGCCGTAGCACCAGCCGGCGTTGAGGAAGAGCCCGGGCACCGGCGTCGCGTCGATGATGGGCGAGCCGTCCATGGACATGTCCATGATGCCGCCCCAGGAGCGCAGCACCCGCACCCGCCCGAGCGCCGGCATCAGGGCCATGCCGCCCTCGCACACGTCCTCGACGGTCGGCAGGTTGCCGCGCTGGGCGTAGGAATTGTAGCCGTCGATGTCGCCCCCGAAGACGAGGCCGCCCTTGTCCGACTGCGAGATGTAGAAGTGCCCGGCCCCGAAGGTCACCACGGTGTCGAGCAGGGGCTTGATCGCCTCCGACACGAAGGCCTGGAGGACGTGGCTCTCGATGGGGAGCCGCAGGCCCGCCATGGCGGCGACGCGCGAGGAGTGGCCGGCGACCGCGACGCCGACCTTCCCGGCCCGGATCGTGCCGCGGCTGGTCTCGACGCCCGCGACGGCGCCCGCGGGGTCGCGCAGGATCCCGGTGACCTCGCAGTTCTGCACGATGTCGACGCCCCGCTCCGAGGCCGCCCGGGCGTAGCCCCAGACCACGGCGTCGTGCCGGGCGGTGCCGCCGCGCCGCTGCCTCAGCCCGCCCCTGATCGGGAAGCGGGCGTCGTCGAAGTTCAGGAACGGGAGCGCGCGCCGGACCTCGTCGGCGGACAGGAGCTCGGCGTCGATCCCCTCCAGCCGCATGGCGTTGCCGCGCCGCACCGCGGCGTCGCGCTGGGCGTCGGAGTGGAACAGGTTCAGGACGCCGCGCTGCGACACCATCGCGTTGTAGTTGAGGTCCGCCTCCAGTCCCTCCCACAGCCGCATCGAGAGCTCGTAGAAGGCCGAGTTGCCGGGCAGGAGGTAGTTCGAGCGGATGATCGTGGTGTTGCGCCCGGCATTGCCCGAGCCGATCCAGCCCTTCTCCAGGACCGCCACGTCGGCGAGGCCGTGGTTGCGGGCGAGGTAGTAGGCGGTCGCGAGGCCGTGCCCGCCCCCGCCCACCACCACCGCGTCGTAGGCGGCCTTCGGGGCGGCGTCGCGCCAGGCGGGCCGCCAGCCGGCATGGCCGCGCAGGGCGTTCGCGGCGAGCGAGAGGAGCGAGTAGCGCATCGGCCGTCTCCGTCGCGCGGCCGCCCGGGTGGCCCGGCCCAGCGATCCCGGCCCCGGTATCGCGCGCCGGCGGCCCGGCGACTTGACCGACGCGGACGCTTCCTTGCCCGGGCGAGACATGCTGAGATGCGGGCGCCCGCCCGGGCCCCGGGCCTCCGCCCAAGCCCCGCCCCGGCTCCTGCCCCGCTCCCGCCCATGCCCCGCCCCAGCCCATGCCCGACACGCCGGCCCGGTTCGCGTTCCTGCTCCTGCCGGGCTTCGCGCTGATGTCCTACGCCTCCGCGGTGGAGCCGCTGCGGGCCGCCAACGTGCTCGCCGGGCGGGACCTCTTCGCCTGGCTGCACCTGTCGCCGGACGGGCGGCCCGTCGCGGCCTCGAACGGCGCGACCCTCGCGGTGGAGGGCGGGCTGGAGCGCCTGGGCGAGGCGGCGACCATCCTCGTCTGCGCGGGCGGCAACCCGGCCCTCTACGACGATCCCGCCACCTTCCGGGCGCTGCGCGCCGCGGCGCGGCGCGGGCTGACGGTCGGGGGCGTCTCGGGCGGTCCCTTCGTGCTCGCGCGGGCCGGCCTCCTCGACGGCTACCGGGCCACGGTGCACTGGGAGCACGCGCCCGCCTTCGCGGAGGCGTTCCCCCGGGTCTCCCTCGTGCCCTCGCTGTTCCAGATCGACCGGCGGCGCCTGACCTGCGCGGGCGGCGTCGCCGCCCTCGACATGATGCACGCGGTCGTCGCGGCGCGGCACGGGACGGGCCTGTCGGACGCCGTCACCGACTGGTTCCTCGCCGCGCACGTCCGCCCGGGCAGCGGGCAGCAGCGGCGGGGCCTGCGCGAGCGCCTCGGCGTGGCGAGCCCCCGGGTCGAGGCGGCGGTGGCGCTGATGGAGCGGCGCATCGAGGAGCCGGCCTCCCGGGCCGAGCTCGCCGCCGCGGCCGGGATCTCGCCGCGCCAGCTCGACCGCCTGTTCGCCCGGCACCTCGCCGCCAGCCCCGAGCGGTTCTACCTCGGGGTGAGGCTGGAGCGGGCGCACGACCTCCTGGCCCAGACCACCCTGTCGGTGACGCAGGTCGCCGTGGCGACGGGCTTTGCCAGCCCGAGCCACTTCGCGCGCGCGTTCCGGGCCCGGTACGGACGGGCGCCGCGATCCGCCCGCGCGCCGCGGCCTTCCCCCGCACCGCGGGCCGCCCGCGCGCCGCGGCCTGCCCGCGCGCCACGGGCCA
>NZ_KZ984649.1 GCF_003574465.1 Methylobacterium crusticola
TCGCGCGCGGCACCTGGCGCGGAGCGGCGGCGGCGCGCCCGCCGGCCCGCGCGCCGACCGGGCCGAGGGGGCGCTGGTCGAGGGCGACGGGGCGGATGCCGCGGGCGCGGCGCTCGGCGATCACGCTTCCCACCGCCCGCACGATGCCGGCGTAGCCGGTGCAGCGGCAGAGGTTGCCCGAGAGGCCGACCCGGATGCGCTGCGCGTCCGCCTCGGGCAGCCGCAGCACGAGGTCGCGGGCAGAGACCAGCATGCCGGGCGTGCAGTAGCCGCACTGGAGCGCGTGCTCGCGGTTGAAGGCCGCGCGCAGCTCCGCCGCGACCGGATCGTCGTCGAGGCCCTCGATCGTGGTGATCTCGGCGCCCGCGCAGGCTCCCGCGAAGGTCAGGCAGGCACGCGCCGGCTCGCCGTCGATCAGCACCGTGCAGGCGCCGCAGACGCCGTGCTNCAGATGCGTGCCCGTGAGAGTCAGGTCCTCGCGCAGGACGTCGCCGAGGTGGCTGCGCGGCTCGGCCTCCACCCGCACGGGCCGGCCGTTCACGGTCAGCTGAACCGCCATGCGCCGCGCCGCGGGCACCTCCGCCAGTCCGGCGCTCATGCGGCCTCCGTGAGGGGCATAGGGATCGGGCGGGCGGCCTGCGCCACCGCGCGGGCCAGCACCGTGACGTGGACGTGACGCTCGACCGGGTCCGCCATGCCGGCCGCGGCGAGCGCGCTGTCCGCCGCGACGGGGTCGAAGTGCCGGGCGAAATCGGGGCCGATCCGGCCGCCGAAGAGCGGGCGCGCGTCGGCGAAGAGGAGGGGCGGCCCCTCGACGGCGCCGATCACCGCTCGGCCGCATCCGGCGGCGGGATCGAGCCGCACCGCCCCGATGGCGTGCGCGAACTCGCCGATCTTGGCGCAGTGCTTGACGTAGCCCCAGGCCGTGCCCTTGGGCCGCGCCGGGACCCGCACGGCGACGAGCACCTCGCCTCGCTCCAGGGCCACTTCCAGGGCGCCGGTGACGAAGCGCTCCACCGGCAGCCGCCGGCGGCCGGTCCGTCCGGCGATCTCGACCTCGGCGCCGAGCGCCGTGAGGGCCGTGACCCAGTCCGCGGCGGGATCGGCGTGGACGAGGCTGCCGCCCACGGTGCCACGGTTGCGCACGGGCCGGTAGGCGATGGCAGCGGCCACACGCCGGAGGGCGCCTCCGGTCACGTCGGGCACGCGCCCGTCCTCGATGTCGGCGTGGGTGACGCAGGCGCCGAGCACCAGCGTGCCGCCCTCCACGGCCGCCTGCCGGAGGTCCGGCAGGCCGGTGATGTCGAGGATCAAGTCCGGCTCGACGAGGCGCAGGTTGAGCATCGGGCCGAGCGACTGGCCGCCCGCGATCAGCTTCACGCTGCCCGTGACCTCGGCGAGCCGGGCGAGAAGCGTGGCGAGGTCGCGCGGGCGCTCGTAGGCGAAAGGCGCGGGCTTCATGCGGCCGCTCGGGTGCGGGCAGGCGCCCGCGCTGCGAGGATCGCCTCGACGATGCGCCGCGGGGTGACGGGCGAGTGCAGCATCTCGACCCCGAGGGGGCGAAGCGCGTCGTTGATCGCGTTGGCGAGCGCCGCGGGCGGCGCGATGGCCCCTCCCTCGCCGATGCCCTTCTGGCCGAAGCGCGTGTAGGGGGAGGGCGTCTCCATGTGCTCGATGCGAATTGCGGGCACCTCGGCCGGGCCGGGCAGCAGGTAGTCGGCGAAAGTGGAGGCGAGCGGCTGGCCGCGGCCGTCGAAGCGCATCTCCTCGTACAGTGCGGTGCCGATGCCCTGCGCGAGGCCGCCGTAGATCTGGCCGTCGACGACGAGCGGGTTCACCAGGGTGCCGCCGTCCTCGACCACCACGTAGTCGAGGATCTCGACGGCGCCGAGGTCGGGGTCGACCGCAACGACCGCCGCATGCGCGGCGTAGGAGAACGTGCCGGAATCCCGCACGGGCTTGTAGCCGGCCGTGACTTCGAGCCCGCCCGGATCGGTGTCGGGCGCGAGGTCCTGCGGGCGCCGGTACCACGTGCGGGCGATCTCCTCGACGGGCAGGTCGCCCGACGGACCGATCACCCGGCCGGCCTCGTAGCGGCAGGCCTCCGGCTCGGCCTGGAGCAGGTGCGCACCGATCCGCACGGCCCGCTCGCGAAGGGCCTCGCAGGCGGCGGCGACCGCGCCGCCCACCATCACCATCATGCGCGAGCCCCAGGCGCCCGTGGAGTAGGGCGTCGCGGCGGTGTCGCCGTGCACGAGGCGCGTGCGCGCGACCGGTACGCCCAGGATCTCGTGCGCGACCTGCGCCAGCGTCGTCTCCAGCCCCTGGCCGTGCGAGTGGGCGCCGACGCGCAGTTCCAGCCCACCGTCCGGGGTGAGCCGGGCGCTCGCCTGCTCGTGGCCCGGCACCATCGGGATGCCCCAGCCCGCGTAGACGGAGGTGCCGTGCGCCGCCTGCTCGCAGTAGACCGCGAGCCCGAGCCCGATGCGGCGCCCGTCCGGCTCACCCGCGCGCTGGCGCGCCCGTACGTCCTCGGCGTCGATGGCGGCCAGCGCGCGCGCCAGCGCCTGCGGGTAGTCGCCGCTGTCGAAGTGCTTGTTCGTGATGTTGTCGAACGGCATCTGCTCGGGCCGCACGAGGTTCTTCTCGCGCACGACCTCCGGGGCGAGCCCGGCCTCCGCCGCCACCGCGTCGAGGATCAGTTCCATCGCGAAGCACACGCCCGTGCGGGCGACGCCGCGATAGGGCAGGATCGGGCACTTGTTCGTCGCCACCGACCACGTGCGGCAGCGATAGGCCGGGAAGTCGTAGGGGCCGGGCAGGATGCTCGCCACCTGCGCGGCCTCCAGGCAGGCCGAGAACGGGTAGGCCGAGTAGGCGCCCGAATCGACCGTCGCCTCGCAGTCGATGCCGCGCAAGGTGCCGTCGCGTTCGGCGTAAGCCGTAATGCAGTAGTGGTGCTCGCGGCAATTGGCGTTGGCGGTGAGGTGCTCGCGCCGGTCCTCCAGCCAGCGCACCGGATGGCCGCAGCGCAGCGCGAGCCAGGAGAGGCAGATCTCCTCCGCGAGCAGGATCGCCTTGTAGCCGAAGCCGCCGCCGACGTCCGGCGAGACGATGCGGATGCGCTCCTGCGCGATCCCCAGGCACTCGGCGAGGCCGTTGCGCACGATGTGCGGCATCTGGCTCGCGGTGTGGACGGTGAGCTGGTCGAGGCGGTGGTCGAGATGGGCGACCACGCCGCGCCCCTCGATGGGCGCCATGCACTGGCGCGCGGTCGTGATGGTGCGGGACACGCGGATCGGCGCGTCGAGGGCCGAGGCGATGCCGACATCCACCAACGTCTCCAGGAAGACGTTGTCGCCCCAGTGCTCGTGCACCAGGGCCGCGCCGGGCTCGCGGGCGGCGAGCATGTCGTGCACGGCCGGCAGCTCCTCCAGGTCGAGGACGACCGAGGCCGCGACGTCCTCTGCCTCCGCGCGGGTCGGGGCGACGCAGAAGGCGACGAGTTCGCCGACCTGCCGCACCTTGCCGAGCGCGAGAGGCGGCTGCTCGCAGACCTTGAAGCCGGGCAGACCCGACACAGCCCGGATCGGCGCGACCCCGGCGAGGTCGGCGGCCGTGAACACCCGGCCGCGATGCGCCTCTGGCACGTGGATGGCGCGGATGCGCGCATGCGCCAGGGGACTGCGCACGAAGGCTACGTCCTGCATGCGCGGCAGCCGTATGTCGCCGACGTACAGGCCGCGCCCGCGCATCAGGCGGTCGTCCTCCTTGCGGGGGAGCGGCGCGCCGACGCCCTGGCGAGAGCCGATGGGCGCGCTCATCAGGCCGCGATCGCCTGCGGCAGGATCGGGGAATCGGCGTCGAAGCGCCTGCCCGCCCGCAGGCAGAAGGCCGGGCGCAGCAGCCTGTCCACCACCACCCGCGTGTCCTCGTTGTCGCGCAGGAGGAAGCGCCCGCGGTCGTCGTGCAGCACCGAGACGTCGGCCTCGAAGCCGGGGGTGAGCGCGCCGATGCGGTCGGAAAGGCCGAGCATCTTCGCCGGGTGCGAGGACACCATCGGCACCACCTCCTCGAAGGGGATGCCCAGTGCCATCATCGAGGACATCGCCTGGGTCAGGCTGAAGCGCGCCTGGCCGAGGAAGGGGTGGTTCTCGTCGTCGTGGTGCTCGTCGGGGGTGCCCGCGGGCCGCGGCACTTCCGTGTTGTAGCCGTGCATGTCGGCCCCGAGGGTGTAGGGCACCACGCCCGCCGGGATCGCCGCCCGCGCGACCCGGTAGGAGAAGTGGCTGCCATGGCCGACATCGACCTTGAGGCCCGCGTCGAGCGCCGCCTTGATCACCGGGTGGACCTCGCCCTCCTCGTTGATGAAGCCGCCGGGGTGGCGGGTGAAGGGGTGGGCGAGCACGTCGCCGGGGCGCAGGAGCGGGATCACCCGCTCCATGATGGTGTTTGCGTCCTCGCCGTTGGCGCCCGATTCCGGCAGGCCCCAGAGCTGGCCGAAATGCACGTAGAGCGGCAGGTCGGCGCGCCGGCTGATCTCGGCGGCCATCTCCATCACCTTGATGCCCCAGCGGGCGAAGCCGCCGATCTCGGCGTGGCCCTTGATGCCCCGCACGAGGTCGCGGTTCTCCACCGCAGCCTTGACGGTGGCGTCGATGTCCACGCCGTCCGGGCTGTAGAGGTTGGGATAGAAGTGCCCTTCGAGCCCGCCGACGAGGTAGGCGGACAGGAACGCGAGCACCCGCGTGTCGGATTGCTCGGCAATATGATGCCGGAAGCCCGGCAGGGTCATGCAGGAGGGCCCGCCCTGATCGACGACGGTGGTGACGCCCGAGCGCACGCCCACCATGTCGGGGTTCAGGCCGAAGCGGCCGGTGACGTACTGGTAGACGTGGGCGTGCGTGTCGATCAGGCCCGGCAGGACGAGCTTGCCGGAGACGTCGACCACCTCGGCGGCCGAGGATGGCAGAATCGCCTCCTGCACGGCCGCGATGTGGCCGTCGCGCACTGCCACGTCGCGGATGCCATCGATCCCGGAGGCCGGGCAGATCACACGTCCGCCGCGCAGCAGCAGGTCGTACCGGTTGTTGTCCATCGCTCTACCTTGCTCGCAGATTCGCTACGCCGCAGTGAGGCCGTGCACGATCATGCAAAAAGGGAAGCATGCTTCGTATTTTTTCGGTAGCAGGATGTGTGCCAGCCTGGAGCAGCGGGTGGTAAGAGGGTCGGCTATGGACAGCGGCGCCGAAAACACGGCGAAGGAGGCGACACGGCCCATCGCGTGCGCAGATACGCTCGTGCCGGAGGCGGCGGGAGGAGCCTGGCCGCTGTCCGACCGTCCGGGCTTCCTCGCCCGGCGGCTCTACCAGATCCACGTCAGCCTCTTCTCCGAGCGCTGCGCCGCTTTCCGCGTCACGCCGCTGCAGTACAGCCTGATCTCGGAGCTGATGGTGCGGGGCGAGGCCGACCAGACGACCCTGGCGCACGCCGTCGCCCTGGATCGGACCACCACCACGGGCGCGCTGCGACGCCTCGAAGCGCGAGGCTTCGTGACCCGGACGACCTCGCCCGTCGACCGCCGGTCGCAGCAATGTTGCCTGACGGAGCAGGGCAGGGCGATCCACGACGCGATGGCCGACGCAGTCCGGCAGGCGCACGAGGACACGGTGGCCGCGCTCTCACCCGCGGAGCGGACCGTGTTCATGACCCTCATGAAGAAGATCTCGGGCGCGCGCACCGAGACCGACGCCGCAGCCGACCTGCGGATCTGAACCCGGCAGTCACGTCGGCGTCTTGAAATCCGCTCCACCCGACGTGTTGGCATCGGCACCGGAAGTCTTTGATGGCTCCTGGCTTGTGCGGCGAGTGAGCCGCGAGCGGGCGCTGCAGCACCAGCTCAATCAATTCCTCGCTGCTCAGGCTTTCCAACTCGCCGCAGCCCGTCGCGCTGCGGCGGCGACTGCCTCTCGCATGAGGCGACGCGGCGCCTTCCTGCATCGGCAAGCCGCCTGTACTGCGCCGTGGTCGAGCGCGTCCCTGGTCATTGTCAAAACCCTGATGTCAGCAATGCCCTCGCAAGCGGACGTTGCCGACGTGCACCGTGAACGACCGCTTCGAGTCGAGGCTGTGTCAATAGTCCACTCTGGGATAGACTTGTGGCCTCATCTGCGGAGGCCAGCATGGGTCGGTTCGTCGAAGGGCAGGACCGTCGGCAGTCCTGGTTGCTGCGCAGTTCGCTGGACGACTATGTCACCGGGGACAATCCGGTTCGGGTGGTCAAGGCCTTCATCGACGAACTCGAACTGGGCACCCTAGGCTTCACCCGCTTCGAGCCCGCAGCGACGGGGCGGCCAGCTTATGATCCGGCCACGCTTCTGGAGCTCTACCTCTACGGCTATCTCAACCGGTTGCCGTCGAGCCGGCGGCTTGAGCGTGAGGCGCAGCGCAACATCGAGGTGATGTGGCTGACCGGTCGCCTGGCTCCCGACCACAAGACGATCGCCAACTTCAGGCGCGACAACGGGCCTGAGATCCAGGCGGCCTATCGACAGTTCGTGGTGCTGTGCCGGGATCTGAGGCTCTTCGCCAGGGCGACCGTCGCCTTGGACAGATCGAAGTTCAAAGCGGTCAACAACAGGGACCGCAACTACACCGTGGCCAAGGTCGCCAAGCGCCTGGAGCAGGTGGATGCCAGCATCGCCCGCTACCTCGCGGCGCTCGACCGGGCGGACAGGGAAGACAACGACGTTCCCGAGGCGCGCACCCAGCGCATCGGCGAGAAGATCGCCGCTCTGCGCCGGCAGATGGCCTACTTGCGTGAGATGCAGGAACGCGTGGAGGCCGCGTACGACGGACAGGTCTCACTGACCGACCCGGACGCGCGCTCGATGGCGACAAGCGGGCGCGGCACGGGCATCGTCGGCTTACAACGTCCAGATCGCCGTCGATCCCGAGCATCATCTCGTCGTAGACCATGACGTCGTCAACGAGGGCCACGACCGGACCCAGCTCGGTCCGATGGGCGGTCGGGCCAGACAGGCCATCAGCGCGCAGGAGGTCACAGTTCTGGCCGATCGCGGCTACCACAACGGCGACGACGTTCTGGCCTGCGAAGGCACGAGCATCCTGCCGGCCATGCCGCGGGCCGATACGTCGGGTCGAGCGAAGAAGGGGCTCTTCGTGCGCGCCGACATCGTCTACGACGCCGCGGCCGATCACTACGTCTGTCCGACAGGCGCTGTACTGACGAAGTCTGCCGCCCGCTTCGATCGGCATGGTGACATAGACCATTACCGGAACCTGGAAGCCTGTCACGTTTGCGCGATGCGGGCGCGCTGCACGCCCGAGAAGGTCAAGCGCTTCAAGCGCTGGAAACACGATGCGGTGCTGGAGGCCATGCCTGACGCCATGGCGGTACGGCGCGCCACGGTCGAGCACGTCTTCAGAACGCTGAAAGCTTGGATGGGCAGTACGCCGTTCCTGACGAAGGGCCTGAAAGGCGTGAGAACCGAGATGAGTCTCGCGATCCTCGCCTACAACGTGAAGCGGATGATCCGCTTGTTCGGCGCACCTTGGCTCATCCGGGCCATTCGAGCCTAAGCTGCCCTCCGCGCCGCCGTCCGCATCCTGCTGATCCGCGCTGGCGGCCACGGTCAATGCGTTTTGACACAGCCTCGGTCATTACCAGATCCCTCCTGACCGCAGGCGGGACAACGGATACCCCTGTACGGGGGTGTCCTGTCCTGTCCTGTCCCGCTATCAGCGGTTTCGGCAGCGGGAAATGTCCCGCACGTGTCTCGGTTACGTCCTCTGTCTCGCACACTGGCTCGCGGATGATCGCTGACCCACTGCAATTGCAACTTGACGAACAGCAGCAATGCGCCACTTCCAGAACATCGACCTAGGCCGCCGGAACGGCCGCTCGACGTCCGACAGCGGCCGTTCGAAGTCGACGACCGTCACTATCGCACGCTCGCCGATTCACTCTGCGATCCCGAGCCGTGTAGAGAGGCCCGTAAACGGAGGCCGTTCGTGGCCTGCCGAGCGGGCTCGGGCTGGACGACTGATACCGCAGTGCTGTCGAACGGTCTCGTTCAACGGCACTGATCAAGCCCGAACGGCCGCCGGCACTGATCCGCCGAACGCATATGCATCGACACGTCGATGCATATGCGCGCTGGTATGATACGGGCGCGCTCCACCGCCGACGCGCTGATTGATGGCAGAGGGTTCGGCGCATGAGTGCCGGTGCCCATTCGGATTAGCCTGGGCCCGGCACGAGCCAGTTCGAGGCGCCCGGAAATGTGTCCGACGTCGTCCGCAGCAACATTGCAGTGCGTCCCGTAGCCGTACTCTTGCGCGACGTCCGATTCATTGTGCTAGGCGCCCGCTTCGCTCCGGCGCATACAACCGATGCGGAGGTTGGAAGGAAGCTTGTATTTACCCACGGGGCTTGAGACTAATAGCGCCTGTCACGGTTGGCACGGTCGAGGTGGGTTGGCGCGATGCCCCTTGCGGTGACGCGGTTGGGCTGATTCCCTCGTGGAATGAGCTGCAGCGAGCTGGAGCGCCTGAGCAAGGAAGAGCTGATCGAGCTGGTGCTGAAGCTGCACCGGCCGGCGAAGACCTCGCGCACCTCCTCCAAGCCACCCGCCACCGACTGCAAGGAGCAGCGCGAGACGTCCCGCCCCGGCGGCGCAAAGCCCGGGCACGAGGGGCACAAGCGCGCTCTGGCACAGGATCCCGACACGCTCGTCAAGCATCGACCGGAGCACTGCACGGGCAGCGGCGCCCCGCTGTCAGCCACGCTGACGGCCGAGGTTGTCAGTGCGACCGAGCAGACCGACCTGCCGACAGTGGTGCCGCATGTGACCCAGCACTGGCGCCTGGCGGTGACCTGCCCCGGCTGTGGCACGCGCGTCGTCGCCCCGGTTCCGGAGGCGGCCCGCGGCACACCGTTCGGTCCGCGGCTGCACGCGGTGGCGACTTACCTCAAGATCTTCCAGGCGCTCTCCTACGAGCGGTTGCAGGCCGCCTTGTCGGACCTGTTCGGGCTCACTCTGAGCCAGGGCGGGCTGATGAACGGGCTCGCGGCGTGCGCACGGCCACTTTGCCGAGGGCCGGGACGCGGCGCTGGCGGGGCTGCGCCGGGCCGAGGTGGTGGCCAGCGACGATCCGGTGCCCTGGCGTCTCCAACTCTGGCTCCAGTCGGCGTTCGCCCTCGCCGGGCAGGTCACCGACCTGGTAGCCTCCACCTTGTCGGCCAAGCGCCGCAGCCTGGATCGGCAACTCGGGGCGATCCTGACGACGCCGAGTGGCTGCGCGGTAGCCCGCGAGTTGCAGGCCAAGATCGGCCGTGCCCGTGACCAACTCCTGGTCTTCCTCGACCATCCCGGCCGCGTCGCCGTCACCAACAACGGCTGCGAGCGCGCTCTCCGCCCAGCCGTCGTGCAGCGCAAGGTCACGAACGGCTACCGGGCCAGGTGGTCCGCCGACGGCGAGGCGGCGGTCCATACCGTCGTCGACACCGCACGTCTGACGGGCGGGACCACCTTCGCGACCATCCTCAACACCATCCGCGCTTGAACCAAGCCGTTATGGGCGTGGGCAATTACCTGCAGGCATTCACCCGGTTGACAGATCGAAGGTGTCGCGCGGCGTTAGGCTTATTGTCAATCAGATTGTCTAGTGGTTTGAGTCTAACCCTTGGTGCCCGCGCTTTGCGGCTTGGATGAT
>NZ_QOWC01000260.1 GCF_003574465.1 Methylobacterium crusticola
CGGCCGCAGCGGCGCGGCGCTCAAGTCCCTGCCGTGACGCGCCTCCCCGGCCGATCCGGCGTCGCCGTGCGCCGGGGAGCGCTCCGCAGGCGCGGCCCGCCGCCGGCTGCCCGGATCGCGGCGCCCGTCAGGGCGCCGCACTCCGCCCATCAGGGCGCCGCACCTCGCCCGTCAGGGCGCCGCGATCCGCCCGTGATGCCCGTCGAGCGCGGCCTCCTCGCTCGGGCGGCTCTCCCGGACCGCCTCGGCCCGGCGCAGGTCCGGGAAGGTCGCCTCGGCCACGAGGTCGGCGAGGGCCTGGTCGAGGGGCTGGGTGCGGGTCTGCGGGCTGCCCAGCCGCCGCACCGAGACCGTGCGCTCCTCGCCCTCGCGGCGCCCGACCACCAGCATCACCGGCACCTTGGCGTGCGAGTGCTCGCGGACCTTGTAGTTGATCTTCTCGTTGCGCAGGTCCGCCTCGACCCGCAGGCCCGCCGCCTCGGCGGCCCGCAGGACCTGCCGGGCGTAGGGGTCGGCGTCGCCCGTGATGGTCGCCACCACCACCTGCACGGGGGCGAGCCAGAGCGGGAAATGGCCGGCGAAATGCTCGATCAGGATGCCGGTGAAGCGCTCCATCGAGCCGCAGATGGCGCGGTGGACCATCACGGGCGTCTTCTTCTGCCCGTCGGCGTCGACGTAGAAGGCGCCGAACCGCTCCGGCAGGTTGAAGTCCACCTGCGTGGTGCCGCACTGCCAGTCCCGCCCGATGGCGTCGCGCAGCACGTACTCGAATTTCGGGCCGTAGAACGCGCCCTCGCCCGGGTTGATGGCGGTCTTGATGCGGCCGCCGGACTGCTCCTCGATCTCGGCGAGGACCCGGGTCATCACCTCCTCGGCGTGGTCCCAGAGCGCGTCCGAGCCGACACGCTTCTCCGGCCGCGTCGAGAGCTTCACGACGATCTCGTCGAAGCCGAAATCGGCGTAGGTCGAGAGGATCAGGTCGTTGATCTTCAGGCACTCGGCGGCGAGGTGGTCCTCGGTGCAGAAGATGTGCGCGTCGTCCTGCGTGAAGCCGCGCACCCGCATCAGGCCGTGCATGGCGCCCGACGGCTCGTAGCGGTGGACGACGCCGAACTCGGCCATCCGCAGCGGCAGGTCGCGGTAGGATTTCAGCCCGTGCTTGAAGATCTGGACGTGGCCCGGGCAGTTCATGGGCTTCAGCGCGAACCAGCGCTTGTCCTCGGCCTCGTCGCCGGCAGACTGGGCCGCGAACATGTTCTCGCGGTACCAGCCCCAGTGGCCCGACGTCTCCCACAGCGCCTTGTCGAGGATCTGCGGGGCGTTGACCTCGGCGTAGTCGCCCTTCAGGCGCCGGCGCATGTAGGCGATGAGGGCCTGCATCAGGGTCCAGCCCTTCGGGTGCCAGAACACCACGCCCGGCCCCTCCTCCTGGAAATGGAAAAGGTCCATCTCGCGGCCGAGGCGCCGGTGGTCGCGCCGCTCCGCCTCCTCCAGGCGGTGCAGGTAGGCGTCGAGCTCCGCCTGGGTCGCCCAGGCGGTGCCGTAGATGCGGCTCAGCATCGGCTTCGTCGAGTCGCCGCGCCAGTAGGCGCCCGCCACCTTCATCAGCTTGAAGGCGGTGCCGACCTTGCCGGTCGAGGTCATGTGCGGGCCGCGGCAGAGGTCGAACCACGTGCCCTGGCGGTAGATCCTCAGGTCCTCGCCCGCCGGGATCGCGTCGACGAGCTCGACCTTGAAGGCCTCCTGCTTCTCGGCGAACAGCGCGCGCACGGCGTCGCGGGCCCAGACCTCCTTGGTGAAGGGGGCGTCGCGCGCGATGATCTCGCGCATCCGCGCCTCGATCGCCGGGAAGTCGTCGGGCGAGAACGGCGTCTCGCGCGCGAAGTCGTAGTAGAACCCGTTCTCGACCACGGGGCCGATCGTGACCTGGGTCTCCGGCCACAGCGACTGCACTGCCTCCGCCAGCACGTGGGCGCAGTCGTGGCGGATCAGCTCCAGGGCGCGGGGGTCGGTGCGCTCGAGGAACTCGATGCGGGCGTCGCGCGCGATCACGTCGTCGAGGTCCTGGACGGTGCCGTCGAGCGCCATGGCGACCGTGCGCCTGGCCAGCGACTTGGCGATGCCCTCGGCGACGGCGCGCCCGGTGACGGCGCCCTCGTAGGCGCGGGTGGCGCCGTCGGGAAATGTCAGGATCGGCATGGGACGGAGGCTCTCCTCGGGGCTCACTCCTGCGCACCGTGCAGGTAAGCCGGGACGGTCGGAATCCGGCGCGGGACGGCCGGAGGGCCGCCCTCATAGCAGCGGCGGGGACAAATGACAGCCGGCTCAGCCCTCGACGGCCTCGCACAGGGGCGGCGGGGCGTTGACGCCGCGCCAGCGGCCGTAGGCCCAGGGCCGGTGCCAGGCCGCCGCCTCCGGCGGCCGGTCGGGCACGAGGTCGACGCCGTGGGTGCCGAAGGGCCCGCAGCGGCAGATCCGGGACAGCCCCATCCAGCCCCCGGCCCAGAGCCCGTGGCGCTGGATCGCCTCGTCCGTGTAGGCCGAGCAGGAGGGCCAGTGCCGGCACTGGCGCCCGGCGAGGCCGGAGAGCGTGAGCTGGTAGGCCCGGATCGCGAGGTGCGCGCCGCGGCGGACCGCCGTCGTGCCGGCACCGCGCCGGGCACCGGCGCCCTGCGCCCCGCCCGGCCTCACGCCGGCACCGCCTCGCGCCGGGCCGCGATCTGGTCGAGGGCGTCCACCACGGCGTCGAAGGTGAGCAGCGTCGAGGCGTGCCGGGCCTTGTAGTCGCGCACCGGCTCCAGCACCGCGAACGCGGCCCAGGGGCCCTCCGGGGCGGGCCCGCCCTCCTTCAGCATCCGGCGCACCGCGTCGCGCAGCTCCCGCAGCTCGGACGCCGTCGCGCCGACCACGTGCCGGGCCATGAGCGAGGCGGCCGCCTGCCCGAGCGCGCAGGCCTTCACGTCGTGGGCGAAGTCCGTGACGGTGTCGCCCTGCGTGACGAGGTCCACCGTCACGGTCGAGCCGCACAGCTTCGAGTGCTTGCTGGCGCTCGCCTCGGGGGCCGGCAGCCGCCCGAGACGCGGGATCTCCGCCGCGAGGGCGAGGATGCGTGAGTTGTAGATGTCGTCGAGCATGGCGGGTCGTACTTTGGACGAGAGGGGATCGGGAGACGGCGGTCCCGACTTGACCGCGGCCTGTGGATCTCGGCGAGCGGATCGGGACGGAGCGAGTATCCTGGCGCCTGGACCTGGGCTTGACGTGGTGGACGGCGGTGATCTGCTGCGCGCCCGGCGCATTGCGTGGCCGGGGCGAACCCACGATATAGGCCGCGTCGCGCAAGTCCGCGAGGCGCGGCCCTGTCGGGGCGCACGGGATTTCGGCATGGCTGCCCCGCGACCATCGGGCAGGCCGGGTGGGAGGCGTCATGGATGCGGTGCTGAAGTCCTTGTCGGTCCGGGCCCCGGATGCGGCCGACAAGCGCAGCGACGCCCCCCGCGCGGAGCGGGTCACCGAGCGCCCGACCCGCCAGGAGGCCGAGGCCGCCGTCCGCACGCTCCTGCGCTGGGCCGGCGACGACCCGGAGCGCGAGGGCCTGCGCGAGACGCCGCAGCGGGTGGCCAAGGCCTACGAGCAGATCTTCGGCGGCTACCGCCAGGACCCCGACGGCATCCTCGACCGGGTGTTCGAGGAGGTCGAGGGCTATTCCGACATCGTGCTGGTGCGCGACATCGCCTTCCACTCGCATTGCGAGCACCACATGGTGCCGTTCATGGGGCGCGCCCACATCGCCTACTACCCGCGCCGGGGCGTCGTCGGGCTCTCGAAGCTCGCCCGGGTGGTCGACGCCTACGCCCGGCGCCTCCAGACCCAGGAGACCATGACGGCCCAGATCGCCGAGACGATCGACGCCGTGCTCAAGCCCCGCGGCGTCGCCGTGATGGTGGAGGCCGAGCACCTCTGCATGGCGATGCGGGGCGTGCAGAAATCCGGCGTCTCGACCCTCACCACGCAGTTCACCGGCGTGTTCAAGCAGGACGCGAACGAGCAGGTCCGCTTCCTCACCCTGGTGCGCGACCGCCGCTGATGGGACAGCATCCCGCCTTCGCGGCCCCGGGCTCGCGGGCCGAGATCGAGGAGGGGGCGGCCTTCACGCCCCGCTTCGGCCCGGACGGGCTCATCACCGCCGTCGCGGTCGACGCCGGGACCGGCGCGCTGCTGATGCTCGCCCACATGAACGCCGAGTCGCTCGCGCGCACCCTCGCCACCGGCGAGGCCTGGTACTGGTCGCGCTCCCGGGGCGAGCTCTGGCACAAGGGCGCCACCAGCGGGCAGATCCAGAGCGTGGTGGAGATCCGGGTCGATTGCGACCAGGACGCCCTGCTGCTGCGGGTCCGGGTCGGCGGCGACGGCGGCTGCTGCCACACCGGCCGGCGCGCCTGCTTCTACCGCACCGTGACCTACGACCCGGCGACCGGGCAGGCCGGGCTCGCGCCCGTGGCCGGGCCGGGCCAGGAGGGCGGCGCCCGGGCGGGCTGAGCCCGGGCGCAGACCCTGCGGCGCGCGCCCGTGCGGGCGGGGCGGGCTCCGCCCGTCCGCCGCGGCGGGCCCGGCGGCTTCACGCCCCTGTCACGCAGCCCTGGCACAGGGGCGCGGCCGCGGGGCCTGGGCCGATCCCTTCGCGGCCGCCCCGCGGCGCGTACGCAGTCCAGCGCGATCCTGTGATGAAACCCTCGCCGTTGACGATCGCTTGACCGATCCGGGGCAAGCTGAGCGGAGATCGGCCCGGCAGAGGTCAGGCGCCATGATGTGGGACGGCATCGCACTCTTCTCGGGGACGCCCGTCCGGCGGTTCGCCGACGGTGCCTCGCTCGGGTCCGGCGGGGCCGCGCCCGGGCCCGAGCCGCAGCCGCGCCGGCCCAAGGTCGGCCTCGCCCTCGGCGGCGGCGCCGCCCGGGGCTGGTCGCATATCGGGGCGATCGAGGTGCTGCGGGGCGCCGGGATCGAGCCCGACATCATCGCGGGCTGCTCCATCGGCGCGGCGGTCGGGGCCTGCTTCGCGGCCGGCAAGCTCGAGGAGTTGCGGGAATTCTCCCGGACGCTGACCAAGCGCCGGGTGATGGGCCTGCTCGACTTCCACATCAGCGGCTCGGGCCTCATCGCCGGCGAGCGCCTGCGGCGGCTCCTCGAGCGGGACCTCGGCGGCAGCCGGATCGAGGAGCTGCCGATCACCTTCGCGGCCGTCGCGACGGAGCTCGGCACCGGCCACGAGATCTGGCTCACCAAGGGCGGCCTCGTCGAGGCGGTGCGGGCCTCCTACGCCCTCCCGGGCATCTTCGATCCGGTGAAGGTCGCCGGACGCTGGCTGATGGACGGGGCGCTGGTCAACCCGGTCCCGGTCACGGCGGCCCGGGCGCTCGGGGCCGACGTGGTGATCTGCGTCAACCTCAACGGCGACATGCGGGTGCGGGGCACGGTGATCCAGTCCCACGGGGCCGAGGGGGCCGACGCCGTGATGGAGGCGGCGGCCGAGGCCGCCGTGGCCCTGCCGGGCGAGCCGCGGCGCTGGCCCCTGCTCGGGGCCCGCCGGCCGCGCCCCAAGCCCCGGGTCGAGACGGGCGGGCCGAACGGCATCGCCTCCGTGATGATCGACGCCTTCAACATCACGCAGGACCGGATCTCGCGCTCGCGGCTCGCGGGCGACCCGCCCGACGTGATGATCAACCCGAAGCTCGCCCAGATGGGCCTGTTCGAGTTCCACCGCGCCGAGGAGTGCATCGAGCTCGGACGCCAGGCCACCCGGCGCATGCTGCCGGAGATCCACGAGATCATCGCGGCCGCGGTGGCGCCGACCTGAGCCCGCGGCCCCCGGGCGACCCGCCGCCTCACGCGGTGGCGATGTACTCGCGCAGGGCCTGGTGCTCGGCCTCCACCGAGGCGATCCGGTGCTTGACCACGTCGCCGATGGAGACGAGGCCGATCAGGCGGCCGTCCTCCACCACGGGCACGTGGCGGAAGCGCCCCTCGGTCATCAGTTCCATCACCTCGTCGACGGCGGTGCCGCGGGTGCAGCTCACGACCTTCGGGGTCATGTGGCGCGAGACCGGGGTCTCGAGCGCCGCGCCGCCGCCGCCCACCACCGCCCGGATGATGTCGCGCTCCGACAGGATGCCCAGCACCGTCTGGCCGGCGTCGCTGACCACGAGGGCGCCGATGCCCTTCTCGGTGAGCAGGGCCGCGGCCTCCGCCAGGGTGCGGTGCGGCTGCACCGTCACCACGGTGCGGCCCTTCTGCGACAGGATACGCGCAACGGTCATCATTACCCTCCCTCACGTCCGGTGCGGCCGACGGGTGGTGACCACGGGCACGCCGGCACGCTCGTGTTGGGGGCGAGTGTGTGGCCGCCCGCCGAGGGTTGCAAGCACCCCCGGGGGCAAGCGCCGGAATTTGCCCCCGGTTCAGCGCCGGCCGAGGCGGTCGAGGAGGGGCAGCGCCAGGAAGCCGGCGACGAAGCCGCCGAGATGCGCGTCCCAGGCGACCGCGGACTCGCTGATGCCGAACGGCACCGCCATGATCCCGAACAGCAGGTTGGTGACGAGCCAGATCACCAGGAACACCGTGGCGGCGCGGTTGCGCAGCAATTCCGGGATGGTCTGGAGGCGCGTCGCCACCGGGCGCTGCCAGGGCGGGGTGCCGGGCGCCACCGGGCCGTCCGGGGGCTGGAAAGCGAAGCGCACCGCCGCCGCCATCAGGCCCGAGACGCCCGCCGAGGCGCCGATCAGCGGCACGGTGCTGAGGGGGTCGAGCGCGACGTGGAGCGCGGCCCCCGCCACCGTCGAGACGAGCGCGATGGCGCCGTAGCGCCACGCGCCGCAGCGCCGGGCCACCGGCGTGCCGAAGGCGGCGAGCCAGACGCCGTTGAGGAGCACGTGGGTCCAGGACCCGTGCAGCAGCGCGTAGGTGGCGAAGGTCCAGGGCATCGCCCCCGGCTCGGCCAGGATGTAGGCCGCGAAGGCCTTGCGGGCCTCGACCTCCAGGAACCCGCCCTGCGCCTCGGCGGCGGCCCGCAGGATGTCGGCGCCCCGGTCGGGATCGAGGGCGGCGGTCCAGCGGGCCGGCACCAGGGCGAGGTCCACCAGGACGGTGATGTCCCAGGAATCCGGCAGGAGGAGCACCCGCACGGCGTGGATCAGCACCATCAGGCCGACCGAGGCCGTGACCACGGCCGGCATGTTGAAGACCGGCACGCGCGGCGGGCGCGGGAAATCGGGGGTCGCATCCATGGCGCCACCATGGGGGTCTCGCGGCCCGCGCCGCAAGTCCGGCCCGCCCCGCAAGTCCGGGCGCCGCCGCGCGCACGGCGCGCCCGTGCCAAAAAAGAAGGGAGAGCGTCGCCGCTCTCCCCGAAACGGGACGGTCGCGCCCGGATTCGATCCGGGTGCGGACGCCGTCCGGACCGTGACGGCGCGGGCCGCGAGGCCCCCTTCCCTTCGCCCCCGGGCCGGCTCCCGGCGCCCCTCTCGGGGCGCCGCCGGACCGATCCGAAGGCGCGTCGTAATCGCGCGGGTACGCGCAAGATGCAACGGCAATAGATCGGTAACGTTAACAAAACCTTGCACTCTCGCGCCTGGGCCGATCGGCATAGGGTCTGCTCAACCGAATCATGCCGGGCGGACGGCGCCCCGATTTGGTCAGCCGACCGTCACCGCCATCGATCGAACCATCAGCGACTGTGCCATAACGAGACGCCATGAAGCACCCGACCAGCCGCATGCTGCACGCCTACTGGAACGGATTGCGCGGCGCCCGTGCAGCGCCGGAACGCGGCGAGATCGAGCCGGGGGAGATCCGGCACGTCCTCGCCGACAGTCTGATCCTCGAGATCGACCCGGGCCAGCGCGGCGCCACCGTGCGCCTCGCCGGCACCCGGCTCTGCGCCCTGTTCGGGGGCGAACTGAAGGGCCTGGCCTTCGCGGGGCTGTGGGGGGACGCCCCCGCGGCCGATCCCTGGCGGCTGATCGAGGTGGTGATCCAGGAGACGGTCGGCGTGGTGGTGGGCCTCGTGGGCGTCACCGACGAGGGCGAGACCCTCGACCTCGAACTGCTGCTGCTGCCCCTGCGCCACCGCGGCAAGACCCAGTCCCGGGTGATCGGCGCGCTCTCGCCCGCCATCATCCCGACCTGGCTCGGCCTGCGCCCGATCACGGCGGTGCGGACGGTGTCCCTGCGCATCCTGACCGCGGCGGAGCCGCCCGCCGCCGAGGCGGAGCGGCTGCCGTCCCCCGCCAACGACGAGCCCGGCCCGGAGCGCCGCCGCCGCTTCATCGTGCATCGCGGCGGCCGGAGCTGACCGCTTCCCCTTCCCTGCCGGCGGCCGAGCCCCGCGAGGCCCGGCGCGACGCCCGGCGGCGGCGCCGGGACCCCGGCGGTCCGCTTCCGTTCCGCCGCCGCTCGCGGATCCCGTCCGGAAATCCTTAACTCCTGTGGCGCAGAAAGGCGGGGCAGGTCCGGATGCCTCATGGAGGAGGTCGCACCCCATGGCCCAGGCCACGCCGCTCAGCGCCCGTTTCGCCGCCGGCAGGGCCGTGGACCGGCGCCGGCACTTCCGGGTCCCGGTCGCGCTCCTGGGCCGCTACATGCTCGCCGACCGGCAGGAATATCCCTGCCAGACCGTGGACATGTCGCCCGGCGGCGTGCGCGTGGTCTGCGCGGTCTGCGGCGCGGTCGGGGAGCGCGCCGTGATGTACCTCGAGCATGTCGGCCGGATCGAGGGCACCATCTCCCGGATCCTGCCGGGCGGCTTCGCCCTCGCGATCAGCGCGACGCCGCGCAAGCGCGACAAGATCGCCTCGCAGCTGACCTGGCTCGCCAACCGCGCCGTCCTCGGCCTGCCGGAGGACCGCCGCCACGAGCGCGTGGTGCCGCGGCAGGCCCTCACCACGATCCGCCTCGACAGCGGCCGCGAGGTCCCGGCCCGGGTGGTCGACATCTCGCTCTCGGGCGCCGCCCTCGCGTGCGAGAGCGAGCTGCCCCTCGACGTCGGGGCGCTGGTCGGACGCACGCCCTGCAAGATCGTGCGCCACTTCAAGGGCGGGCTCGCCGTCGAGTTCCGGCTGCCGCTCTCGCCCGACCGCTTCGACGAGAACCTCGTCCTCTGAGGACGACCGCGCCGCGGTGCCGCGCGGGCCCTGCGGGGCCGTGGCGTCGAGCGCGCGGCCTCTCACGCGCCCGTCGCGCCGAGGGCGCGGCCGCCGCTTGCCGGCACTCTCCCGCCCGTCGCCCGGCCGCACGGTCGGGCGCCGCGCCGGCGCGCCGAGCCCCCGGCCCCGCCTTCCCGCCATGGTGCAGCTCCGGTTAAGCCGATCCGCGCGGTTCGAGCTCTCGTCCTAGCCGGCCCTTGGGGCTGCCGGAAACCGGCCGCCGCGGGCCCGCCGACCGCTAAAATTGCGCGCATCGGCTTCAGCGCCGCCGAGCGGTTGCGCCGCCATCCTGCGTCTCGACACGGGGATGGCAGCGATGACGATCGGGCTCGGGATCAGGACGAAGAGGGTGGTGCTCGGGGTCGCGGCGCTGCTCGCCGCCTGCGGGAGCGCGCCCGCCCAGACGCTCGCCGCCCTGCCGGCGCTCCCGGCCCCGAGCGTCTCGGCGGCGGAGATGGGCCAGGCCCGCCCGATCGCCGCCTGGGTCGAGTTCTGCCAGCGCTACGCGT
>NZ_QOWC01000261.1 GCF_003574465.1 Methylobacterium crusticola
GGCCCGCGGACGACGCGCAGGCGGCCCTGCGCGCCGCCCCGGGCCTCGTCTGCCTCGGCCTCGACGCGCAGGGCGGCCCGGCCGACCCGGCCGGGACCGGGGCCGGGCGGGCCTCCGGGGTGCCGTGCGGGGCGCTCCCGCGGGTGCCCTGCGAGGCACCCGCCCGGGTGCCCTGCGGGGCACCCGCCCGGGTGCCCTGCGGGGCACCCGCCCGGGTGTCCGACGGGGCCCCGGCCTACCTGTTCTTCACCTCGGGCAGCACCGGGACCCCGAAGGCCGTGCTCGGCAGCCACGGGGGGCTCGCCCACTTCCTGGCCTGGCAGCGCGAGACCTTCGGGGTCGGCGCGGGCGACCGCTGCGCCCAGCTCACCGGCCTGTCCTTCGACGTCGTGCTGCGGGACGTCTTCCTGCCGCTCGTCTCCGGCGCCACCCTGGTGCTGCCCCCCGCCGGCACCGCCACCGCCGAGGCCGGCATCCCGGACTGGCTGGAGCGGCAGGGCATCACGCGGCTGCACACCGTGCCGTCGGTCGCGGAGGCGTGGCTCGCCGGCGCTCCCCGGGCGTCGCTCCCGGCGCTCCGGCACGCGTTCTTCGCCGGCGAGCCCCTCGCGGCCTCGCTCGTCGCGCGCTGGCGCCGCGCCTTCCCGGGGGCGGGCGCCGTCGTCAACCTGTACGGCCCGACCGAGACGACGCTCGCCAAGTGCCACTACGTCGTCCCGCCCGACCCGTGCCCCGGCATCCAGCCCCTCGGCGCCCCCCTGCCGCAGAGCCAGGTCCTGGTGCTCGGCCCGGCCGGCCGGCCCTGCGGCCTGTTCGAGCCGGGCGAGATCGCGGTCCGCACGCCGTTCCGCAGCCTCGGCTACTGGGACGATCCGGAGGAGACCGCGCGCCGCTTCGTCGCCAACCCGTGGGGCGACGATCCCGACGACCGGCTCTACCTCACGGGCGACCGCGGGGTGATCGGGGCCGACGGGCTCGTGCGCTTCCTCGGGCGCCTCGACGACCAGGTGAAGGTGCGGGGCGTGCGCGTCGAGCCCGCCGAGGTGGCGGCGGCCCTGCGCGCCGCCCCGGGCGTCGGGGCCTGCGCGGTGCTGGCGCGGGAGGACGCCGCCGGGGTGGCGCGGCTCGCCGCCTACGTGGTGCCCGAGCCCGGCGCGGCCCCGAGCGCCCGCGCCCTGCGCGAGCACCTGCGCCTCCACCTCCCGGCCCCGATGATCCCGGAGGCCTTCGCGTTCCTGGACGCCCTGCCGCTCAGCGCCAACCAGAAGCTCGACCGGGCGCGCCTGCCCGCGCCGGAGCCGGACGGCCCGGAGCCGGCCGCCCTGCCGCGCGACGCCGTGGAGTGGCGCCTCGCCGAGATCTGGCGGGACCTTCTCGGCACCGAGGCGGTGGGCATCGCCGACGACTTCTTCGACCTCGGCGGCCACTCGCTCCTCGCCCTGCGCCTCCTCGTGCGGATCGAGCAGGCGCTCGGCCGCAAGGTGCCGCTCGCCGCCCTGTTCGAGGGCCCGACCATCCGCCACCTCGCCGCCGTGATCCGGCGCCAGCCGGGGCCGGCCCCGCCCCTCGTCCGGCTCCGGGCCGGGACCGGCCCGGCGGAGCTGTTCCTCGTCCATACCGGCGGCGGCACGGTGCTGAACTACCTGCCGCTGGTGCGCCGCCTCGCGCCCGGCGGCCCGGTCGACGCCGTGCAGGCGCGGGGGCTCGACGGCGAGGCCGCGCCCCACCGCGACCTCGTCGCGATGGCGGCGGACTACGTCGCGGCCCTGCGCGCCCTGCGGCCGGCCGGGCCCTACCGGATCGGCGGCCACTCCCTGGGGGGCGTGGTGGCCTACGAGATGGCCCGCCAGCTCGCCGCCGCCGGCGAGAGCGTCGCGCTCCTCGCCCTGTTCGATCCCCCGGCCCCGCACGCGCCCCCTGAGCCGGAGGAGGCCGGGGAGGCGGCGGGCGCCCGCCTCCTCGCCGGGGCGGCCTCGGCCTTCGAGCGCTTCACCGGCCGCGCCACCGGCCTGACCGAGGCGGCCCTGCGCGGCCTCCCGCCCGCCGTCCAGGTCGCCCGGGCCGCCGCGGCCTTCGAGCGCGCGGGCCTCGCCCCGGTCCCGGACGGGGAGGAGGGCCTGCGCCGCCTTCTCGCGGTCGCGGCCGCGCACCGGGCCGCCCGTCGCGCCTACCGCCCGCCCGCCTCGCCGGTGGCGATCACGCTGTTCCGGGCCGCGGACGGCACCTCCCCGGGCGCCGGGCCCTGGGCGGCGGCCTCCGGCGCGCCGGTGCGCGAGGTGCCGGTGCCGGGCGACCACGTCACCATGATGGCCGAGCCCCATGCCGGGACGCTCGCGGAGCGCCTCGGGCCCCTGCTCGGGCCCGACGCCTGAAGGGGGCGCCGGCGCCCGGCCCTCACGCCTGCGCGTAGAGGTGGCAGGCGACCGCGCGGCCGGGGGCGGCCTCGCGCAGGGGCGGCGCCTCGGCCCGGCAGCGGTCGAAGGCGTGCGGGCAGCGCGGGTGGAAGTGGCAGCCCGCCGGCGGGCTCAGGGGCGAGGGCGGCTCGCCCTCCTGGAGGGTCATGGCCACCGGCCGCTCGGGGTCCGGCACCGGGGAGGAGACCTTGAGGAGCTGGGTGTAGGGGTGGAGCGGCTCCTCGAACAGGGGGCCGACCGGGCCCGATTCGACCACCCGCCCGAGATACATCACGGTGACGCGCTGGCAGAAGTGCCGCACGACCCCGAGGTCGTGCGAGATGAACACGAAGGCCAGGTTGCGGGCCTGCCGCAGGGATTCGAGCAGCCGCAGGATCTGGGCCTGCACCGAGACGTCGAGGGCCGAGACCGGCTCGTCGGCGAAGATCAGGTCGGGACCGAGCGCCAGGGCCCGGGCGATGCCGATGCGCTGGCGCTGGCCGCCCGAGAACTCGTGCGGGAAGCGCCCGGCCGCGCTCGCCGGCAGGCCGACCTCGCCGAGGAGGTCGGCGACCCGCGCCCGCAGGGCGGCCCCGCGGGCGATCCCGTGGACCCGGAGGGGCTCGCCCAGGGACGCGCCGATGCGCTGGCGCGGATCGAGGGCGGAGGCCGGGTCCTGGAACACGATCTGCATGCGCCGGCGCAGGGCCCGCATGGCGCCCGCGGAGGCCCCCAGCACGTCCTGCTCGTCGAAGCGCACCGCGCCGCCGTCGGCCGGGGTCAGCCGCAGGGCGACCCGGGCGGTGGTGGACTTGCCGCAGCCCGACTCGCCGACGATGCCGAGCGCCTCGGCGCGCCCGACCCGGAACGACACCCCGTCGAGGGCCCGCACGGTGGCGGTCCGGGCGACCGGGAAGCCGCGCCGGATCGTGAAGGTCTTCGAGAGGCCCTCGACCTCGAGCAGGGGCCCGGCGCTCACGCGGCCCTCACCCAGCAGCGCACCGCGTGGTCGGGCCGGCCCGGCAGGGCCGCGAGCGGCGGACGCTCGCGGCAGCGCTCGACCCTGAGCGGGCAGCGGGACTGGAAGCGGCAGCCGTCGGGCATCTCGCCCAGGGTCGGCACCTGCCCCGGGATGGCGGCCAGCTCCTGCACCCGGTCGACCCGGGGCATCGCCCGCAGCAGGCCCTCCGCGTAGGGGTGCGTCGGCCGCGCGAAGAAGGCCCGCACGGGGGCGCTCTCCACCACGTCGCCGCCGTACATCACCAGCACCCGGTCGGCCACCGAGGCCACGACCCCGAGGTTGTGGGTGATGAGCAGCACCGCGAGGCCCTCCCGGCGCTGGATGTCGGCGAGGAGGGCCAGCACCTGCGCCTGGATGGTGACGTCGAGGGCCGTGGTCGGCTCGTCGGCGACGAGGACCCGGGGGCCGCAGGCGAGCGCCATCGCGATCATCACGCGCTGGCGCATGCCCCCCGAGAACTGGTGCGGGTAGGCGTCGATGCGGGCCGCCGCGGAGGGCACCCGCACCCGGTCGAGGAGCGCGATCGCCCGGGCCCGGGCCGCCCGGCGGGACAGGCCGCGGTGGCGCGTCAGCGCCTCGCCGATCTGGAAGCCGACGGTGAGCACCGGGTTCAGCGAGGTCATGGGCTCCTGGAAGATCATCGCCAGGCGGTCGCCCCGCATCGCCTCGCGCTGGCGCTCCGAGGCCGCCGTCATGTCGACCCCGTCGACGGTGATGCGCCCGGCCGCGACCCGGCCGACCCGCGGGGCGAGGAGCCCCATGATCGAGAGGGCGGTGAGGCTCTTGCCGCAGCCCGATTCGCCGACGAGGGCCAGCGTCTCGCCGCCCTGGACCGCGAAGGAGACCTCCCGCACGGCGTCGAACCAGGTCGCGCCGATGCGGATCTGGGTCGTGAGCCCCTCCACCCGGAGGAGGTCCGCCCCCGGCACCCGCGTGGCGCCCGCCCGCGCGGGCGCCGGGGCGGCCCCGTTCGTGGCGGCTCCGTTCGTGGCGGCCTCGCTCATGGCGCTCCCCGCGGGTCGGTGGCGTCGCGCAGGCCGTCGCCGATCAGGTTGAGGCCGATCATCACCGCGAGGATCGCGAGGCTCGGGAAGATCGACAGCCAGGGCGCGTCGAGCAGGTTGTCGAAGCCCTCGCGCACGATGCCGCCCCAGGTCGCGGTCGGCGGCGGCACGCCGAGGCCGATGAAGGCGAGCGTCGATTCCGTGCGGATCGCCGTGGCGAGCCAGAGCGAGGCCAGCACCACGACCTCATCCATGATGTTCGGCAGCAGGTGGCCGAACATGATGCGCAGGTCCGAGAAGCCGAGGGCCCGGCAGGCATCCACGAAGTCGCGCTGCCGCATGGCGAGCGTCGAGCCGCGGGCGATGCGGATGAAGGCCGGCACGGCCGTGACCGCGATGGCGAGGATCAGGTTGCCGATGCTCGGCCCCAGCACGGCCACGAGCAGGAGCCCCATGATGAGCTGGGGGAAGCTCAGCAGCACGTCGGTGGCGGCGGTGATCAGCCGGTCGGTCCAGCCGCCGCAATAGCCCGCCACGATCCCGATCACCGTGCCGGCGACGACGCCCGCGGCGGTGGCGAGGAAGCCCACCGACAGGGAGATGCGGGCGCCCCAGATCACCCGCGACAGCACGTCCCGGCCGAAGAAGTCGGTGCCGAACCAGTGCGCGGCCGAGGGCGGGGCGAGGGGCGAGAGCACGTCCTGCTCGTTGGGATCGTAGGGCGCGATCCAGGGCGCGGCGAGCGCCAGCGCCACCACGGCGACGACGACGGCGAGGCCGACGACGAGGCCCGGCGAGCGGGTGGCGCGCCGCCAGGCGCTCGGGGCGGAGGCGAGGGCCGCGCTCACGAGGCCGAGACCCGCGGGTCGACGAAGCCGTAGGTGATGTCGGTGAGCACGTTGGCGATCACGATGGCGAAGGCCGAGACCACCATCAGGCCCTGGAGCAGGCTGTAGTCGCGCTGGGTGAGCGCCGTCACGATGAGCTTGCCGAGGCCCGGCCGGTTGAAGACGATCTCGGTGAGCACCGCGTTGCCGATCAGCACGCCGAGATAGAGCCCGACCACGGTGACGACCGGCACCAGGACGTTGCGCAGGGCGTGGCGCCAGACGACGATCCGGCCCGGCATCCCCTTGGCCCGGGCGGTGCGGACGTAATCCTCGGACAGCGCCTTGAGCATGCCCGAGCGCGTCACCCGGGTGACGTAGGCGACCATCAGGAGGCCGAGGTTCAGGGCCGGCAGCACCAGGGCGCCCAGGCGGTCGAGGAGGGAGCCGGTGCGGGGCGTCGAGATCACCGGGAACCAGCGCAGCTCCACGGCGAACACGATCAGCAGGAGGATGCCCGACACGAAGGCCGGGAACGAGACCCCGGCCAGGGAGACGATGCGGGCGAGCCAGTCGGCGAGCCCGTCGCGCCGCCGCGCCGCCACGACCCCGAGCGGCACCCCGATCCCGACCCCGATGACGAGGGCCGCGAGCGTCAGCTCGATCGTGTAGGGCAGGACGTGGGCCACGTCCTCCAGCACCGGCCGGTTGGTGGTGAGCGAGCGGCCGATGTCGCCGGTCGCCACCTCGCCCATGAAGGCGAGGTACTGCACGAGGATCGGCCGGTCGAGGCCGAGCCTGGCGCGCAGGTCGGCGCGCGCCGCCTCGCTGGCCTGGTCCCCCAGGATCACGATGGTGGGGTCGCCCGGCACCACCCGCACCAGCACGAACACCACGGTCAGCACCGCGACCAGCGTCGGCACCGCCAGCAGGAGCCGCTTGAGGATGAACTGGATCATGCGCGGCCCGGATTCCGTCGCTCGGTGAGAGGGGGGTCGGCGCAGCCCCGCGCGGCGGCCCCTCGGGGCGGGCCCGCGCGGGCGGCCGCTACTTCTTGTCGGTCGCCTCCGTGATCACCGGGCCGAGATGGATCGCGCCCTTGAAGTCGTAGCCGAAATCCACGCTCCTGCGGTGGGCCCAGACCTGGAGGCCCTCGGAGAGCGGCACGGCGCAGACCTGCTCGATGACCTTGCGCTGCGCCTCCTTCCAGAGCGCCTTCTGGGTCTCCGGGTTCGCCTCCGTGCGGGCCGCCGTGATCTCGGCGTCGGCGCCGCTGCAATGCGAGAAGTTCGTCACGGCGCCGGGCTTGCCCACCGTCGAGGCCGAGTCGAAGAACTGCGTCAGGTAGGTGTCGGCCACGGGGAAGCGCGCCGCGGCGTAGTAGACGACGTCCGACATGTCCTTGCGGATCTGGGCGTGGAAGGTCTGGTGGTCGACCACGTCGAGCTTCAGGTCGATGCCGGCCTTCTTGAGCTGGCCCTGCACGATCTGCATCGCCGTCAGCATGGTGGGCAGGCTGGTCTGGATCGCCGTGATGGTGAGCCCGTTGGGGAAGCCCGCCTCCGCGAGCAGCGCCTTGGCCCTGGCGGGGTCGTAGGGCGGCAGCGGCGCCTTGTCGTCGGTGCCGAGGTAGCCCTTGGGGATGATCGAGACCGCGGGCTCGGTGACGCTCTTGCCCTTGAACTGGACGATCTGGTCCTGGCTGATGGCGGACGCGATGGCGAGGCGCACGCGCCGGTCGTCGAGGGGCTTGTGGGCCGCGTTGAGGTGCAGGAGGGCGAGCTCGGCCGGCCGCACGATGTCGACCGAGACGTCGGCCTCCCGGGCGAAGCGCTCGGCCCAGCGCTGGTCCTGGCGGCCGTAGACCACGTCGAGCTCCCCCGACGTGAAGGCGAGGTCGCGGGCGGCGTCCGCCGGGATCAGGCGGTACAGGATGCCGTCGAGCTTCGGGGCGCCGCGGAAGTAGCCCGGGTTGGCGGTGAGCCGCACGCTCTCGTTCGGCCTGTACTCGGTGAACGCGAAGGGCCCGGTGCCGACGGGCTTGAGGCGGAAATCCGCCCCGAGCGCCTCCACGGCCCGGCGGCTGAGCACGTTGCCGCCGTGGTAGTTCGCCACGAGGCCGAGCAGCGAGGGCACCGGCTGCCTGAGGGTGATCCTCACCGTGTAGGGATCGGGCGCCTCGACGGTCTCGAAGGCCGCGTAGTCCGTGGCGAAGGAGGAGGATTTCGGGTCGGCCGCGCGCCTGAGGGAGAACACCACGTCGTCGGCGGTCATCTCGCCGTAATCGCCGTGGAACTTCACGCCCTTGCGCAGGCGGAAGGTCCAGGTGCGGCCGTCCTCGGAGCGGGTCCAGGACTCGGCGAGGTCGGGCTCGAGCGTCTCGAGGCTGGTCGAGCCCGGCTTGAAGCGCACGAGGCCGTTGAAGATCCAGGAGACGACGGGCTTGTCCTGGGTCGTGGTGGCCCGGAACGGGTCGAGCTGGCTGACGTCGGCGGCGGCCATGCCGATGGTCAGCGTCTTGGCGGCCGCCGGGCAGGCGGCGGCGATCAGGGCCCCGGCGAAGAAGAGTCGTCTCATCGTGGTGTTCCCCTGATGGTTCCTGGCCGGTCCCGGGCCCCGCCCGCGAGGCTAGAGCAGCATCCGATCACGCTGCAATCGGCCGCTGCTCCAGGTTTTTGAGTCTGCCGCATTGTCTGCGGCGAACCGGTGTCCACTTCGCCGGAAAACGCTCTAGTGCTCGATCTCGCCCGCCGATAGGTGCGGCCCGCCCCGCCAGCCGGCGAATCGCTCGATGCGGAAGGGATGGAGCGGCAGGGCCGAGCGTCCCCGCGTCACGAGCTCGGCCAGGATCTCGCCCACCACGGGGCCGAGCTGGAAGCCGTGGCCCGAGAAGCCGAAGGCATGAACCAGGCCAGGCGTGGTGGCGGAGGGGCCGATGACCGGGATGTGGTCGGGCATCTCGCCGTCGAGGCCGCTCCAGGTGCGGATGACCTGGGCGTGGGCGAGGTCCGGGATCAGCGCCAGGGTGCGGCCCATGGCGCCGCGGGCGCTCGCGCCCGCCGGCCGGGCGAGGTCGTCGGCCGGGTCGCCCGTGCCGCGCCCGCCGCCCAGGATCACGTTGCCGCGGCGGACCTGGCGCACGTAGACGTCGCCCCCGACGACGCCGATCGAGCGCGGCACCCGGAACGGCAGGGGCTCCGTCACCACCATGTTGGGCCGCAGGGGCGCCACCGGCGCCGCCTCCCCGAACCAGCCCGCCACCGTGCCGGCGAAGGCGCCGGCGGCGTTGACGAGGAGCCGGCTGCGCACGGCGAGCCCCTCGGCCTCGACCACGAAGCCCTCCCCCGCCCGGGCGGCGTGGCGGACGGGGGCGTGCTCGCGCACCTCGGCGCCGAGGCGCCGCGCGAGGCGCGCGAAGGCGGGCCCGACGACCCGGGGATTGGCCTGCCCGTCCGTCGGCGAGAGCGAGGCGCCGACCACCGCGGTCCCGAGCCACGGCATCGCGGCCCTGACCGCGTTGGGGCCGAGGAGCTGGAGGTCGAGCCCGTGCCCGTCGGCGCTCCGGGCGTAGGCCTCGAGGGCGGCCATGTCGGCCTCCGAGCGGGCGAGCTTCACGTGCCCGCTCGCCTCGAACGCGACGTCCTCCCCCAGGCGGGCGTCGAGCCCGTCCCAGAGCGCCCGGGCGCGGCGCGACAGCGGCAGCTCGGCGAGGTGCCGGCCCTGCTGGCGCACGCCGCCGAAATTCACCCCGCTCGCGCCGCCGCCGCAGAGCCGCTTCTCGATCACCGCGACGGTGAGGCCGGCCTCGCGCAGGGCGACCGCGGCCGCGCAGGCGCCGGTGCCGCCCCCCACGATGGCGACGTCGACCGCGAGCCGCTCCGTCACGGCGCCGGCTCCCGCATCGGGATCGGCTTCACCGGGGGCTGGGCGCGCAGGCGCCCGACCGCCGCCACCGGCACCCCGAGGCTGCGGGCCAGGATCTCGGCGGCGGCGTGCCCGCAGACCCGCCCCTGGCAGCGCCCCATGCCGACCCGGGTCAGGGCCTTGAGGCGGTTCATCTCGCGCGCCTCGCGGTCCAGCGCCGCCGCCCGCAGGGCGCCCG
>NZ_QOWC01000262.1 GCF_003574465.1 Methylobacterium crusticola
TCGGGCTGCGCCACCGGGGCCGGAGCCGGGGCCGGGGCCGAGGCCTCCTCGGGCGCCACCTCGACCGGGACCGGCACGGGGGCGGGCACGGCCGCGGGCGCCGGGCCCGGCGCTCCGGCGGCGAGGCGGCGCAGGGCGTTCACCACGCCCGGCTCCTCGCCGTTGCGGTTCGAGGGCGCGTAGCGCCCGAAGCCGTAGCGGGGCTCGACGAGGTCGAGTACCGCCTCGAGGGCGGCGTTGGAGAGCGCGACCTCGCCGGGCTGCGGCACGCCCTGGAGCGCGATGCTGCGGCCCTCGTAGGCGGCGTCGGCGCTGACCTCGGGGCCGAACCAGGCCGGGGGCGCGAAGCCGCCGGCCTCGTCGGCGCTGGCGAACGCGACCGTGACCACGTCGACCTGGCCCGGCGCGACGTAGCGGTCGACCTGCGCCTCGCGGCCGTTGCCGAGGGCGACCTGGGTGCGGTCGTAGGCGGCCTTGCCCGCGCAGACGTCGAGGAGGGCGTCGCCGTGCGCGCGCGGCACCTCGGTGCGCTCCTCGCTCGCCGCGCCGCCGGCCTCGGTCGTCACCAGGACGAGATGGCACTGCGCCCCGTCGACCCGCACGAACGAGGTGCGGCCGGACTGGGGCGGGAAGTAGCCCTCGGTGATGCGCGCGGAGCCACGCTCCTTGCGGATCAGCCGCACCAGGGACGGCGCCACCTGAAAACGTCGCACGAGGGTCATGCGCTCTCCTCCACGGGTTCGAGGCCGGCGAACGGACGCTCGCGAGGCCGGAATAAGCGTCAATTGACGCCTATCGGACGAGGAACACGACGAAATCAAGACCAATGAAGGTAGCGGCCCCGGTTTATTGCCGGAATTCTATCGCGCCCGGCGCCGCCGGAAGGCAGAGCCTGGAGCCGGGGCGCGCCGCCATCATTCCGCCCGAGTGGGCGGAGCCGGGGCGCCCGCGAGGCTTGGCGCGGGCCGGCCGCGCGCCCGGCGCCGTCAGGGCGCTCAGGGCGCTCAGGGCGCTCGGGGCGCGACGCTCGCGGCGATCAGCGCCTCGGCGGCGCCCGTGAGGGCACCGGGCGGGCCGCCGGGCCCGAAGATCTGGCCGCACGCGAAGGCGCCCTCGACCAGCATCAGGAGGCCGTCGCCGAGCGCGTCCGCGTCGCGCGCGCCGATCGCGCCGGCGATCTCGGCCAGGCGGGCCCGGAGGGCGCGCTTGCTCGCGAGCACGGCCCGGCGGGCCGGATGGTCGGGATCGGGGTACTCGACCAGGGTGTTGGTGAGGCCGCAGCCGCGGAAGCTCGGCGTCGCGCTGCGCTCCGCCAGGGCCGCCAGGAAGGTCAGCAGGCCGGCGCGGTGGTCGCCCGGATGGGCGGCGAGCGCGTCCTCGAGCCGGCCCCGCAGCACCGTGTCGTAATCCTCCAGGCAGGCGACCACGAGGGCGTCCTTCGAGGCGAAGCCGCGGTAGAGGCTCGGCTTCGTCACCCCGGCGCGCTCGACGATCTCCTCCACGCCCACCGCCCGCACGCCGCGGCGGTAGAACAGGTCGCGCGCCGCCGCGCGGACGCGCTCGCCGGCCCGGGCCGGCTCGGGCCCCTCGCGCTCCTCCGCCCCGCGTGGCGCACGCTCCATGCTCTGCCTCCCGCCGCGATTCGCGCTTGACGATGTTACTGACCGGTACGTAACATGATAGCACGAATCGAGGCCCCGTCCCAGCATGCCGTCATCCTCGTCCCCCGGGACCGCCGCGCCCGTCCGCCGCAGGCCCTTCGGCCAGAACTACGCCTTCGTGGTCGTCGGCGTGATCTTCCTCTGCCTGCTCGCGGCGGCGGGCCTGCGGGCCTCGCCCGGCGTGCTGATCCTGCCGCTCGAGCAGGCCTTCGGCTGGAACCGCGGCGTGACCTCGTTCGCGGCGGGCCTCGGCATCTTCCTGTACGGGCTCGTCGGGCCGTTCGCGGCGGCGCTCATGCAGAGCTTCGGCATCCGCCGCACGCTGCTCTGCGCGCTCGCCCTGATGGCGGCCTCGACGGCGCTCAGCACCCTGATGAGCGAGCCCTGGCACCTCGTCGCCACCTGGGGCGTGCTGTCGGGCCTCGGCAGCGGCTGCGTCGCCATCGTGCTCGGCGCCACGGTGGTGAACCGCTGGTTCGTGGTGCGCCGGGGCCTGATCATGGGCCTGCTCACCGCCAGCACCGCCACCGGCACGCTGATCTTCCTGCCGGGCCTCGCCGCCATCGCGCAGGCGGGGGGCTGGAAGCCGGTGGTGCTGACGGTCGCCTGCGCGGTCGCGGCCCTGATCCCCCTCGTGGCCTGGCTCCTGCCCGAGCGCCCGGCGGAGATCGGCCTCGTGCCCTACGGCGCCGCCCCCGGCACGGTGGCGGAGCCGGCGCGGCGCGCGAACCCCTTCCGCGCCGCCATCGACGGCCTGGTGCTGGCGAGCCGCAAGGGCGACTTCTGGCTCCTGTTCGGCACCTTCTTCATCTGCGGGCTGACCACCAACGGGCTCGTGGGCACGCACCTGATCTCGTTCTGCGCCGACCAGGGCATCCCGGAGGTGCGGGCGGCGAGCCTGCTGGCGCTCATGGGGTTGTTCGACCTCATCGGCACCACTGGCTCGGGCTGGCTCACCGACCGCTACGACCCGCGCAAGCTCCTGTTCGTGTATTACGGCCTGCGCGGGCTCTCGCTCATGGCCCTGCCCTTCACGGACTTCTCGTTCTACAGCCTGTCGGTCTTCGCGGTGTTCTACGGCCTCGACTGGATCGCCACGGTGCCGCCCACGGTGCGGCTGACCAACGAGGCCTTCGGCGAGCGCGACGCCCCGATCGTGTTCGGCTGGGTCGCGGCCGGGCACCAGCTCGGCGCCGCGACGGCCGCCTTCGGGGCCGGCCTGTCGCGGGCCGCCGAGGGCCGCTACCTCGAGGCCTTCCTGATGGCGGGGATCACCGGCCTCATGGCGGCGCTGATGTCCCTGATGATCGGCCGGGCGCGGCGCCAGCCTGTGCCGATGCCGGCCTGACGCCGCCCCGGCGGCTCAGAGCCCGAGGCGGTCCCGGACCGCCTCGGCCAGGGCCTCGACGTTGCCCGCCTCGAGCACCCCCGGGTTCCCCAGGGGCTCGGCGAACACGTAGGTGTCGCGGGAATGGTGGCGGATCGCCGCCACCGCGACGGTGAGCGCCGCGTCGTCGGGCCGCCAGGCCAGGGCCCGCTCCAGCACCGGCGCGAACTCGATGGCGTCGGGCGCGTAGGTGCCGAGCCCGAAGCCCGAGAAGCGGGCGCGGGCGGTGTAGATCACGGGCCTCGCCATCGCCAGGGCCTCCACCACCACGGTGCCGCTCAGGGTCAGCACCAGCCGGCTGCGGGCGATGAGCGCCTGCGAGGGCGTGTCCGAGCGGACGACCACGAGGTTCGGGTAGCGCGCCTTCAGGGCCGCGAAGTAGCCGGCCGGCCGCTGGGCCAGCATCGCCGGATGGTCCTTCACGGCAAGCTTCCAGGTGGCCGGGATCTGCCGGGCCGCGAGGTCGATGAGCAGCCGCTGGTCGTGTTTCGACAGGGTCAGGGTCGCGATCTCGGGCTCGTAGTGCAGGGGCAGGTAGGCGACGTCGTGCCCGTCGAGGACCTCCGGCGGCTCGCTCAGGGCGGCGGAGCGGCGGGCATTGATCCGGTAGGCGGCGAGGGCCCTGAGGCGCGCGGCCGGGCTCGGCAGGGTCAGGTCGCGCCGGTCGAAGGCGTACCAGTTGCGCAGGTAGCGCAGGGCCCGCCCGGGCCCCGGCAGGCGGAAGCGCGCGGCCTCGAGGGCGACGGTGCCGAGCGCGTAGGCGGGCTTGGCGGCCTTGAGCCCGGCCACGTAGGCGCCGGCCCAAGCCATGGCGTCCGGATCGGCGCCGTCCGGACGCGCCCGCCAGCGGGCGGCCGTGTCCCAGACCTCCGGCCAGGCGAGGTCGGGATTGTCGAACAGGTGGAACAGGCCGCCGATGCCGGTGTGGGTCGGGATCACCACCCGGATGCCGCGCTCGGCGAGCAGCTCGTAGAACAGGTGCGCGTACATCGAGGCGATGCAGTTGAAGACGAAGACGTCCGGCCGCTCGCGATCGAGGTAGGCCGAGAAGTCGCGCTCGAGCCCCGCCAGGATGCGCAGCGTCTCGGCCTGCGGCAGGCGGGTCAGGTGGCGGTCGCTCCAGGCCGCGCGGCCGAGGCGCAGGGCGACGTCGCGGGCGCGAAACCGCGCCAGGGCCTCGCCCTCGAGGGGCGTCGCCCGCGCGGCCTCGATCCGGGCGTAGAGGTTGAGGAGCCCCGTGCCCGCGGGCAGGCCCTCGGCCGCGTGCGCCCAGTAGCGGTCGTTGACGACGATCCCGGTCGCCCGCGCTCCCGGCAGGCGGCCGGCGAGCGCCCGGTAGAGCGCCACGAACGTCCAGGTCTGATCGTAGTCGAGCCAGAAGCCGAATTTCATCGCGGTCGGGGACTCCGAGGACCGGGCCGGGGCGGGGACGCCGGGGAGGGGACGCCGGGGCGGGACGCCGCTCCGCGCGGGGCCGCGCCTTAGCACCGGACGGGCCCGGCGGCCATCGCCGGACGCCCCCGGGCCGGACACCGTGGGCCTGGGCCTCCGGGCCGGTCGCCGCGCGGCGTCCCGCGCACCGGCCCCGCACTGGTCAGCGCGCCGGTCCTACCCCATGTGTTCCACGGGCCGACTGGGTCCATGAAACGCGGCGCGCCGTTTCCCTTCCGAGGTCTACATGCTCACCGATACCCCCGCGGCCGGCCAAGCCCCTGCGGGCGCCCTGATCAAGGACGCCACCACCACCAGCTTCCGGCAGGACGTGATGCAGGAGTCGATGCAGCAGCCCGTGCTGGTCGACTTCTGGGCCCCCTGGTGCGGGCCCTGCAAGCAGCTCACCCCGATCCTCGAGAAGGCCGTCAGGGACGCCGGCGGCCGGGTGAGGCTCGTCAAGATGAACATCGACGAGCACCCCCAGATCCCCGGGCAGCTCGGCATCCAGTCGATCCCGGCCGTGATCGCCTTCCAGCGCGGCCAGCCCGTCGACGGCTTCATGGGCGCGCTGCCGGAGAGCCAGGTCAAGGCCTTCATCGAGCGCCTCGTCGGCCCCCTCGGCCCGACCGAGGTCGAGGACCTGATGGCGGAGGCGCAGGCCACCGCGGAGGCCGGCGACGCGGACGCCGCCGCCGAGCTCTACGCGGCGGTGCTGTCGCAGGAGCCCGGGCACGCCGGGGCCATCGCGGCGCTGGCCAAGCTCGTGCTCGACCGCGGCGACACCGACGGCGCCCGCCGCTTCCTCGAGGCGGCGCCGCCCGAGGCCGCCAAGGACCCGGCCCTCGCGGCCGTCCGGGCGGCGATCGAGCTCGCCGAGCAGGCGGCCGCCCTCGGTGACCTGGGCGCGCTCCAGCGCCAGGTCGAGGCCGACCCCGCCGACCACCAGGCGCGCTTCGACCTCGCCCTCGGCCTCAACGGCAAGGGCCGCCAGCAGGAGGCGATCGACCACCTGATCGAGATCGTGCGCCGGGACCGGACCTGGAACGACGACGGTGCCCGCAAGCAGTTGCTGCAGTTCTTCGAGGCCTGGGGGCCGATGGACCCGATGACGATCCGCGGCCGGCGCAAGCTGTCGGCCCTGATGTTTTCGTAGGCGCTCCCGCCCGGGGCCGGCGCCGCCGCGTCCCGGGCCCATCCAAGCGTGCGGCCACGAGGGACGCGGGATCGATGAGCATGAACGTCGCCTACAAGGGACCGGCCGACTGCCCCACCGTGATCCCGGTGTTTCCGCTGCCGGGGGCCCTGCTGCTGCCGCGCGGCCAGATGCCGCTCAACATCTTCGAGCCCCGCTACCTCGCGATGATCGACGACGCCCTGCGCACCGACCGGGTCATCGGCATGATCCAGCCGGATGCCGAGGGCGCCGAGACCCCGCTGAGCCCGAAGCTCTTCCGCGTCGGCTGCGCCGGCCGCGTCACCCAGTTCGCCGAGACCGGGGACGGGCGCTACCTGATCTCGCTCACGGGCATCGCCCGCTTCCGCGTCGAGGAGGAGATGTCGACCACGACCGGCTACCGGCGCTGCCGGGTGAACTTCTCGGCCTTCGGGAGCGACTTCCACGCCCGCGCCGGCGAGGAGGCGGTCGACCGGGCCGGCGTGCTGCGGGCGCTGCGCGACTTCGTCGACGCCAATGACCTGAAGGTCGACTGGGCCGGCATCGAGGAGGCCCCGAACGAGGCCCTGGTCAACGCCCTCTGCATGATGAGCCCGTTCGGCCCGCGCGAGAAGCAGGCGATGCTGGAGGCCCCCGACCTCAAGACGCGGGCCGAGGTCCTGATCGCCGTGACGGAGATGGAGCTGGTGCGGGGCTCGGGCTCGGAGCCGACCCTGCAATAAGCCCGGCGCTCCCGGCTATCGAACGCCGCCCGCAACCGCGCCGACCCGCCGCGCGGCGACCCGCGGGCACACCCCACGAGAGGACCCGGATGACCGATTCCCCCGCCCCCGTCGAGGCCACCCGCATTGACCCGAAGCTCCTCGAGCTCCTGGTCTGCCCGCTGACCAAGGACCGGCTGGAATACGATTCCGCCCGCCAGGAGCTGATCAGCCGCTCGGCCAAGCTCGCCTACCCGATCCGGGACGGCATCCCGATCATGCTGCCCGAGGAGGCGCGCCAGCTCGCGGATTAGAGCCTTTTTTCGGCGAAGTGGACACTGGTTCGCCGCAGAAAATGCGGGGGAATCAAGAACCTGGAGCAGCAGCCGACCGCCCGTGATCGGATGCTGCTCCGGGGCCGGGAGCGGTCCCGTCCTCCGGCGATCCCCGGTGCCTCAGAGGAAGCTCTGGGGGTCGACGTCGATGCCGACCCGCACGCTGCCGCGCGCCTTGGGGCCGCGGGCGAGCCAGGCGCGCAGGTAGCCCTGGAGGTCGACCTCGCGCTCGGTCTTGACCAGCAGGCGGAAGCGGTGGCGGCCGCGCACCAGCGCGAGCGGCGCCTCGGCGGGGCCGAGCACCATCACGCCGGGGGGCGGCTCGGCGACCTGGGCGAGGGCGCGGCCGTGCGCCTCGGCGGCCTCCCGGTCGGCCGCCGACACGATCAGGGCGGCGAGGCGCCCGAAGGGGGGCAGGCCGGCCACCTCGCGGGCCGCCGTCTCCTCGGCGTAGAAGCGCTCGGCCTCCCCCGAGATCAGCGCGGCGATCACCGGGTGCTCGGGCTGGTAGGTCTGCACCAGGGCCCGGCCGGGCCGCTCGCCGCGGCCGGCGCGGCCGGTCACCTGCTGGAGGAGCTGGAACGTGCGCTCGGCGGCGCGCGGATCGCCCGAGGTCAGCCCGATATCGGCGTCGAGGACCCCCACCAGGGTCAGGTGCGGGAAGTTGTGGCCCTTGGCGACGAGCTGAGTCCCCACCACGATGTCGCAGCCCCCCTCCGCCACGGTCTGGAGCTCCGCCCGCAGCCGCTCGGCCCCGCCCGGGAAGTCGCTCGACAGCACGATGACGCGCCGGTCCGGGAAGGTCGCCGCCACCTCCTCGGCGATGCGCTCGACGCCGGGCCCGCAGGCCGTGAGGTTGTCGAACGTGCCGCAGGACGTGCAGGCCTCCGGCCGGCGCTCGGCGTGCCCGCAATGGTGGCAGACGAGCGCCCGGCGGAAGCGGTGCTCCACGAGCCAGGTGGAGCAGTTCGGGCACTGGTAGCGGTGGCCGCAGGCCCGGCAGAGGGTGAGCGGCGCGTAGCCGCGGCGGTTGAGGAAGAGCAGGGCTTGCTCGCCCGCCCGGTTGGTCTCGCCGATGGCCGTGACGAGGCTCGGCGACAGGTAGCGGCCCCGCGGGATCTTCTCGTGGCGCATGTCGATGGCGCGGATCTCGGGCAGGCGCCGGCCGCCGAAGCGCTCGGGCAGCAGGACCCGGCGGTAGCGGCCGCGCTCGGCGTTGACCCGGGTCTCGATGGAGGGCGTGGCCGAGGCCAGCACGATGGCGGCGTTCTCGAGCTTCGCCCGCACCACCGCCATGTCGCGGGCGTGGTAGCAGACGCCGTCGTCCTGCTTGTAGGCGCCCTCGTGCTCCTCGTCGACGACGATGAGGCCGAGGCGCCGGAACGGCAGGAACAGGGCCGAGCGGGCGCCGACCACGACCCCGATCTCCCCGGAGGCGACGCCGGCCCGGATGCGCTCGCGCCGCCGCCCGCCGACCCCGGAATGCCAGGCCGCCGGGCGCGCGCCGAAGCGGGCGGCGAAGCGGTCGAGGAACTGCGCCGTCAGGGCGATCTCGGGCATCAGCACCAGGGACTGCACCCCGCGGCGCACCGCCTCGGCCACGACCTCGAAGTAGACCTCGGTCTTGCCCGACCCGGTGACGCCCTCGAGCAGGGTGACGCCCCCCGCGCCAGAGGCGGGGCCGGCGCCGGAGGCGGGGCCGGCGCCGGAGGCGGACCCCGCGCCGGAGGCGGACCCCGCGCCGGGGGCCGGGGCGTCCCCGGCGGGCGGGGTGGCGGTGCCGGGCACCCCGCCCGCCACCGGCGCCGTCAGGGTGGCGATCAGCGCCCGGGCGGCCTCGCCCTGGGCCGCCGAGAGCGGGGAGTGCGGGTGCTCGGGGTCGGGCGGCTCGGCGACCGGGTCGGGGCCGAGCGCCACGGTCTCGAGCACGCCGTCGTCGACGAGGCCGTCGACCACGCTCGCCGAGACCCCCGCCTCCAGGCTGAGCGCCCGCTTGCCGCGCACCGCGCCGTCGGCGGCGACCGCCACCACCTTGGCGCGGGCCGGCGTCATCCGGCTCGGCGGCATCCCGGTCGCGCGCACGCCGATCCGGGCCGTCTCGGACCGCCCCTCCTCGGGCAGGCGCAGCGCCATCGCGAGGGCGGAGCCCTTCGGCGCCAGGGTGTAGCGGGCGATCCACTCGACGAGGCGGCGCAGCGCCGGGCTCAAGGCCTCGTCGGCGATCTTGCCGCTGACCCGCCGCAGGTTGCCGCCGGACCCGCCCTCGCGCAGGGACCAGACCACGCCCACGGTCTCCCGCGGCCCGAGGGGGATCTGCACGACGTCCCCCTCCGCCAGGGCGAGCTCGGCCGGGACGGCGTAGCTGTAGGCGGTGTCGAGGGCGAGCGGGATGAGGACGTCGGCGATCGCGGCAGTCATCGGGGGTCTGAGCGGGCGGGCCGGGAGGGGCGCGGCCCTTCATATAGGAGCGGCCGCGCTTCCGCGCCCGGCGCGTCGCCTCACCCCTCCTCGGGCTCCTCGCCGACCGGCCGCCGCACGCCCCATTCCGCCAGCACCGCGTTGAGGTCGTCGCGCACGAAGTGGCGGGCGCTGTCGCGGTCGTAGCCCTCCTCCAGGAGGGCGTCGTACTCGGTGAGGACGTGACGCGCGTAGGAGACGAGCGCGAGCCAGGCGGCGGCCTCGGGCGCGGCGCCGCGCAGGCCGGTGCTCGCCAGGGCCCGGTCGACGATGGCCTCGCCCTCGAAGTCCGGCACCCGCGGGGCGAGGCGCGCGAGCGCCGCCCGCACGGCGGCGCGCCGGTCCGGCGCCGCCCCGGCCTCGCG
>NZ_QOWC01000263.1 GCF_003574465.1 Methylobacterium crusticola
CCGAGCGGCGGCCGCGACGGCGGCCGCGACGGCCGCGCGATCGGCTGGCTCGACCGCGCCCCGCGCTGAGGCCTCCGCGCCCGCGCGGTCGCCGCGCGCGACCTGAGCCATAGGAGAAGCCCGCGCTCCGGATCCGGAGCGCGGGCTTCTCCGTTTCTCGTCACGGCCGGCCTCGGCCCGGGCCGGCACGCCACGAGGAGATGCGGATGCGCTTCGAGCTCTACCGGGACGCCCCCGGCCACTGGCGCTGGCGCCTGCGGGCCCGCAACGGCGAGGTCGTCGCCGATTCGGCCGAGGGCTACGCCCGCCGCGAGGATTGCGAGCACGGCATCGCGCTCGTGAAGGGGGCGGGCGACGCCCCCGTCGTCGACATGACGCTGAAGATGGCCTGACGCCCGGGCGCCGCCGGGTCCCCGTGCCCGGGACGCGGGATCCCGCCGCGGGCGCGTCCCTGGGGCCGGAGCGCGCGGCCGGCGAGGGCCGCCCGGCGCGACGCAACGCTCCGCGACCCTCGTGCGTTACCGGCGTCCGCGTCTCCGTCCGGAGCGCGTCTCCCGCCACGAGGGAAGGAACCCACGCGTGCTGAAAACCGTCATGCTGGCCGCAGGCCTGATTCTCGGGGGTGCCGCCGTGATGCCGCAGGGGGCCGGCGCGGCCCCGCTCACGGGCCCCGCGGTCACGGCCGATGCGGTGCAGGCGCCCACCACCTGGGTGCAGTACGGCTCTTACGGTCGCCATCGCCATTACGGCCGTCCCTACGGCTACCGCCGCTTCGGTCCGCCCTACGGCCGCGCCTACGGCTACCGGCGCCACTCCGGCTACGGCCGCCCCGGCTTCCACGGCCACGGCCCCTACGGCTACCGCCGGTTCTGAAGCGGGCCCCGCAGCGTCGCCCGGGAGGGCCGGCCGGCGCGCCGGCCCGTCCCGCATCCGGAAGCGGCCGCCCCATCCGGGGCGGCCCTGCCGCATTCTCGCCCCACTGATGACCAAGGTTGTCACAGCTTGGCCGTTCCGGCGGCCAGGCTTGGCCCACAACCAGGCCCGGCCGCGAGGCCGCGCCCTGGTCCGACACCAAGGGGAACCGGAATGCCACACTGCATCGCGGAGCGCCGCCGTCGCGTCGAAGCGCAGATCCAGGACTACGAACGGTCGCTCGCGGAGATCCGCAGCTCGGCCGGACGGGGCGCCAACAGCCGCGCCCTCCAGCTCCAGCACGCCCGCCTGATCTTCCAGGCGCGCACCGAGCTCGCCTCCCTCGACGCCGAGCAGGACCGCGCCTGAGGGTGCGCCCGCCGCGGGGAGCACCGGCGCGGTCACGCCGCTCACGGCCCCGCGGCGCCCCCGGCCGGCTCCCCGGCGGCGTCGAGCAAGGCCAGGATGTCTTCGGGGTAGACGGTGTCGCCGGTCCCGGCCAGGGCGGCCCGGGACCACCAGCGGTGCTCGCCCATCACCTCGGCCTCCTCGGCGGTCCAGCCGTCCCGGCTCAGGGGCTCGCCCCCGGCCCTGACGACGAAGTAGCGCTCCTGCGCCCAGACCTCCTCGCCGTCGGCGAGCCGGAGCACGAAGTCCCGCCGGCCCACCGCCGGCGCCTCGACGGGCAGGCGCAGGCCCGTCTCCTCGGCGAGCTCCCGGGCGGCGGCCTGCGCGAGGCTCTCGCCGTCCTCCACCCCGCCGCCGGGCGTGGCCCAGTACGTCATCCCGGCGAGCGGCCCGGCGCGGTGGACGAAGCGGAACAGGAGCACGCGCCCGGCCGGGTCGAGCACGAGCAGCCGGGCCGCGGGCCGGCGGCGCATCCCCGGTCCCTCAATGGTAGGGATCGGCCGCGTCGCGCAGGCCGTCGCCCAGGAAGTTGAAGGCCAGCACCACGATCACCACCGGCAGGATCGGCGCGAGGAGCCAGGGGTGGAGCTGCACCGCCGCGAGGTTCTGGGCCTCGTTGAGGAGCACGCCCCAGCTCGTCACCGGCGGCCGCAGGCCGAGGCCCAGGAACGAGAGCGCGGTCTCGCCCAGGATCATCGAGGGGATCGACAGGGTCGCGGAGGCGATCAGGTGGCTCATGAAGTTCGGGATCAGGTGGCGGCCGATGATCCGGGCCTTCGAGGCCCCCATCAGCTCCGCGGCCCGCACGTAATCCTCCTCGCGCAGCGACAGGAGCTTCGAGCGCACCGCCCGGGCCAGCCCCGGCCAGTCGAGGAGGCCGAGGATCAGCGTGATGCCGAAGAAGACCAGGATCGGGCTCCAGTTCGGCGGCAGCGCCGCCGAGAGCGCGAGCCAGAGCGGCAGTTCGGGGAGCGAGCGCAGGATCTCGATCAGGCGCTGCACCACGTTGTCGACCCAGCCGCCGAGGTAGCCGGCGACCCCGCCGAAGAACAACCCCAGGGCGAACGACACCGCGATGCCGACGATGCCGACGGTGAGGGAGATGCGCGCCCCCGCGATGATGCGCGAGAGCACGTCGCGCCCGAGCCGGTCGGTGCCGGCCAGGAACAGCGTCCCGCCCTCCGGCGGGCAGACGAGGTGCCAGTCCGTCTCCCAGAGGTCCCAGAAGGCGTAGGCCTCGCCGCGGCAGAGGAAGCGCACGGGCTGCACCGTCGTGCGGTCCACCGTGTAGTCGCGGTGGAAGGTCTCCAGGTTGAAGGTGAACTGGTAGGGATGGGTGTAGGGCCCGACGAACCGTCCGTCGTGGAACAGGTGCAGGCCCTGCGGCGGCGCGTACAGGAAGTCGCCGTGGCGCTTGGCCGGGTTGTAGGGCGCGATCACCTCGACGAAGGGGATCAGGGCGTAGAAGGCGATCAGGATCAGCCCGGCCGCCACCGCCACCCGGTGCTTGCGGAACTTCCACCAGGTCAGGCGCCAGGAGGAGGCGCGGTCGACGGCCTCGCTCTCCACCCCGGTCGGCTCCGACAGGCCGGGATCGAACGCCGCCTGGTCGACGAAGTGGCGCGGGCGGCCGCGGGCCTCGACGCTCATCGGGCGCCGCCCCCGAGCCGGATGCGGGGATCGAGCCAGGCGAGCAGCAGGTCGGAGACCAGCATGCCGACGACCGTGAGGAGCGCGACGAACATCAGGATGAAGCCCGCCAGGAACTGGTCCTGGCTCTTGAGGGCGGCGAGCAGGATCGGCCCGACCGTCGGCAGGCTGAGCACCAGCGACACCAGCACCGAGCCCGAGACGAGGTGGGGCAGGAGGTTGCCGATGTCGGCGATGAAGGGGTTGAGCGACATCCGGAACGGGTACTTCAGCAGCGCCCGGGTCGGGGGCAGGCCCTTGGCCTTGGCGGTGACGACGTACTGCTTGGCGAGCTCGTCGAGGAGGTTCGCGCGCATGCGCCGGATCATCGCGGCGGTGCCGCCCAGGCCGATCACCAGGGTCGGCACCACGAGGTGGGCGAGGAGCGAGCGGATCTTGTCCCAGGTCCAGGCCTGGCCCGCGTAGGCGCTGTCGTAGAGCCCGCCGATCGAGACCTCGAACCAGCGGTTGGCGTAGAACAGCATGATGAGCGCCAGCAGGAACGAGGGCGTGGCGAGGCCGATATAGCCGATCAGGGTCGCCACGTAGTCGCCGAGGGAGTATTGCCGCGTGGCCGAGTAGATCGCGATCGGGATCGAGACCACGTGGACGAAGATCACGACCGCGAGGTTGACGAGCAGCGTGAGCCAGAGCGCGTCGCCCACCACCTCGCGCACCGGGCGGTCGTACTCGAAGGACCAGCCCCAATTGCCCTGGATCAGGCCGTTGAAGGCGCCCTCGGGGTTCGGCCAGAGGCCGATCCAGCGCAGGTACTGCTCCCAGACCGGCCGGTCGAGGCCGTATTGCTGCATCAGGAACTGGGCCTTGGCGACGGAGGCCGCCTCGCCCTGCGAGCGCAGCTCGGCGATCTGGTTCGTGAGGAAGTCGCCCGGCGGCAGCTTGATGATGGCGAAGACGAGGGCCGAGATGATCGCCAGGGTGACCGCCATGGTGAGGAGGCGGCGCGCGAGGTAGCGGATCACCGGGCCGCCTCCTTCGGGTTGGATCCCCAGAAGAACTCGTCCATGCGGTAGACCCCGATCAGCGCGGTCGGCTTCCAGCTGTAGGTCGCCCGGTCGGGCACGTTGAGGAGCCGGTTGCGGGCCACCACCGGCTGGAGCGCGCCCGAGACGGTGCCGATCACCCACTGGTTCTCGGCCCGGTTCTTCAGCATCTCGGCCCAGACCCGGGCCTGCACCTCGGCGTCGCCGGTGGCCATCCACTGCCCGTTGAGGTCGATGAGGGCGCGCGCCTCCGGGACGTCGCAGGGCTCGCCCTCGCGCCCCTTGGTCTCGACGTACTGGCCCCATTTGGGCCAGGCGTAGGTGTCCTGGTGGACGGGGGCGAGCTCGTCGGGGGGCATCTCGGCGGTCGGCATGGCGAGGTCGAGGCCCTGCGCCGCCACCATCACGGTCGCGCCCGCGTAGGCGCGGTTGCGCAGCACGGTGCGGTCCTGGGGCTTCACGAACAGCTTGACGCCGACCTCGCGCCAGAACTCGGCCACGAGCGTCAGGCCGTCGGTGAGCATGCTGCTCTCGCCGTCGGTCTCGACCACGATCTCGAGCTCCCGCCCGTCCGGCATGAGCCGGATGCCGGCGCCGTTGCGCTGGTCGAGCCCGATCGCGTCGAGGAGCCGGGAGGCCTCCGCCGGGTCGTAGGCCGCGTGGAGCGTGCGGTATTCCGGCCGGTAGAGCGGGCTGCCCTCCACCACGGTGTCGTTGCCCTCGGTGCCGAGCCCGAACAGCAGGGCGTTGTTGAGGGTGCGCCGGTCGATGGCGAGGGAGAGGGCCCGGCGGAAGCGCACGTCGCGGTTGAGCTTGCGCCAGGCCGGGTCGGTGGCCGTGAGGTTGGGGTAGAGCGCCAGCTCCGAGCCGCGGGCGGTGGGCCAGAGGTGGGTGCGGTAGCCCTTGGCGCGCTCGCCCTCCCGCAGGATCGGGATGTCCTCCATGTTGAGGCCGCGGAACAGGAGGTCGGCCTCGCCCGCATTGGCCTTGGCGGCGAGCAGCCCGCTCGCCGCCACGTCCATGTGGACCCGGTCGACGTAAGGGAGCTGCTGCCCCTGCGCGTCGACCCGGTGGTAGTAGGGGTTGCGCACGAAGACGAACCGGGTGGCGGGCGCGATGTTCGTCACCCGCCAGGGCTGGAGCGTCGGCAGGTCCGGGTTCGACTGCTCGAACATCGCGTCGAGCCGGTTGTGCAGCGCGGCCCAGCCCTTGAGCTTCTGCTGCTTGGCGGCCGCGTCGAGGTCGGCCTTGGCGGCGTAGCGGGCGTGGACGCGCTTCAGGTAGTGGGCCGGCCGGTAGATGAAGGGGTCCCGCGGCGAGGCCAGCTCCGGCAGGAAGCGGGGGTTGGGCGCGTCCCAGGTGAAGCGGACGCGCGCGGGGTCGAGCACCTCGAAGCGCGGCAGCCTGCCGTCGACCATCATGAACTCGGGCGGGCCGGCCGGGCTCAGGTCCTTGTTGGTGGCGACGTCCTCCCACCAGTAGCGGAAATCCTCCGCCGTGAAGGGCTGGCCGTCCGACCAGCGGTGGCCCTCGCGCAGGGTGAAGGTGAAGACCTTGTCGCCCTCGCTCTCGAACCGCGCGAGCAGGTCGGGCCGGAGCGTCAGCTGGGCGTCGTAGCCGACGAGGCGGGTGTAGCTGTAGGTCGAGATGTAGCGGATGTCGCGGGCGCGCCCGACGAGCGTGGCGATCTCGCCCCCGGGCCGGCCGACCTGGCGTCCCTGCGCGGCGAGGTCGACCACGAGGGGCTCCCGGGGCAGGCGCTCCGAGGCGGGGGGAAGCTCGGCCGCCGCGAGGGGGCCGGCGAGGAGCAGGGCCGCGAGCGGGAGCCGGGCGACGGCGGGCCATCGCGCGGCGGCGCGCCGCCACGCCGCGGCGGGCCGCCGCCCGGGGCTGCCCGCGCCCGCCCCGGGCGCCCCCGCCCGTCCCCATCCGGGCATCGTCATGCGCCCTCCTCCGTCCTCAGGCGGACCCAGGTGATCCGGGTCGGCGAGTAGCCGGTCGCCGCGTGCAGGTCGTCGAAGGCGTGGCTCGCCGCGATGGCCGCGCGGGCGGCCCGCGCCTCCGGGTCGTCGGGCCGGTAGACGAACTCGCGCCCGTTGCGGCGCCAGCGCACCGGCTCGCCGGAGCGGGGGGCGACCAGCATCGCGATGGTCGGGAAGGCCGGCCCGCCGTGGGCGTGCAGGCGGTGGGCGGCGGCGTCGTCGTCGAAGACGAGGCGGTGGAGGCCCCGCGCCCGGGCCTCCAGCACCCGCCGGGCCTGGCTGATGTGGTCGTCGAAGAAGCCGACCGCGTCCGTCAGGTCGAGCCCCCCGAGGTCGCAGGCCGACCAGTCGCGGGCGTGGTAGCGCGCCCGGGGGTCGCGGTAGCGCAGGCCCGTGAGGTCGGGGTCGAAGCAGAGGATCTCGGCCTCCGGGCAGGCCTGGCGCATCACCCAGGTGGTCAGCCCGCGGAACACCCCCGATTCGACGATCACCCGGGGCCGCAGCGCCCGCATCAGCACGTAGAGCTGGAGCGCGCCGTTGAAGCCGTTGCCGCCCCGCCGCTGCGCCACGGGCGCGGCGGCGATGAGCTCCCAGAACGCCGCCACCGCGGGGTGCGCGCCTCCCGGGAGCGCGAGGCCGGCGGCCGCGAGGTCGGCGTCGAGGCGGGCGGCGGCGGCGGCGATCAGCGCCGCGGTCTCGGGGCCCGAGAGCGGGCGGTGGGCCCAGTCGGGGACGGCCGGGACGAGGTCGTAGCCGAGGCGGTCGAAGAGCGGGCCGAGCAGGCGCCGGCGCAGTCGCTCGAGCAGGGGGTGGGGCAGGGGATGCGGGTGGGCACCGTGGGGCATGATCGTCAGGCCGCCCGCCGCAGCACGGGCCCCGAGACCCGGACCCGGTGGCCGGGCTCGATCTCCGTCATGGCGCCGGCCTCGCCCCCGGCGAGGCGGTAGGGCTCGGGCCAGAGGGCGGGGTCGGAGAAGCGGTCGCTCATCAGGAGCTTCAGGTCGAGGGGATGGTCGAGGTCGGGCTCCGGCACGGCGGCGAGGAGCGCGCGGGTGTAGGGATGGGCCGGGTTGCGGAACAGGGCGGCCTTGGGGGCCTCCTCGACGATGTAGCCCCGGCACATCACGGCGATCGTGTCGGCGATGTAGTCCACCACCGCGAGGTTGTGGGAGACGAACAGGTAGGCGACGCCGAGGCTCGCCTGGAGGTCCTTGAGCAGGTTGAGCACCTGGGCCTGGACCGAGACGTCGAGGGCCGAGACCGGCTCGTCGCAGAGCAGCACCCGGGGCTTGAGGGCGAGGGCCCGGGCGATGCCGAGCCGCTGGCGCTGGCCGCCCGAGAAGGCGTGCGGGTAGCGGCGCAAGGAGCGCTTGTCGAGCCCGACCATGTCGAGGAGCTCCTTGGCCCGCTCGTAGCGCTCGTCGGCGGTGCCGATGCGGTGGATGCGCAGGGGCTCGGTCAGGAGCTCGTAGACCGTCATGCGCGGGTTGAGCGACGAGAACGGGTCCTGGAACACGAACTGCACCGCGCGGCGGAAATCCTTCAGATCGCGGTCCTTGAGGGCGAAGACGTCGCGGGGGCCCGTCCCCGAGCCGTCGTCGAACGTGACGGTGCCGGCATCGGGCCGGATCGCCCGCATGACGATCTTCGACAGGGTGGTCTTGCCGCAGCCCGACTCGCCGACGAGGCCGAGGGTGCGCCCGGGATGCAGGCTCAGGGAGACGCCGTTGACGGCGTTGATGGTGCGCACGGTGCCGCTGAACCAGCCCGCCCGCAGGGTGTAGGACTTGCGGATGCCGGCGATGGCGAGCAGGGGCCCGGCGGGGTCGGGCCGGTGCGGCTCGCCGGCCTTGCGGGCCAGCACCGCGCTCCTGACCTCGCGGATCGGGGTCAGGCGCTCGCCCTCCTGCATGTGGAAGCGCGGCACCGCCCGCATCAGGGCCTTGAGGTAGGGGTGGCCCGGGCGGCGGAAGATCTCCTCGCGGGGGCCCGCCTCCACCACCCGGCCGCGATAGAGCACCACGACCTCGTCGGCCATGTTGGCGACGACGCCGAGGTCGTGGGTGATGAGCAGCATCGCCATGCCGGTCTCGGCCTGCAGCTCGCGCATCAGCTCCAGGATCTGGGCCTGGGTGGTGACGTCGAGGGCGGTCGTCGGCTCGTCGGCGATGAGCAGGGCGGGCTTCGTGATCAGCGCCATGGCGATCATGGCGCGCTGGCGCAGGCCCCCCGACAGCTCGAACGGGTAGGTGAGGAGCGCCCGCCCGGGATCCGGGAAGCCGACCCGCGCGAACACCGCGGTCGCCCGCTCCCGCGCCTCCGCGGCCGAGACGTCGGCGTGCAGGCGCAGGGCCTCGGTGACCTGGTCGCCCACGGTGTGGAGGGGCGAGAGCGAGGTCATCGGCTCCTGGAAGATCATCGCGATCCGACCGCCGCGCAGGGCCTGCATGCGGCGCGAATCCTGGCCGAGGGCCGCGATGTCGAGGCCGCCCGCCGGCCCCGCCGGGTCGTTGAAGCGCAGGCTGCCCCCGGTGATCCGCGCCACCTTGGGCAGGATCTGGAGGATCGCCTGCGCGGTCACGGACTTGCCCGAGCCGGACTCGCCCACCAGCGCCACGGTGCGCCCCGCCGGCACGTCGAGCGACAGGCCGTCCACCGCCCGGAAGGCTCCGGCATCGGCCGCGAAATCGACCCTCAGGTCGCGGATCGACAGGAGCGGTGCCGTCATCCTGGTGCCGTCTTGTCCTCTCGGGCGGGCGGGCTGCCCGTGGGTCCGATGCCAGAGGCGGTTTGTGGCACGGACGACGCCCCCGGGGCAAACAGCGTCGCGGCCCGCAGGATCCGCACCGCCGGGCTTTTCGCGAGGCGCTCGAGGAGGCCCTCGCAGAGGGCCCACGTCGCCTCGTCCTGCACGAGGTGGTGGGTGAGGAGCCCGACGGGCCCCGCCGCCGCGTCGACGGCCGCCGCCGCCCGGGCCAGCAGGGCGGCGGGGTCGGCGAGGCCCCGGCCGGCGCGCCAGGCGACCGGGTCGAGGTGGGCGTGGGCCTGCGCCAGGCCCGGGACGGGCGGGAGCGCCCCGAAGGCCGAGAGGCCGCCGTAGCCCAGCGCCGGCAGGCGGGCCGCGAGGGCGGGGGCGATCCGGTTCCAGGGCGGCACCAGCACCGGCAGGACCGGGCGCCCGGGCCGGTCGAGGCGCGCCCGGGCCAGGGCGAGGGCGGACGCCGCGTCGGCCGCCAGCGCCGCGAGGGGCCGGTGCGGGCCGAGCTCGGCCCTCCTGTCCCCCCCGGGGGCGTGGTTGCGGTGGTCGAGGCCGTGCACCAGGAGGTCGAGGCCGGCCTCGTCGGCGAGCCGGGCCGCGAGGGCGGGCCCGGCCCCGCCCGGGACGGCCGCCAGGGCCAGGGGCCACCCGGTCCGGGCCGCCAGGGCCAGGAGCCGCTCGAGGGCGGGCGTGGGCGCGGTGGCGTCGTCGT
>NZ_KZ984650.1 GCF_003574465.1 Methylobacterium crusticola
GGGCGCCGTCGGCCTCGCGGTGGCGCTGGCCTGCCCGGATTGCCGGGTCGTGCTGGTCGAGCGCGACCCCGAGGCCGCCGCCCTCGCCCGCGGGAACGCGCAGGCGAACGGCCTCGCGGCGCGGGTCGCGGTCGTCGAGGCCGACGCGGTCGCGCCGGGCGCCGTGCGGCACCGCCAGGGGCTGCGGCCGAACAGCGCCGACCTCGTGCTGACCAACCCGCCCTTCTTCGAGGCNCCGGCCCGGGCCGCGGCCCACGGCCTGGCGCCGGGCGGCCTCGCCGCCTGGCTGCGCACCTGCGCCGACCTCGCGCGCCCGGGCGGGCGCCTCGTGATGATCCACCGCGCCGACGCGCTGCCGGGCTGCCTCGCGGCCCTGGCCGGGCGCTTCGGCGCCGTCGCGGTGCGGCCGGTCCACGCCCGCGCCGGGGCGCCGGCGATCCGCGTGCTGATCGAGGGGGTGCGGGGAAGCGGCGCTCCGTTCCGGCTGCGGCCGGGGCTGGTCCTGCACGGGCCGGACGGGCGGTTCACCCCCCAGGCCGAGGCGCTGCACCGCGGCGAGGCGCACCTCGCCGACGGCTGAGCGGGGGGCGGACCCCCGGGCCCGCCCGGAGCGGCCTCAGAAGCCGATGTAGAAGCGCGGACGGTAGTAGGGGCGGTAATAGGGGCGATAGTAGCGCCGGTAGTACGGGCGATAGTAGTAGCGGCGGTACGGGCGGTAGCCGTAGTAGCGCCGGTAGGGCCGGTAGCCGTAGTAGCGGCGGTACGGGCGATAGTAGCGCCGGTAATAGTAGGCCTTCTCGACCAGCGGGGCGTTCAGGCGCTCGCCGGCCGCCACGGCCGCGGCGCTCGGCACGGGCGCGGCCGAGCTGCGGCTGGTTCCGAGCCCGATCCCGGCCACCAGCAGCGTCAGGACCAGGCTCATCCATCGTAGGGCACGCATGTCGTCGATCTCCCTTGGGTCCATGTGCGTGTCGTTCGGCCCGCCCGGCCCTCCTCGCGACCGAACCGGCATCCGTCCGCCGGCGGCGGCAGACGGGGACTCGACGAGGCGGGAGACCCGACGCGCCGGCCACCGCCGCACCACCGGCATGTGCGCCGGATAATCTAGGCGAACGCAGCGGCGGTTCAATCGACGGGGCCGATGAACCTGTGCTCAACTTCCGTAAAAAACTACGGATACCTCCGCTGCGCCGAACGGACGCGCCTTGCCGTCCCGGTCCGGTCCGCCTACCTGTCGGGCTCACGACCGGAGATCCTGCCTGGCCATGCCGTTCGGTATCATGCCCGCGCTACGCGCCCTCCTGCCCGAGCGCCTGCGGCGCCGGCATCCGCTGGTGCCGGTCGTGCGCCTGAGCGGCGCCATCGGCACCGTCTCGCCCCTGCGGGCGGGCCTCTCCCTCGGCGCCTGCGCGCCGGCGCTCGAGCGGGCCTTCGGGATGCCGGACATCCGGGCGGTCGCCCTCGTGATCAACTCGCCGGGCGGCTCGGCGGCGCAGTCGCACCTGATCTTCCGCCGCATCCGGGCGCTCGCCGCGGAGGCGGGCGTGCCGGTGCTCGCCTTCGTGGAGGACGTGGCGGCATCCGGCGGCTACATGATCGCTTGTGCGGCCGACGAGATCTACTGCGACCCCTCCTCCCTCGTCGGCTCGATCGGGGTGGTGTCGGCGGGGTTCGGCTTCCAGGGCCTGATCGAGCGGCTCGGGGTCGAGCGCCGGGTCCACACCGCCGGCCGCGCGAAGGCGATGCTCGATCCGTTCCGCCCGGAGGACCCGGCCGACGTCGCGCGCCTTAAGGGCATCCAGGCCGACGTGCAGGCGATGTTCACCGAGCTCGTGCGGAGCCGGCGCCCGGGCCTCAAGGGCGATCCCGACGAGCTGTTCTCGGGCGCCGTCTGGACCGGCCGGCAGGGCCTCGCCCTCGGCCTCGTCGACGGGCACGGCGACACCCGGGCGGTGCTGCGCGAGCGCTACGGCGAGACGGTGCGGATCCGGCTCGTCGAGCAGGTGCGCGGCGGCCTGCTCGCCCGCCTGCTGCGGCGCCGGGAGCCCGGTGCCGCCGGCCTCGCCCTCGTGGAGGGCGCGCTGGCCACGATCGAGGAGCGCGCGGCCTTCGCGCGCTACGGGCTCTGAGGCCGCGGGCCCGCAACCCGCGGACGGGGGCTCAGCGCGCGCAGGCCGTGCCCGCGTAGGCGGCGTAGACCACCCGCACGCTGCGGCACGGCGCGGCCTGCGCGGCCGGCGCGGCGGCCGGGGCCGGCGTCACGGCGGCGGGGGCGGCGAGGCGGGACGGCGTGCCCGGGCCCGCGGCTCGCACGACCAGCGGGGTCGCGACGCAGGACAAGAGGGCGGCCGCAGCCACCACCGTCAACCGATTGATCACGGAAGAACTCCCACAGTCTCGGGCTGCGTCCCCGCAGCATCACGGCTCCGTCCCGGCAATAACGGGCTTGGCCGTGGGACGGTTCCTGGTAGCGCGGCGGCGCGGCCGGCGGGGTGCGCTCCCGCACGCCCGCGCTTGACTCGCGCGGCGCCATTTCCCAAGGCTCCCGGCCCGATCCCCGCCCGAGCGCCCGCCCATGCCCGACGCCGACCTCCAGCCGACGCGCTCGTTCCAGGGCCTGATCCTGACGCTGCAGCGGTTCTGGGCCGCGCGAGGGTGCGTCATCCTCCAGCCCTACGACATGGAGGTCGGCGCCGGCACGTTCCACCCGGCGACGACCCTGCGGGCGCTCGGCCCGAAGCCCTGGAAGGCCGCCTACGTGCAGCCCTCGCGCCGGCCCAAGGACGGGCGCTACGGCGAGAACCCCAACCGGCTCCAGCACTACTACCAGTTCCAGGTGATCCTGAAGCCGAACCCGCCGGACCTGCAGGAGCTCTACCTCGCCTCCCTGCGGGCGATCGGCGTCGACCTGGCGCTCCACGACATCCGCTTCGTCGAGGACGACTGGGAGAGCCCGACGCTGGGCGCCTGGGGGCTCGGCTGGGAATGCTGGTGCGACGGCATGGAGGTGAGCCAGTTCACCTACTTCCAGCAGGTCGCGGGCGTCGAGTGCGCGCCGGTGGCGGGCGAGCTGACCTACGGGCTCGAGCGCCTCGCCATGTACGTCCAGGGCGTCGAGAACGTCTACGACCTCAACTTCAACGGCGGCGAGGGGGCCGACGCGGTCACGTACGGCGACGTGTTCCTCCAGGCCGAGCAGGAATACTCGCGGCACAACTTCGAGGCCGCCGACACCGCGATGCTGTTCCGCCAGTTCCGCGACGCCGAGGCGGCCTGCCGGGCCTACCTCGCGGCGGGCGAGCCGGGACCGGACGCGGCCGACGCCCGGCACCGCATGGCCCAGCCGGCCTACGACCAGTGCATCAAGGCGAGCCACGTCTTCAACCTGCTGGACGCGCGGGGGGTGATCTCGGTCACCGAGCGCCAGAGCTACATCCTGCGGGTGCGCGACCTCGCCAAGGCCTGCGGCGCGGCCTGGATGCGCACCGAGGCCGGCGGGGCCGCCCCCGGTTCCGGCCAGGATCCGGCCGGCGCCCCGGCGCCCTGAGCCGGGCCGGGGCGGAGCCCGGCCGTGCTTCGCGCCCGATCGCGCTCCGCGCCTGTTTGCGCTTCGCGCCTGTTCGCGCTTCGCGCCCGTTCGCGCCTCGCGCCCGATCAGACCTCCGCGCCCGGTGGCGCTCCGCGCCTGCGGGCGCTACATCCGCGCCTCGACCCCTCTTCCGCCTCGTCTCACGGTCCCTCCTCGCGGAGGCAAGGGGCCCCCAAGGCCGCCCGATGCCCGACCTCCTGCTCGAACTCTTCTCCGAGGAAATCCCGGCGCGCATGCAGCGCCGCGCCGCCGAGGACCTGCGCAAGCTCGTCACCGACGCGCTGGTCGAGCGCGGCTTCCTGTACGACGGCGCCCGGGCCTTCGCGACGCCCCGCCGCCTCGCCCTCCACGTCGCCGGCCTGCCGCCCCGGGGCCGGGACGTGCGCGAGGAGCGGAAGGGGCCGCGGGTCGGAGCCCCCGAGGGCGCGCTCCAGGGCTTCCTGAAGAGCGCGGGGCTCGCGAGCCTCGACGAGGCCCGGATCGTGTCGGACCCCAAGAAGGGCGAGTTCTACGTCGCGGTGGCCGAGCGGCCCGGCCGCGACACGATCGACGTCCTGGCGGAGATCCTGCCGGCGGTGATCCGGAGCTTCCCCTGGCCGAAATCGATGCGCTGGGGCGCCGCCTCCCGGGAGCCCGGCTCCCTGCGCTGGGTCCGGCCGCTCCACGCGATCCTGGCGAGCTTCGGCCCGGAGACCGAGACGCCGGAGGTGGTGCCCTTCGAGGTCGACGGCATCCGGGCGGGCCTGACCACCTACGGCCACCGCTTCATGGCACCGCAGGCCATCGAGGTGCGCCGCTTCGCCGACTACCTGCCGGCCCTGGAGCGGGCCCGCGTGGTGCTCGACGCCGACCGGCGCCGGGACATCATCCTGCACGATGCCCGCGACCTCGCCTTCGCGCGCGGCCTCGAGCTCGTCGAGGACGAGGGCCTGCTCGAGGAGGTGGCCGGCCTCGTCGAGTGGCCCGTGACCCTGATGGGCGGCTTCGAGGAGCGCTTCCTCGACATCCCGCCGGAGGTGATCCGCGCCACCATCCGGGCGAACCAGAAGTGCTTCGTGCTGCGCGCCCCGGACCGGGACGGGCGCGAGCGGCTGGCCAACGCCTTCATCCTGGTGTCGAACCTCGTGGCCTCGGACGGGGGCGCCGCCATCGTGGCCGGCAACGAGCGCGTGGTCCGGGCCCGGCTCTCCGACGCGGCCTTCTTCTGGGAGACCGACAAGCGGACGCGGCTCGAGGACCGGGTCGAGCGGCTGGGGGCCATCGTGTTCCACGAGAAGCTCGGCACCCAGTTCGCGCGCGTCGCGCGCCTCGCCGCCCTGGCGCGGGGGCTGGCGCCCCTCGTGGGCGCCGACCCGGACCTCGCCGAGCGCGCGGCGCGCCTCGCCAAGGCCGACCTCGTCACCGAGATGGTCGGCGAGTTCCCGGAGCTCCAGGGCCTGATGGGCCGCTACTACGCCGAGCAGCAGGGCGAGGACCCGGCCGTCAGCGCGGCCGTGGAGGAGCACTACAAGCCCCTCGGCCCCGGCGACCGCGTGCCGACCGGGCCGGTCTCGGTCGCGGTGGCGCTCGCCGACAAGCTCGACACGCTGGTGGGATTCTGGGCTATCGGCGAGACGCCGACCGGCAGCAAGGACCCGTACGCCCTGCGGCGGGCGGCGCTCGGGGTGATCCGGCTGATCCTGTCGAGCGCGCTGCGGCTGCCCCTGCTTCCGCAGATCGCCGCCGCCGCGGGCGCGCACCCGGCCTCCGGCACCGCGTTCTCGGGCGACGTCCTCGGCTTCTTCGCCGACCGCCTGAAGGTCTTCCTGCGCGACCAGGGCGCCCGCCACGACCTGATCGACGCGGTCTTCGCCCTCCCGGGCCAGGACGACCTCCTGATGGTGGTGCGGCGGGTCGAGGCGCTCGGGCGCTTCCTCGACACGGAGGACGGCCGCAACCTGCTCGCCGGGTCGCGGCGGGCCGCCAACATCCTGCGCATCGAGGAGAAGAAGGACGGGCGCGCCTACGCGGCGGCGCCCGATGCCGGCCTGTTCGCGCTGCCCGAGGAGGAGGCCCTCGCGGGCGCGCTGGCGAGCGCGCGGGACGAGGCCGCCCGGGCGGTGGCGCGGGAGGATTTCGAGGGGGCGATGCGGGCGCTCTCGGCCCTGCGGGCGCCGGTCGACGCCTTCTTCGACCGGGTGACGGTCAATGCCGACGACCCGGCCCTGCGCGCCAACCGCCTCGCCCTCCTCAACGCCCTGCGCGCCGCGACGCGGGAGGTCGCCGACTTCTCGCGGATCGGGGGCGAGGGCCGCTAGAGGATTTCCTGAGGACGCGGATACCGGTTCGTCGCAGAAAATCCGGCAAAATCAGGAACCTAGAGCAGCAACCGGTTGCACCCTGACCGGGCGCTGCTCGGGAGCGCCCCGCCGACGCGGATGCCGGTCCGGACCGGCTTTACTGGGCGCCGAGACTGTCTCAGCATTTTGCCGGTCCCCGCAATAATCAAAAAGCCATTGTCGCGGGACGGTCTAGAGCGGTAGACAGCGGAGCAGTCCGAGTCCTCGACGCACCACAAGTCCAGCGCCAGGGCGCGGATGGGGGATGCAGGCCGTGCCGGAGCGCACCGCGGTGCGCCGAAGGCAGGGTCTATGTCTTCTGTCAAGTCCCGGCGCCCTTCGGCGGGGACACGGCAGGAGGCAACACCCATGTCGCCCGGCGGCAAAGCCCGAACTCAGGAGCCCTTGGTCTCTCCCATGCTGGACGCTTCGGACGGACTCGCACCGGCGCCTGACGCCAGGAGCCAGGCGATACGCGAGCACCTGCGGCGCATCCTCGGCAGGATCCCGCCCGCGCCCAAACCCGCCTCAGTGCAGGTCGATTGATCCCACGAGCGCGCCGGCGGCGTTCCTGATCTCGATGTGCCAGCCCCCGTCGGGGTCCGGCAGCTCGCCGTCCGCGCGCATCTCGGCGACCACGGCTTCGGCCTCCGTTCGGGCCTGGTCCACCGTCTCGGCCTCGACGCCGAGGGGATCGGCGATCATGCCGGTGGGCCCGACCAGATGGAAGTAGTAGCGCTGCGGCATGGCAATGATCTGGGTCGGCATGAGTGACCGGAGGAACGTGATCGACCGGATCCACGTTAGCAGCGCGAAGCTGGTCCCGCATGTCAGGGAAAAGGCGATCCGGCGCGAGCGTGGCCGGGCGATTCCGCGCCTTCCGTGATCCTCCGAAGGGAGGGGGCGGCCGGTCCATCGGCGCCCGGGCCTACCCGCCCGCCGCGCCCGGGCACGGGGGCGGCCCGCGCTCGGCGGGGCCGCGGGCCGGGCAGGCCGCGCCCCGGCGGCCGGACGCAGAACCGACCGCGCGGCGCCGGGTTCGAGGAGGGGAGCGGGCATGGCCGAGACGGGCACACGGACAGGCCGGTACGAGAAGCCCCGGGTCTCGACGCGGGGCGTGCTCCTGACGCTCGCGGGCGTCGTCGTCGGGTCGGCGGGCTACTACATCTCGTGGCGCTACCAGGCGGCCCTCGGCACCCTCGGGGGCGTCGCCGGCCTGGCGCTCTGCGTGATCGGGACCAGCAAGGGGCACGACGGCACCTGACCGCCCCTGTCGGGCGGGCCCGCGCCCGCCCGCCGGGAGCGGCCGGCAGTGGTCACCGGCGCCAGATGCCGATCCGGTTCGAGCGCGCCTGCTCCTCGGCCGCGAGCAGGTCCGGCGTCGCGTCGCCGGCGGCGCGGCCGCCGCCGTTGAACAGGATCAGCTCCGACAGGTCCTGCCCGTCGAGGGTGCAGCGGTAGGTCCCGCCCTCCCCGGCCGGGGCGCAGGCGACGTCGCGCCGCCGCAGGTAGCGGCCGAGCTCGCGGGCATTGTGGCCCCCGAGCCCGTCCACCCCGACGAGCTTCACGGGCCTGCCGTCGAAATCGAGGGTGCCGGTGTCGATCACCGCGGGCACGCCGCGCAGGCTCGGCCGGGCCGGGCGCGGCTCGGCCGGCTCGACGGCGGCGGCGGCCTCGGGCCGGGGCTGGGGCTGGGGCGCAGTCCGCTCGGCCTTCGCGGATTTCGCCCGGGCCGCGATGGCCTGGGTGACGAAGTCGCGCCAGATCTGCGCCGGGAGGTCGCCGCCGGTCACGCCGTCCATCGGCGCGTTGTCGTCGTTGCCGAGCCAGACCCCCACCACAAGGTCGCTGGTGAAGCCGATGAACCAGGCGTCGCGGCTGTCCTGCGTGGTGCCGGTCTTGCCCCCGGAGGGCACGGAGACGCGGGCGTTCTTGCCCGTCCCCTCGCGGACCACCGCGCTCAGGAGATCGAGCATCCCGGCCCGGGCGGCCGCGTCGCGGGCCGGGGCCGGGGCGGCCGGCGGGCGGGTGTAGAGCGGCTGGTCGCGGCTCAGGATCTGGCGCACGCCGTAGGGCTCGACGGTCTCGGCCCCGGCCGCCACCGCCGCGTAGGCGCGGGTGAGCTCGAGGAGCGTGGTCTCGGCCGAGCCCAGCGCCAGGCTCGGCAGGTTCGGCAGGTCCGACTGGATGCCGAGGCCCCGCGCGGTCTCGATGACGGCCGGGATCCCGACCGACTCGGCGAGCTGCACCGCGACGGTGTTGATCGAGTGCGCGAAGGCGCTGCGCACCGTGACCGCCCCCCGGTAGCGGCCGCCGTAATTCTCGGGCTCCCACTCGCCCACCTGCGTCGGGCGGTCCACCATCGCCGAGTCGGGCCTGTACCCGGCCTTCAGGGCCGCGAGGTAGACGAACAGCTTGAACAGCGAGCCGGGCTGGCGCCTGGCCTGGGTGACCCGGTTGAACTGGCTCTCGGCGTAGTCGCGCCCGCCGACCATCGCCAGGATCGCCCCGTCGGGCGCCAGCGCCACGAGGGCGCCCTGCGCGATCCTGCGGCGCTCGCCCTCCTGGTCGAGGCGGCGGGCGACGACGCTCTCGGCGATGTTCTGGAGGGTGAGGTCGAGGGTGGTGCGCACCGTCGCGTCCGCGGGACCCGCGCCGATCAGGCCCCGGACCGTGTCGGCCACGGTGTCGACGAAGTAGTTGGTGCCCACCGGGGTCTCGGTCGGCACCCGCACGGTGGCGGGCGCGCGCTTGGCCGCCTCCCCGTCCGCCCGGGCGATGGCGCCAGTCTCCACCATGGCGTCGAGGACCTGCGCGGCCCGGCCCCTCGCCCCGTCGAGGTTGCGGTGGGGCGCGAGCTGCGAGGGCGCCCGCACCAGCCCGGCCAGCATCGCGGCCTCCGCCAGGGTGAGGTCCTTGGCGGCCTTGCCGAAGTAGCGCTGCGCCGCCGCGTCGGCGCCGTAGACCCCGGCGCCGAAATAGGCGGTGTTGAGGTAGCGGGTGAGGATCTCGTCCTTCGGCAGCTGCGATTCGAGCCAGAGCGAGAGCACCGCCTCCTGCACCTTCCGCTTCAGGGTGCGGTCCTGGGACAGGTAGCTCATGCGCACGAGCTGCTGGGTCAGGGTGCTGCCGCCCTCCCGGGTGCCGCCGGCCGCGGCGTTGCGGAACGCCGCCCGGGCGAGCCCGCGCAGGTCGACGCCGTGATGCTCGTAGAAGCGCCGGTCCTCGATCGCCACGATCGCCTGGGCGAGGACCGGCGGCACGTCCTTCGGCGCGAGCTTCGCGCCCTTGATGACGCCCCGGGTGGCGAAGGCCTGCCCGTCCTGGGCCCGCACCACCAGGGCGGAGGCCGTGGGCTCGATGGAGAGCCCGCCGTTCACCGGCAGGCTCGCCAGGGCGTAGACCCCGTAGCCGAGGCAGAGCGCGGCCAGGACCGCCACCGACACGCAGGCGGCGCGCAGCCACGGCACCCGCGCGGCCAGGCGCGCGACCGGCC
>NZ_QOWC01000266.1 GCF_003574465.1 Methylobacterium crusticola
CGGGCGGAGGCCCGCCACGGCCCGGCCGCCGCCGCCCGGGCGTGCCGGGCCGTGTTCGACACCCTCGCGGCGATCAGGACCCCCATGAGACCATCGAGCCGCCTCAGCCTCACCCGCCTGCGGCGGAGCCTCGCGGCCCGCCTCGACCCGGTCCGGGCCGCGCCGCCCGCGCCGCCGCCCGCCCCCGCGCCCGCCGCGGAGGCCGTCGACGTCCTGTTCGAGCGGATGATCGGCGCGGCCCTGGCGCAGGCGCGGACCGTCGCCTTCGACGGCTCCTACCACGCCGAGATCAGCCCGCTCGTGGACGGGGACAGCCTGGAGGCGCGCTCGGCCGAGGATCTCCTGGCGGCGGCGTTCCGGCCGGGCGCGCGCCTGCTCGATTTCGGCTGCGGGGCGATGCACTCGCGGCCGCTCATCGAGTCCCTGGGCTACGCCTGGCAGGGCGTCGACTACCTCGACGCCGTCTCGCCCCTGGTGCGGGACCGGGTGGCGGCGGCGGGCGACGCCATCGCGTTCTACGACGGCCGCCGGCTGCCCTTCGCCGACGAGAGCTTCGACGTGGTCTGGTCGATGCTGGTGTTCCAGCACATCCAGCACATCGACGTCAGCTTCGCGGAGATCGCCCGCGTGCTGCGGCCCGGCGGCAAGGTCATCGGCCAGATCTCCTACATGGAGCAGATGCAGGATTTCGGCACCTTCAACTTCACGCCCTACGGCCTGAAGGTGGCGGCCCGGAGCGCCGGCCTGCGGCTGACCCGGATCGACCCGAAGCACGACGTCTTCGCCTTCCTGCTGCGCCGCCTGATCATCACGCTGACGGCGAGCGACGACACGCTCCTCAACCCGATGATGGGCCCGGAGGGGTTCTACCACCGCGCCATCATCGAGACCGGCCGGCGCCTCGGCCTCGACGTGCGCTCGATCAACCTCCTGAGGCTGCTGTTCTGCACCCACTTCGTGTTCGCGATCGAGAAGCCCGGGAGCGGGCCGGCGTGAGCGGCGCTCCCCTGGCGGCCGCGGCGGGCCGCGGCCCCGACGGCCGCCGCGGCCCTGCCGGCTGGGCGCGGGCGGGGGCCGACCCGGTCGCCGCCGTGAAGGCCGCCGAGCGCCTGCGCGAGGACGGCGACATCCTCGAGGCGGCGGTCATCCTGGTCGAGCTCTGCCGGATCTTCCCGGACCTGCCCTACGGCTGGCGCGAGATCGCGATCCTGCGCCAGCGGGCCGGCGACGCCGCGGGCGCCGCGCGCGACCTCGCGCGGGCCTTCGCGGCCGATCCGGGCGACGTCCTGACCCTGAGCCAGGCCGTGCGCCAGCTCGCCGGCGCGGGCCGCCCCGACGCCGCCGAGGCCTGCCTGGCGGGCTTTCGCCCCCGGGACGCCGACGACCGCCTGCGGGCCGACCAGCTCGGCCAGCTCCTGGCCTTCATGCGGCGCCACCCGGAGGCGGAGGCGCGGGCCCTCGCCATGCGGGTGCGCACGAGCCCGCGCCACATCGGGGTCGACGCCGTCGAGGCGCTCGTCGCGGCCGCCCTCGCCCGCCGGCGGCCGCTCTCGCTGATCCGCCTCGGCGACGGGGAGGGGGCCTGGATCGGCGACCCGGACGACGAGGGCGGCCGCTACCGCGCGCTCCACCGCCGCAACCGCAAGCGCATCCTGCGCACCTGGTTCGGCGGCGACGACCTGATCGACCGGCCCGACTTCCTCGCCCTGCGGGCGCGGCTCCTCGCGGCGGTCGAGGAGGCGACGATCCTGGGCGTCACCTACCCGGAGCGGGTCCGGCACGAGTACGGCATCGCCAGCCTGGCGGGCGTGCCCTGCTGCACCAACGTCCTCGCCTGCGTGGCGCCGCTCCTCGGGCGCGAGGGCCCGGCCTTCTGCACCCACGACATCCACCTCGAGCTGCACCTCTCGGGCGCCCTGCACCGGCTGCTCGACGCCGGCGCGCCCGTCGGGGTCATCTCCTGCCACCCGGGCCTCGCCGGGGCCCTCGCCCGCAGGCCGGGGGTCCGGGTCGGCGCGAGCCTGCTCATCCCGGAGGAGAAGCGCTTCACCCCGGTCATCGGCCGCAACGGCACGCTCGCCCCCCACTTCCCGACCGTGTTCCACCAGGTGGTCGCGCGCCTGCGGGAGGGCGACTGGGCCGGGATGCTCTGGCTCGTCGCGGCCGGCTACCTCGGCAAGCTCTACTGCCACGAGATCGCGCGCCGCGGCGGCGTCGCCGTCGACATCGGCTCGGTGGCCGATGCCTGGTCCGGCAAGGCGACCCGCCCCGGGCTGTCCGACCTCGGGCGCTACCGGCTGTGAGCGCGGTCGCGACGACGCAACCCCGCGACGCGGGCCCGGGCGGGGGGGAGCGGGACGTGCTGGCGCACCTCGCCGCGCGCCAGCCGCTGGACCGGGCGGTCGCCCTCGTGACGGCCCACCCGGACGACGAATCGATCGGCATGGGCGGCGTCATGGCGGGCTTCCAGAACCTCACGCTGCTCCAGCTCACGGACGGCGCCCCCCTCGACCTCGCGGCCGCGGAGGCCGCCGGGTTCCCGACCCGGCGCGCCTACGCGGCGGCGCGCCGGGGCGAGCTCGTCGACGCGCTCCAGGTCACGATCGAGGGCCGCCTTTCCCGCCTCACCTGCTACGAGATCCCCGACGGCAGCCTCGTCGACCACCTCGGCGTCCTGATCGAGCGCCTGGCCGAGGATCTGATCTGCGTCGAGGCGGTGTTCACCCACCCGTTCGAGGGCGGCCACATCGACCACGACGCCGCCGCCCTCGCGGTCCAGGTCGCCTGCGCGCGCCTCGCCGCGCGCGGCGGGCACGCGCCGGCGCGGCTGGAATTCACGAGCTACCACCGCCACCACGGCCTCGTGCGCAGCGGACGGTTCCGCGACGACCCGGCCTGCCCCGAGATCGCCGTGCCCCTCACCCCGGAGGCGGCCTGGCGCAAGGAGGCGGCGTTCGCCTGCCACCGGAGCCAGGCGGACAACCTGCGGTTCTTCGGCTTCGGTCCCGAGCGCTTCCGGCGGGCGCCCGTCTACGACGCGACGCGGCCGCCCGGCGGCGAGCCGATGTACGGCGAGGAGGCCTGGCGGCGCCTCGCGGCCGCGATGACGGCGCTCGCGCCGCCGTGAGGCGCGGCCGGGCGCCGTCCGTGCGGCCATGAGCCCGCCCCCGCGCGGCCCCGGTCCGGCCCGCGGGCCCTTGTGCCCCGGCCCGCGGAACGGCACATCCGCCCGCATGAGCGATCATCCGACCCGGGACGTCGGCTTCGGGGTCTACCTGCACTGGCCCTTCTGCGCCGCGAAGTGCCCGTACTGCGACTTCAACAGCCACGTCCGCCACGGCCGCCTCGACCAGGCCCGGTGGCGGGCGGCCTTCGCGCGCGAGATCGGCCACGCGGCCCGCCTCGCGCCGGGCCGGACCGTGACCAGCATCTTCCTCGGGGGCGGCACGCCCTCGCTGATGGAGCCCGCGACCGTCGGGGCGCTCCTCGACGCGGTGGCGGGCGCCTGGGCGGTGGCGCCCGACGCCGAGGTGACCCTCGAGGCCAACCCGACCAGTGTCGAGGCGGAGCGGTTCCGGGGCTACCGGGCCGCCGGGGTCAACCGGGTCTCCCTCGGCGTGCAGGCCCTCGACGACGGGTCGCTGCGCCGGCTCGGCCGGCTGCACGGCGCCGCCGAGGCCCTGCGGGCGGTCGAGACCGCGGCGGCGCATTTCGAGCGCTACTCCTTCGACCTCATCTACGCCCGCCCGGACCAGACGCCCGCCGCCTGGAGGACCGAGCTGGCCGAGGCCATCGCCCGGGCGGCCGAGCACCTCTCGCTCTACCAGCTCACCATCGAGGAGGGCACGCCGTTCCACGGCCTCGCCGCCGCCGGCAAGCTGACGACGCCGGACGACGAGGCCGCCCGGGTCCTCTACGACGTGACCCAGGAGGTCTGCGACCGGGCCGGGATGCCGGCCTACGAGATCTCGAACCACGCCCGGCCGGGGGCGGAGTCGCGCCACAACCTGCTCTACTGGCGCTACGGCGAGTATGCCGGCCTCGGGCCCGGCGCCCACGGCCGCCTGGTGCTGCCGGAGGGGCGGACCGGCACCGCGACGGAGCGCGACCCGGAGGCCTGGCTCGCCCGGGTCGAGGGCGGCGGGCACGGCTTCCTGGCGCCCGAGGCGCTGACGGCCGCGGACCAGGGCGACGAGTTCCTGCTGATGGGCCTGCGCCTGCGGGAGGGCGTCGACCCCGCCCGCTACGCCGCCCTTGCCGGGCGGCCCATCGACGCGGGCCGCCTCGGCGGGCTGATCGCCGAGGGGCTGGTCGCCCGCGACGCCGCCGGCCGCATCGCGGCGACCCGCCGGGGGGCGCCGGTGCTCAACGCCGTGGTGGCGGAGCTCGCGGCGTGAGGCGCCGGCCGCGGGTCACGTCCCCGACGGCCCGAGCGCCCGCGGCGCCGGGCTGACGACGGCCGCGGCGGCGCCGCGGATCTCGAACACCGCGAGGGCCCGGTCGCTCGTGCCCTCGGGCCGGAACCGGAAGGTGCCGTCGATGCCGGCGAAGCCCGAGGGGTTCGTCAGCGTGGCGTCGGCGTAGCGCTGCGAGCCGTACTGGCGGTTCAGGGCCGCCGCGAGGGAGACCGCGTCGTACGCGAGGGTGGCGACCCGGACGGGCTCGGCGCCGAAGCGGGCCCGGTAGCGCTGGCTGAACGCGGCGTAGCCCGCCGGGTCGGCGGCCGCGAACCAGCCGCCCTGGAGGGACGGCAGGGCAAACACCCGGGGGTCGTTCCAGACCGCCGTGCCGACGGGCTTGACCCGGGCCGGGTTGAAACCCGCGCGGGCGAGGGCCGGCCCCGCCGCCGCGAGCCCCTCCGGCGTGTCGGGCAGGAAGAGCGCGTCGGCCTGCGGCGCCGGCCCGGCGATCAGGGGGCCGAGCCGCCCGATCGCGGCGCCGGGGTTGCCGGCCGGGTAGCGCTCGATCGCCACCACCCGGGCCCCGCGCCGGGCCACCGCCTCGCGGAACTGCGCCTCGACCACGTTGCCGTAGGTCGTGTCCGGGATCAGGGCCGCGAACGAGCGGCGCCCGGCCGCCGTGGTCTCGTCGACGATCCGGTCGACCTCGGGCTGCGGCAGGAAGCTCAGGAGGTAGACGCCGCGCGCCGCCACGCTGGCATCCGTCGAGAATGCGATCACCGGCCGCCCGGCCGGCCGGGCGGTGCCGGCGGCCGACTGGACGGTCGCGGCGAAGAGCGGGCCGATGATCAGCTCGGCCCCCTCGGCGAGGGCCGCGGCGGCGGCCTCCCGGGCCCCCTCGGGCGCGCCGCGATCGTCCTTGACCAGGAGCTTCAGGTCGGGGTTCTGGAATTCCTGCACGGCCATCTGGGCGGCGTTGCGCATGGCCGCGCCCACCGCGGCGCCGGGGCCGGTGAGGGGCAGGATCAGCGCGACCTTGACGGTGCCGGTCCCGATGGCGCCGCCGTCGCCGGGAGGCGGGGCCGCCGCCTCCGGGGCGGCCCGGGTCGCCAGCACGGGGCTCTCGATCCCGGCGCCGCAGCCGGCGAGCGGGAAGGCGAGCAGCAGGGCCGCCGCGCCGCGCCGGAAGCCGCGCCGCACGGCCCCGCCCCCGGGGCGCGCGCGTCGACCGGGCGCCGGCGCGCCGGGCCTCTCCTCGCTGCCGAGGCTCTTGCCCCCCATGGCCGGCTCCCCCGAATCAGGCCGCGCCGCGCCCTTACGGCGCGCGCGGCGCGCAAGCGGTGCATAAAGTCTGCCAGGGAAAAGTAAACGCCCGCACCGGCCCTCGGCCCGGACGACGGCGTGGCGGACCGGGGCCGAACCGTGGCACTGTCGGGGCGATGAGCCAGAGACACGATCCACCCCCCGGGCGGCCGGGCCAGCGCCCGGGCCCGGGCCGCGGCCCGGCGGTCTACACCGCCTTCGGCCTCGCCGCCGAGGCCGAGCCGCTCTCGCCCGGCCTGCACGTGGTGGCGACCCCGATCGGCAACCTGAAGGACGTGACCTTCCGGGCCCTCAGCACGCTCGCCGCCGCGGACGCGGTGCTGGCCGAGGACACCCGCGTCACCCGCACGCTCCTCGCCCATTATGGCATCACCACGCCCCTCCTGGCCTACCACGAGCATTCGGGCGAGGGGGTCCGGGAGCGGATGATCGCCCGCATGCGGGCCGGCGAGGCCCTGGCCCTCGTCTCCGACGCCGGCACCCCGCTCGTCTCGGATCCCGGCTTCAAGCTGGTCCAGGCCGCGATCGAGGCCGGCCTGCCCGTCACGCCCATCCCCGGCCCCTCGGCCGCCATCACGGCACTCGTGGCGGCGGGCCTGCCGACCGACCGCTTCTTCTTCGAGGGGTTCCTGCCCCAGAAGAGCGGCGCCCGCCGCACCCGGCTCGCCACGCTCGCGGGCGTGCCAGGCACGCTCGTGGTGTTCGAGGCGCCCCACCGCCTGCCCGAGATGCTGGCCGACGCCGCCGAGGTGCTCGGCGGCGACCGGCCCGCGGCCGTGGCCCGCGAGCTCACGAAGCTGTTCGAGACCGTGCGCCGGGGCGACCTCGCCGGCCTGGCGGCGGAGTACGCCGCCGCGGGCCCGCCGCGGGGCGAGGTGGTGGTGGTCATCGGCGCCGCGACCGGGACGGCCGCCGGGCCCGAGGCGGATGCCGACCTCGACGCGCGCCTGGAGGCCGCGCTCGCGCGCCACTCGATCAAGGATGCGGCGGCCCTGGTGGCGGACGCGACCGGCCTCAAGCGGCGGGAGGTCTACGCCCGCGCCCTGGCGCTCGCCCGGCGCGGCGATGACGCTCCCTGATCCGGCCGCCCGGCGGCGGCGCGCCACCGTCCTGCGCGGGCGCCGGGCCGAGATGCTGGCGCTGGCGGTCCTCGCCCTCAAGGGCTACCGGCCGCTGGCGACGCGCTTCGCGGCCGCGGGCGGCGAGATCGACCTGATCGTGCGGCGCGGCGGCGTGGTGGCGTTCGTGGAGGTCAAGGCGCGGCCGACGCTCGAGGCGGCCGCGGAGGCGATCACCGCCCGCAAGCGGCGGCTGTTCTCCCGGGCCGCCCGGGCCTGGATCACCCGCCATCCCTGGAGCGCCGGCCTGACGCTGCGGGCCGACGCGGTCTTCGTCGCGCCGCGGCGCTGGCCGCGGCACGTGGTCTCGGCCTTCGAGATCGAGGCCGGGTGAGGCGCGCTCCGCCCCGGTCCGGGGCCGGGCCGGCGCTTCCGTTCATCCTGCGTGCAGCGCAGCAAGCCTAAGCTCGGCGCGACGAGTGGGGCGAGCGGAGCGCGGGGCGAGACCATGCGGAGCGGGTTCGGATGCCAATCCTGCGGCTCGCCGGCCGTGCGCCTGCCGGCCGTCCTGCACGAGGACGCGCCGATCGCCTGCGACCGCTGCGGCTGCACGCTGATGGCCTGGGGTGCGTTCAAGCGCCGCGTGGAGGCGGAGGCCGCCTCCGAGCGGGCCGAGCCGGCGCCGGGGAGGGGCGGCCGGGCCGCGCAGGCGGGCCGCCGCTGATTCGCGGCCCGGTCGCGCGTTCCGGGCGCTAGGCGCCGGCCGAGATCGCGGCGATCAGGGTGCGCTTGAGATCCTGCTGGCTGAACGGCTTCTGCACCACCGGCCGGTCGCGGAACGGCTCGCGGATGCCGGCCCCGCCGTAGCCCGTCGAGAACACCAGGGGCAGCCCGCGCCGGACGATCGCCTCGGCGACGGGATAGATCGGCTCGCCCGCCACGTTGACGTCGAGGATCGCGACCGCGAAGGTCTCCGCCTCCGCCATCTCGAGGGCCGTGCTCAGCCGCGCGGCCGGTCCCACGACGGTGCATCCGAAATCGAGGAGCATGTCCTCCAGCAGCATCGAGATCGCCGCCTCGTCCTCGACCACGAGGACGCGGGCACCGTTCAGGAGGTCTTCGCTTGTATCCGTGCCCACGCCGGAGCTCTTTCCCTCTTCGCCCCGCACCGAGGCCGCATCGTTCCGTCACTGTCGCGGTCGACGCTGCCGCGACGGCAGGGTACCCGCGTGCCCGCAGCAGGGCCGCGCCCGTCCCGTCGGCCGGCGCGGGTGAGCCGTCGCCCGGAACGCAGGCCATGTCAAGCGCACCGGGATGGGACGCGGTGTTGCGGGAAACCGGGGCCGGCCGCCGGACGACGGCGCGGCTGCCGGGAACCCGGCGCGGCCCGGGACGGGAGGCGCGGCCATGCCGGCGCTGAGGGGGCGCACGACCCGGCGGGCGCTCCTCGCGGGCTCCCTCGCGGCCGCCGCCGCCGGCCGCGCGCGCGCCGCCGGGCCGGTGGTCGTGGCCTCCAAGACCGACGGCGAGGGGGCGCTTCTCGGCCGGATGATCCTCCTCGCCCTGGCGCGGATCGGGATCCCGGTGACGGACCGGCTCCAGCTCGGGCCGACCCGGATCGTGCGCGGCGCGCTCCTCGCCGGCGAGATCGACTGCTACCCGGAATACACCGGGAACGCGGCGTTCTTCTCCGGCACCGACGCCGACCCCGTCTGGCGGCGGGCGGAGGGCGCCTACGAGGCGGCGCGCCGCTTCGACGCGCCCCACGGCCTCGTCTGGCTCGCCCCGGCGCCCGCCGACAACACCTGGCAGATCGCCGTTCAGGGCGCCCTCGCGCGCGCCCACGGCCTCGCCACCATGGCGGACTTCGCCGGGGCGGTCGGGCGGGGCCTGATCGAGCTCTGCGCCTCGGCGGAGTTCGTCGAGAGCCCGGCGGCGCTGCCCTCCTTCGAGAAGGCCTACGGCTTCTCGCTGCCGCCGGAGCGGATCGTCGTCCTGCCGGGCGGCGACACCGCCGTGACCCTGCGGGCCGCCGCCCAGGGGATCAGCGGCGTCAACGCCGGCATGGTCTACGGCACCGACGGGGCGATCGCCGCCCTCGACGTCGTGGTGATGAGCGACCCGAAGGGCGCCCAGATCGTGTACGAGCCGGCGCCGGTGATCCGGGCCCCCGTGCTCGCGGCCCATCCCGGCATCGCGCCTGCCCTCGGGCAGGTCTTCGCCGGCCTCGACCTCGCGACGCTGCGGCGCCTGAACGCCCAGGTCGCCGTGGACGGCGACACCCCGGAGGCGGTGGCGCGCCGCTACCTCGGATGAGCCACTCCCCGAACCACGGACCGACCGCCATGCCGCCGCACAAGGCCGACCCCGCGTCCTGGCTCCCGCTCCTCGCGGCCGGCGTCGCGGTCGCGGGGCTCGCGGGGCTGCCGTTCCTCACCCTGGCGCCGAACCGCCTCGTTCCGGGCGTCCCGGTCGGCAGCGGCGTCATGGGCGCGGCCGTCGCCGCCCAGGCGCTGCTCGCGGCCCTCCTCCTCGCCCGGCCGTCGCGGGGCGGGCGGGCGGGCGCGGCCCTCGCCCTCGCGGTCGCGGCGCTGCTGCTGCTCCTCCTCGCGTCCG
>NZ_QOWC01000267.1 GCF_003574465.1 Methylobacterium crusticola
GCCGCGAGCCAGGGCCCGAGGCCCGACCCGGCCGGCGTGTCGACCCGCAGGAAGGCGCCGGGGCGGGCCGCCATCGCGAAGCCGATGAGCGCGCGCGCCGCCTCCGGCGTCTCCGCGACGACGGGCCCGACCACCTCGCCGCGGCCGAAGGGGCGCAGGACCGCGAAGCCCGCGGCGGCGCCGCCGCGGCGCAGCACGGCGACCCGCCCCTCGGCGGCGAGGCGGGCGAGCAGCGCCGTCCGGTCCATGCCGCAGGCCTCCCGGTCGAGGCCCGCGAGGGCCGCGACCGGCGCGCCCTCCCAGGCGATCTCCCGCAGCCCCGGGGCGACGTCCGCGACGGCGGTGCCTTGGTGCTGGAGGATCTCGCCGGCGGCGCGAAAGCCGAGCTTCTCGTAGAGCGGCAGTCCGTCCTCGGTCGCGACCAGCCGGCAGGCGCGGCCGTCCGCGGCGGCGAGCGCCGCCTCCATCAGCCGGCGCCCGAGGCCGCGCCCGCGCATCGCCTCGTCGACGATCACCATGTTGACCGCCGCCGCCTCCCCGAAGGTCGTCGTCATCGCGGTGCCGACCACCCGGCCGTTGAGGAGGGCCACGCGTCCGGCGCTGAGGGACAGCACCAGGGCCCAGTCCTCCCGCCGGTGCGGCCAGCCCGCCGCCCGCGACAGGGCGACGGCCCCGTCGAGATGGGCCGGCGCGAAGGTCCTCAGGTCTGGGGCGACGCTCTGCATCCTCGTTCCCTCGGCGCGCTGTCTCGGGATCGAGGATTAGGCCGGGCGCCGGAGGAGATGGACCCGACTCGCGGCGGCCCGCGACATCTTCGGCCGCGCGCCGGCGAGCGCGCCGCATCTTCTGCCGGCACGACGGTCGGCGCGGCGGCGCCGCGCCCGCGGGGCGCCGCAACACCCTGCCGGCCCGGCGCGACGATACGGAAGAATCTGCTTCCCGCCGCCGCCAATGCGGTGAACCCGCCCGGGGCCCGGTTCCTACTATCCCGGGGGAGAGGACGCCCCGGACGCGTCGGGGATCCGATCGTGCCGCACCGGCCGGCGGGGCCGTCCCTTCGTCGGGTGATGCTCCAGCGAGGAAGCGACATGACTGCGTTTCGCCCCAAATACATCACCTTCGACTGCTACGGCACGCTGACCCATTTCCGGATGGCCGAGGCGGCGCAGGGCCTCTACGGCGACCGCCTCGAGCCCTCGCGCATGGCCGCGTTCATCCGGAGCTTCGCGGCCTACCGGCTCGACGAGATCCTGGGCGACTGGAAGCCCTACGACGCGGTGGTCCACAACGCCGTCGAGCGCGCCTGCCGCAAGACCGGCGTCGCGTTCCGGCCGGAGGACGCCCGCGCCATCTACGAGCAGGTGCCGGGCTGGGGCCCCCACCCCGACGTGCCGGCGGGCCTCGCCGCGGTGGCGCGGGAGATCCCCCTCGTGATCCTGTCGAACGCCTCGGATTCGCAGATCCTCGAGAACGTCGCGAAGCTCGGCGCGCCCTTCCACGCGGTCTACACGGCGCAGCAGGCGGGGGCCTACAAGCCGCGCTTCCGCGCCTTCGAGTACATGTTCGACATGCTGGGCTGCAATCCCGAGGACGTGCTGCACTGCTCGTCCTCGTTCCGCTACGACCTGATGTCGGCCCACGACCTCGGCATCACCAACAAGGTGTGGGTGAACCGCGGGCACGAGCCGGCGAACCCGTACTACGGCTACGTCGAGATCAAGGACATCTCCGGCCTGCCCGGCGTCGTCGGGCTCTAGGGCGGCGCCCGGTCGCGCGGCCCTCGGGCGCCGCTCGCCAAGTCCGCGCCGGCCCGCGCTCGCCGAACCGGCCCCCGCATCGGCGGGGGCCGAACCCTACCGTCCGACGGCGCGGCGGCATCCCGCCCTGCCGCACACCGCACCCGGCGCGGCGGCATCCCGCCTCGCCGCACACCGCACCCGGCGCGGCGGCATCATGCGCTTCACCTCCTACTGGCACGACACCGCGCCGCGCTTCGAGGGCGCGGACCCGGGCCCGGTCGAGGGCCACTACGACGTCGCCGTCGTGGGCGGCGGCTTCACCGGGCTCGCGGCCGCGCGCCACCTCGCGCAGGCGGGCGCCAGGGTCGCCGTGCTGGAGGGCGCGCGGGTCGGCGCCGGCGCCTCGGGCCGCAACGGCGGCCACCTCAACAACGGCCTCGCCCACAGCTACCTCGCCGCCAAGGCCGAGCTCGGTCCCGAGCGCGCGAGGGCCCTGTACCGGGCCTTCGACGACGCCGTCGACACGGTCGAGGGGATCGTCGCCGCCGAGGGCCTCGACTGCGCCTTCCGGCGCTCGGGCAAGCTCAAGCTCGCCTCGAAGCCCGCCCACCTGGCGGGCCTCGCGCGCAACTTCGAGGCGGTCCACGCCGAGGTCGATCCCGACACGGCGCTGCTCTCGGCCGGTGACCTCGCGGGCGAGATCGGCTCGGGCGGGTTCCACGGCGCGATGCTCTCGAAGAAGAGCGCGATGATGCATATGGGCCGCTTCGTGACCGGCCTCGCCGGGGCGGCCGCGCGCCACGGCGCGCGCGTGTTCGAGGACGCCCCGGTGACCGGGCGCCAGCGCCAGGGGAGCCGCCACGCGCTGGAGACGCCCCGCGGCGGCGTGACGGCGGACGAGGTGCTGCTGGCGACGGGCGCCTACACGGGCCGGCCCTTCGGGTATTTCCGCCGCCGCCTCGTGCCGGTCGGCAGCTTCATCATCGCGACGCGGCCGCTGACCGAGGCCGAGGTGGGCGCCACCGTGCCGGGCGACCGGACCTACGTCACCTCGCTCAACATCGGCAACTACTTCCGGCTCGCGCCGGACCGGCGCCTGATCTTCGGCGGCCGGGCGCGGTTCTCCGCGACCTCGGACCAGCGCTCGGACGCCAGGAGCGGCGCGATCCTGCGGGCGAGCCTCGCGACGATCTTCCCGCACCTCGCCGCGATCGAGATCGACTATTGCTGGGGCGGCCTCGTCGACATGACGAAGGACCGCTTCCCGCGGGCCGGCATCGCCGACGGCGTCCACTTCGCCATGGGCTACTCGGGCCACGGCGCGCAGATGTCGACGCATATGGGGGTGGTGATGGCCGACATCCTCCTCGGCCGCGCCGACCGCAACCCGACGGCGGCCCTCGCCTGGCCGGCGATCCCGGGCCATCTCGGCAAGCCCTGGTTCCTGCCGCTGGTGGGCACCTACTACAAGCTGCTCGACCGGTTCCGCTAGGGCGAGGCCGCGGGGTGGCGGTTCGGCGCGGCGGGCCGGGTCAGTAGCCGCGCGCCCGGTCGACGAGCCCGAGCGGGTCGAGGCCCGCGTCCAGCCGTCGGATGTTGGCGATCACCGCCCGGGCGGCGGTCTCCGGCTGGGTCACGCTGGCGACGTGCGGGGTGAGCAGCACCTTGGGGTGGGTCCAGAGGGGATGGCCGGCGGGCAGCGGCTCGGGGTCGGTGACGTCGATCACCGCGCCGGAGAGCCGGCCGGCATCGAGGGCGCCGATCAGGGACGCGGCGTCGAGCTGGGCGCCGCGCCCGGCATGGACGAGGCCCGCACCCGGCGGCAGGGCCGCGAAGAGCGCGGCGCCGAGGATGCCGCGGGTCTCGGGCGTCAGCGGCAGCAGGCAGACGAGGATGTCGGTCCCGCCCAGGAAGGCGCCGAGCTCGTCGGGGCCGTGATGGCAGCTCACGCCCGGGATCTCGCGCCGCGAGCGGCTCCAGCCCGCGAGGGGGAAGCCGAACGGCGCCAGGCGCTCCAGGGCGGCGCGCCCGAGCGCGCCGAGGCCGAGCACGCCGACCCGCCGCTCCGCGGCCTGGCGCACGGGCCGCGCCCGCCACGTCTGCTCCGCCTGCTGGGCGAGGTAGCCCGGCAGTTCGCGGTGGAGCGCGAGGACCCCGAGGGCGACGTATTCCTGCATCATGCGGACGATGCCCTCCTCGACCATCCGCACGACCTTGAGGCGCGCCGGCAGGGCGTCGAGGCGGAACTGGTCGATCCCGGCCCCGATGCAGAACAGCGCCTCGAGGCGGCTGAAGCGCGCCAGGTCCTCCGGGGGGGTCCAGGTGAGGAGGTAGCGGATCTCGGCCGGATCGACCCGGTCTTCGCCGGTGACGAAGCGCAGGCCCGGCAGTTCGCGGGCGAACTCGGCGGCGAAGACCCGGGCGCGCGCGGCGTCGGAGTTGAACAGGAAGGCCATGCGGTGCGCGCCCCGGACGATGTCGATGGGGGCACGATGGCCCGCGCCCGCCGGCAGGATGGACCGAAGCCGCGCGGGCGGGCGGCAGATCGCGCTGTTGTGGCGGGTGCGGCCGGCGCGTCCCCCTCGCGCCCTGACCGGCCCGGCGCGGGCCGGCTGACCCGGCGGATGGGCGCCGGCCTAGGTGCGGATCGCGGTCCGGCACGCCGAAGATCCGCGCCGATTCGGCGGAATGTTGCGAAAATCCCCGGCTTGCAGCGCGGTCTGTGGCGGCGGCGGGTCCAGAATACCGCCGGACTTCCGCACGGCCCCGGCCTCCGGGCCGGGCTCCTGACGGGCGGCGCACCGGGTGGCAGGCACCGACACGCTTCGGATCGAGACTTTCGCGCTCACCGCGCTCGACATCGCGGCGGTCGATCCCGCGGCGCTGCACGCCCTGTCGGTCGGCGTGCGCTGGCCGCACCGGGCCGAGGACTGGCGCATGCTGATCGCGGCCGGGCGAGGGATCGCCGCCCGGGACGAGATCGGCCGTCTCATCGGCACGGCGATGTGGTTTCCCTACTCCGAGGCCTTCGCGACGGTCGGGATGGTGATCACCTCCCCGCGCCTCCAGGCGCAGGGTGCGGGCCGCTGGCTGATGGAGCAGGCGCTCGCGGCCCTGGGCGGGCGGGCGCTCGGCCTCAACGCGACGCGCGCGGCGCGCCGGCTGTACCGCTCCCTCGGTTTCGCCGACGAGGCGACGGTGTACCAGTGCCAAGGGACCGCCGTGCGGCCGGAGGCGGCCCCTCCCCCGCCCGGCACCGTCCTGCGCGCCGCCGAGCCCGCCGACCTCGACGCGCTGGTCCGGCTCGACGCGCAGGCGTTCGGGACGCCCCGGAGCGTGCTCCTGCCCCGCCTCCTCGCGGTCTCGTCCGGGACCGTGCTGCTGCGCGCCGGCCGCGTCGAGGCCTTCGCGCTCTGCCGCCCGTTCGGGCGCGGCCACGTGATCGGTCCGCTCGTCGCCGTCTGCGACGCGGACGCGGTCGCGGTGGCCCGGCCGCACGTCGCCGCGCGGGCCGGCTGCTTCCTGCGCCTGGACACCCGGCAGAGGACGGGCGCCTTCCGGGCGTTCGTGCTGGGGTCCGGGATGCCGGTCCACGACACGGTGACCACCATGTCGCGCGGCCGGCCCTGGCCCGTCCGGGGCGGCGCGTCGGGGGGGATGCCGGCCACCTACGCGCTGACGAGCCAGGCCCTGGGCTGAGCACGCCGGCCGCCGCGGAGCCGCCCCGTCCGGGCGCGCGGCCCGGTGCGGGATCGGGGCGGGGTCAGAGAGCCGCGCAGATCCGGTAGGAATCGTAGATCGCCGAGTGGATGTCCCGGCTCGAGACCGCGTCGCCGACGCGGTGGAGCGCGAAGGAGCCCGGATCGCGCCCGGACGCGCCGTCCCGCGCGGCCCGGCCCATGAGGGCCTCGGGCTCGGTGACGCCCCGGTTCGACGAGAGGTCGCGCAGGGCCCGGTAGAGGTCGTCGATCGGGATCGTCCCGTTCTCGACGACCACCTGCTCGGCCTCGACCCTGACGTCGAGCCCCGTATACGCGTTGCGCAGGACCGCGACGATGCGGTTGCCTTCGCGCAGCACCTGGATCAGCCGGACGTCGACGATCGGCCGGACGCCCTGCTGCGCGAGGCGTTTCCGGTAGCTCGTCCTGTCGGTGTAGGGCATCTCCAGCGCCAGGGCTTCGTCGGGCGTGGCGAGCGAGACCGCGCGTCCCTCCCCGGCGAGGCGCAGGGCGCAGGACGGAGCGGCCTGGCGGCCGGTCCCGTCGTAGACGAGGACGCTGTCCTTGCCGGCGACGGACCCGGTGAGCACGTCCCACGCGCTGTCGCAGAGTTCGGCGCCGTCGAGCCCGTCGAGGTCCGGAACGCCCCCGGTCGCCACGACGACGACGTCCGGCCCTTCCGCCAGGACCTCGGCCCCCTCGCAGTACGTGTTGAGGCGGACCGCGACGCCGAGGCGCTCCAGCTCGGCGACGCGCCAGTCGACGATGCCGATGAGGTCCCGCCGCTCCGGCGCGGAGGCGGCGACCAGGATCTGGCCCCCGAGCCGGGCGCCCGCTTCCATCAGGACGACCCGGTGCCCGCGCTCGGCCGAGACGCGGGCGGCCTCGAGGCCGGCGGGACCGCCGCCGACGACCACCACCTTGAGCGACCGCGGCGCCGGCGCGATCGTGTGGCTCAGGACCGTCTCGCGCCCGCTCGCCGGATTGTGGACGCAGTTCACCTTCTTGTAGAGGCAGTAGGACGCGCCGACGCAGGGGCGGATCCGCGCCTCCTCGCCCCGGACGATCCTGGCCACGATGTCCGGATCGGCGATGTGCGCGCGGGTCATGCCGACGAGGTCGACGATGCCGGCGCCCACGGCGTGGCGCGCCGTCGCCACGTCGCGGATGCCCGCGGCGTGCAGCAGCGGGAGCCGGACCTCGCGCCGGAACCGCGCGACGTGGTCGAGGAACGGCGCGCTGCGCTGGAAGATGCCCGGCATGTTGTCCTCGCTCAAGGCGAGGTCGGTGTCCATCCTGCCGTAGATGCAGTTGAAGAAGTCGAGGTGCCCCTCCCGCTCGAACAGGCGCGCCAGGGCGAGGCAGTCCTCGACGTCCGACCCGTCCTCGACGCCCTCGTCGACGACGAAGCGGATGCCGACCACGACGTCGTCGCCGACGGCCTTGCGGATGGCCTCGTGCACCATCAGGCCGAAGCGCGCCCGGTTCTCGACCGTCCCGCCGAACCCGTCCGAGCGCCGGTTGGTGCGCGGCGACAGGAACTGCCCGATCAGGTGGCCGCCCGTGACCGTCTCGACGCCGTCGAGGCCGGCCTCGGCGCAGCGCCGCGCCGCGCGGGCGTAGTCGCCGACGATGCGGGCGATGTCCGCCTCGTCCATCTCCTTCGGGAAGTTCCGGTTGCGGGTCTCGCGGATCCGCGAGGGGGCGACGACCGGGAGCCAGTTCGCCCCGAAGGCCGTCGCGCGCCGGCCGAGATGCGAGACCTGGCACATGATCGCGGCGCCGTGCCGGTGCACCCGCTCCGCCAGGACGCGCAGGTGCGGGAGGACGCGGTCGGCCGACAGGTCCAGCTGGCCGCCGCCCCAGCTCGAATCCGGCGAGGTCATTGCCGAGCCGCCGACCATCGTCATGGCGAGGCCGCCCTGCGCCTTCACCTCGTGGTAGCGCTGGTAGCGCTCGAGCGGCAGCCCGCCGTCGTCGAGCATCGAGGCGTGGCTGGTGCTGACGATCCGGTTCCGGAACACCACGTTCCTGATCCGGAACGGCTGAAGCAACGGGTCCCGGTTCGGCTCCGGGAAGCCGCCCGCCGAACGCGCGTGGTCCATGAGCGGCCTCACTCCTCTGCCCCGGTGCCGCGGCCCGGGCCGCGGCACCCGGAGGTCAGCTTCCGCGATCGGGCGCGCCGGGGCCAGATTGAAAAGCTGCGGCCCCGCCCATACGCTCAGGGTATGACCCACTTCGCCCGCCTGATCCCGTCCGCGCGGGGGCTCCTGGTCTTCGAGGCCGCCGCGCGCCGCAACAGCTTCACGGCGGCCGCGCAGGAGTTCAACATCAGCCAGCCTTCGGTGAGCCGGAACATCGCCCGGCTGGAGGACGAGATCGGCGTCGCGCTGTTCGACCGGAAGCCCCGCGGCCTCGAGCTCACGGCCGAGGGGCACGAGCTCGTCCAGGCCGTGCGCGAGGGGTTCGAGCGCATCGCCGACACCCTGGCGCAGCTTCGATCCCGCCGGCACCCGCCCAGGACCGTGGTGACGCTCTCGCTCTCGAGCTCGTTCGTCGCGCACTGGCTCCTGCCCCGCCTCGCCGCGTTCAACGCGGCCTTCCCGGCCGTCGAGCTGCGCTTCGACCTCATCCCGGGCCTCCTGCGCGGCATCCCCGACAACGTCGATCTCGCGACGCGGATCATGCCGGACGACGGCCAGTACCACCGCTGGGACCTGGCGCCGGAGATCATCGTCCCGGTCTGCAGCCCGTCCTACCTTCGCGCGCGCGGCGCCCTGGACCAGGACGGCGACTGGGGCGGGCACGTCTTCCTGCACCTCACCGAGCACCCGATGCGGCTCTGGGGCAAGGGACCCGGGAGCGCCGCCGACCGGCGCGCCCGGCCGGGCGTCTGGCACGCGTTCTCCGATTACGCCGTGATCCTCCAGGCGGCGCTCAACGGCGAGGGGATCGCGCTCGGATGGGTCAGCGTCGTCTCGACGGCGCTCGTCAGCGGCACGCTGGTGCCCGCCTCGGCCCGCAGGATCCGCACCGGGCGCCACCACACCCTGCTGGCCCCGAAGTCGCGGCCGCTCAGGCCCGCCGTCGTCGACATCGCGCACTGGTTCACGGCGCGTGCCGCCGACGAGCTCTCGCGGCTCGAACACCTGCTGTGAGGCCGGATCCGCGTCGGGACGTCCGGACGAGCCCGTCGGCGCGCCTCGTCATCGACCCGACCGGCGGGACCTCGAGCGTCCCGGTTCCGGCCGGCGTCGGGCCGGCCCCCGACCGGCCGGTCCGCATGGTCCGGTGGCGGCGCCGGCGTGCCGCCCTCGCGCCGCGGGGCCGCGGCGTGCTGAATGGCGCATCCGCACCAGGACCGCCGCGATGCTGCCGCCCACCGCCAACCTGTTCGCCGACCTGCCGCCCCTCGGGCGGCCCGACGAGGAGGTCCGCGACCTCCTCGCGGGCCGGGCCGTGCGGATCGAGCGCATCGTCTCGACCGGGCAGGCGAGCCCGCCGGGCTTCTGGTACGACCAGCCGTGGGACGAGTGGGTCGTGCTCCTCGCCGGCGCCGCGCGCCTGCGCGTCGCGGGCGAGACGGAGGCGCGGCTCCTCGGCCCGGGCGACCACCTGCTCATCCCGGCCCATGCCCGCCACCGGGTCGAGTGGACCGACCCGGAGACGCCGTCGATCTGGCTCGCGGTGCATTGCCGGCCCGAGCCCTGAGCGGGCCCGGCCGCAACGGGCGCCGGGACGCGCCGCGGAACCTTGCAGGCGCGAAACAGATACCCCCCCGGTGTTCCTGAGCCGGAGAGCTGCCCGTCATGTTCATGAGGATTGATCGCCTACA
>NZ_QOWC01000268.1 GCF_003574465.1 Methylobacterium crusticola
GATCCTGGAGACGTTCTCGCAAGCTGCCGTGATCTCGGGAGTTAGCCCGTGACGTTCACTTGAAGCCGCTCTGCGAGGCATTGCGCTGCAAGTGCGGTCGGTCGCAGATTTCACTGCCCCCGCGCGCTCGGCGGAACCGGATCACCTCTGAGAATTGCAACCAGTCGATTGGGTAGTAGAAGCGGCGCTCCGGCCGGACTGGCATAACCCATTCCACGATGGCATCCGAAAAGCCGAATGGCCGAGGTGATACCCCGGCCATCCGCGTCGTCAATGTGAGAGAGCTTACCGCAGGAGCTGGAGGATGCCCTGCTGAGACTGGTTGGCAAGCGACAGGGCCGAGATCGCCAGCGAGTTGCGGGTCGAGAGCGCCTGCGAGTTCGCCGCCTCCTCGTTCAGGTCGGCGTTCGTCAGGTTCGAGGAGCCGGTGTCGAGAACATTGATCAGGTTCTTCGAGAAGTCCTGACGGTTCTGCACCACCGACAGGTTCGACGCATAAGTCGCAGACTGCGACCTCAGGGTGTCACTGGCCGACTTAATGGTGCTGAAGACCTGATTGATCGACGAGTTGTCCTTGAAATCGTCCGATGTCACATTCTTCAATTTCAGGCTTTCAGCCGTCGTGGCTACACCTTTCACACTGATATTCGAAGTCTGGTCCTCGTTGAATGCGATCTTCAACTGGTCGCCACGCAGCAGGTTGACACCGTTGAAGCTGGAGTCGTTCGACAGTTGATCAATCTGCGAGAGCAGATTGTTATAGTCATTCACGAGCTTGTTGCGCGCCGTCTGACCGTCGCCACCGATGGTCGCCGTAGCACTGGTTGTGAGGAAGGAGTTCGCTCCTCCCGTAGCGTCGCCGCCAAGCGTGAGCTTCTGGGAACCCGCGTCGTTGGTGGTTGTGATGGACAGCCGTCCCGTCGAGTCGATGGAAGCCTGCGCATTCGCAGCCGACAGGGCATCGTTCAGCTGATCCAGGGTCGAAACCTGACCAGCGCCGGTGCCGAAGGTAAGCGCAGTCGACTTCGCCGTGGTTCCTGTTCCAACCGTCACGGTAAGAACCTTATTCGCGAGGTCGGCAGTCGATGTCGGCGTACCCTTGCCAGCAGCAAACTGAGTGGTGGTCGAATAACCCAGGTTTGAAACCAGAGCCGTCGCCGTTGAACCGTTGCTGAGGTTCACGGCCGTCTTGGCATCCTTGGCCTTGAAGGTGAACTTGTCGGCCGCCGCATCGAAGGTCGCGCTTACTTCACCCTTGGTCGCAGACACGACCTTCTGAGCCAGGGTGTCGAGAGTGTCCGTCTTCGATATGCTGACCGACGAACCGTTGACGGTGAAGGAGTCCCCGTCCGCGAAGCCGAGCGCCGTCGCCTTGATCGAACCCGTCAGGTTTGCAGCGGTGATGGTGGCAGGAGTTGTGAGTGTGGGTGTGGCGCCGAGCAGGTCGGTAGCACCCTGGCTCGCGCCCACAACGAACTTACCGCTGGTTGCGGTGCCCGTCAGCACAAGCCCATTGCTAGCCACAGACGCCGTGACAGCCGAGCCGCCAGCAGTCAGCTGAGCATTGATGGAGCTCACCAAGCTCGCTTGATCCGTAACCGTACCATCGAAATCGAGGGTGAGGTCCACGCCATCGACATTCAGCGACTTGGATCCCGTAAACGCCAGGATGTTGGCATCCGTCAGCGACGTCACCGTGCCAGTGGTAACCTGAGCGGCACCGGCGCCCACCACACTCGGAACCCCGCTCAGTGCCTCGGTCGGGCCCGTGGAGAGAAGGTTGGTGTCGACTGCGCCATTCAGCGCCTTCGAAGTCAGCGTCGCTTTCGCGGTGAAGGAGTTGGTGGCCGAGAGTGCCTGCTGCGCAGTCGACTTCAACTGGTCGGTGAGCTTCTGCAGGTTCGTGATCCCGGTCGCCGCGGCCTGGATCGTCTGGATCCCATTGCTGATACCGTCCAGCAGGCTGGTGAGGCCGCCCGAGCGTGAGTTCAGTGACTGAGCCGTGAAGAAGTTGACCGGGCTATCCAGCGCGGTGTTGACCTTCTTACCCGTCGACAGGCGGTTCTGCGTCGTGGAGAGCAGGCTGGCCGTATCTTGGAGTGAGAGAAGGTTCTGACGCGTAGCAGCGGAGAGGGTGATGCTGGACGACATCTGAATAGATCCTGTTCGATCTAGAAGCCCTCTGATTTCGAAGGCACCTCACCTGACACTGCCAAGCCTGCCTAATTGTTACCGCAATCTCTGGATCCAGCGGCTACCCGCCACTTCGGTGATTATAGTTTACGGATTGTTAACAGCGAAGTTCCAGACTGTCTGAGAAACTGGCAGTGATCCCATGGCGCTCCGCATAGATTTGAAGCCGCACGAGCGGATCATCGTTGGCAACGTGTCGATACGCAATGGCGATCGCCGCTCCTCGCTGACGTTCGAGACGCAAGCTAAGTTCCTGCGTGAAAAGGACATCATCACTGAAAGCCAAGCCAGTACGGCTTGCGAAAAGCTGTATGTTTTTTTACAGGCGATCTACCTCACGGACAGCGATCATGAAGTAGAAAACAGATTTGTTGCATATGCAAATGATCTTATAAAGGCGGCACCTAGTATGGCACCATATGTTTCTGATATTTATTCTAAAATATCGAAGAGGGAATACTATCAGGCTCTCAAGTCGGGCCAAGATCTGATTAAGTACGAGAAGAGCCTCCTGGATCTTCTCTCGAATTATGCCGAATGTCAGAAGCCGCCTACACACTAGCTTTGAACACGCGACATGTAACTGTGCAAGCCAACCAAAAAGGTTGAATAATGCCACTCCGCTTGAATATAAAGCCGTTCGAGACAATCTACATCAATGGTGCTGTTATCTCGAACGGTGACCGCTCCACCGACTTAGTATTGCATAATCACTGCCGCATGCTGCGAGAAAGTGAGATGATCTCCGAGGCAGAGGCGAACACCCCCTGTAAAAGGATCGTACTTCTTCTACAACAGATTCATCTCAAGGAGAACCCCTTTGAGGAGCTGAATGAACTCTCTCGTCAAAGCATCGATCTACTCGTCGCAATGCCGGATGTTGGTCCACACCTGCTAGCAATTCAGCAAGCTCTTAGCGAGAAGAAGACACACATCGCACTGAAAAAGGGGAAGGCTTTGGTCGCGCACGAAGCGCAGCAGAGTTGATCTTGTGAGGGACAGCTTCGGTACAGTTGGTCAGTCAACTCGGTGCCCGTCGTCACACCCAAGCTCAATCGCGATCTCGAACCCGCGAGCGACTTCGTCGGCGCTGGTGTTGGGGTAGCGATCGAGGATCAGGCCGACCGTGAGAGGAAGTCGTCAGGCTCCGTAATGCCCTCGCCTTCAAACAGCATCTTGACGATGAGTGTGGAGTAGTCGGTCACAGCTTCCTCCGGATATGGCCAACATTCCATTAGGGGGAGCTCCTACATTGTCGTTTCCCGCCACGACGTTGGCCGCTGGCGGGCGGTTGCTCTGCCAAGGTGGAACCCCGCGGCTTCATGCCAGCGTCGGCTTGCATGACCAGATGGTTCTCCCTCGTCGCCGTGCTCGTGCTCGTCACGCTTTTGGCGCGCGCCAACCACGGTCAGGCGCTGTTCCAGCACCAAGTCCGAGTGGTGGCCAACACGCCGTCTGCAAAACAGACAGTCAGGATGTAAACCATCCAAAATGAACCAAGCGGCACGTTGCTGCGGAATGTCCGATACAAACTCAGGGTGAGGTGGATTAGCCCTGCTCGGCCAACGTGATCTCGTCATCTGACCCAGCCGGCGCGAATGTGATCATGGCAGTGCTCCGGGTGGGCAGCATGATGCTAACGCGGCGGGCGAGGCGCTCCAGCTCTGCCACGATCGCGCCGTGGTGACGGGCAACTGGCAAGAGGCGGACGTTGCGGTCGCCGGCCGGCGGGCGGCGGGGGTCGACCTCAGACGGGACGCGCACGGGTCAGCCTCCAGAGGTTTTGTGCGGGCCATGTCACGAAACGCGCCATGGCGCGCGAACCTCCGAAGTCCTTGAACAGTCTGCGACAATGCTGATCATCACGGGCGCGCGCAAAGGCTGGAACGGTGTGGGACGAGGGTTTTCTGACGCGATTCCTGCCTGGCGCAAAACTTCTGCGACAGAGACCCGGTGCGGTACTTGCCCTTTGGCCGCCGCGGACTTTCGACCCCCCCAGGTGTATCTCGACCCTGCCGACCACCCTGGGCCACCGCCGAAGTCGGTACGGCCGTACCGCTCGCCCGCGATGCCGCTCCGTGCGAGGTTGTGGAGCCGACCCTGCATCCCAATGGGGGCTGGCACCCCGCGGACCGGACCCGCTTCGCGACCATGCGAGGTCCGGTCCGCATCTCCACGTTCCACGATGCCGTTTCTCGCCACGACGTTGGCCGGTGGCGGGTGCTCGCTCTCTCGTGCACCTTCGGGCTGCCGACCTGCGCGATGGAGACCACGGCAGGGAGGCGGCGGGTCTGGCGCGAGTGCCGGAACGCGAGCGTCCGACCCGCACCACTCCCGCTCCACGATGCCCTTTCCGGCCACGACGTTGGCCGGTGGCGGGCGCTCGCGCTCTCCGGCTGTTCGAATTATGATGTGGGCTAATGCGGGTCGTCTGGCGGGCGAGGTAGCCTCGAGCATCCGCCTTGGGGGCCCGATCACCCATGAGGTGGATTGCGGGCCGGGCTACCATCGTGACGGGCGGGGCCCGGCCTGCACCAGGTGCACACGCCCCGGCAAAGGTTGTCTGAACTTCCGGATCCCTTCGCGGGCGGCCCTGGCCCCAACCATACCGATATCAGGACGTTTGAGGCTGCCTGTCGATGAGCTGCACGCGTGGTCGGCGGGGCGCTCCTTGCCCTCGGTGTCTGGACCACGGCCGGCGTAGTGTCATCTGCGCTTCAGCTGCTCCTTGAGCCGCTTCGCCAGAGCGGTGCGGGCATCCGCGCGATCCATGAAGGCTTCGTAGAGGTCGATGGCCCGGCGGGCTTCCTTGATATCGCGTTTGGCACCCCAGAGGAGCCACCGGGCCCGCATGAGGATCAGCCAGTTCACCAGGCAAGACACACGAGCCTGCTTTGGGTGCTGATCGTGAGGTCCTGCAGGCGACCATGTAGGGCGTCGAGCTCGTCGCTGATGGCAGCCAGCTCCGGCGCCTCGACCTGATGCGGAGGCGCGGCACGATGGTGAAGAACCTTCGCCGGTCTTGGAAGCTGCAAGAGGTCGCTATCCATGTTGGAGACGGCTTGTGCGGGCGGGCCGCAGGTGAGAGTGGGTACAGCTCATACTGACGCTCTCGAGCGCATGGCCGCGATGGCAGCAGTGACGGGGCTGAATTAGGAACGCTAAGCGGTAGCGTACCTCCCTATGACTGGTATAGTCAAACGATAAGCGTTATGATTATCATCAAGTGTCATGGGAGTAGTTTGTTGACACCGGAGCAGTGCAGGGCGGCCCGTGGGCTTGTCGACATCGCGCAGCGCGAGCTCGCCAGGGCGGCCGAGGTCGGCGAGTCGACGGTTCGCAACTTCGAGGCGGGCCGATCCGTCCCGGGGATCCACCTCATGCGCGCCATCCAGGCTGCACTTGAGGTGCGCGGAGTCCGCTTCCTGGCCGAGGGCGACAGGGTGCAGGGCGGCGCCGGGGTGATGCTCATCACGAAGGAATGACGGCCGCCACAACGAAAAGAGGCCACCCTTGCGAGCGGCCCGAAGTCTAGGGAGGAAACGCCCGTGAAGGGCAGACCTCACGTAGGAACTCGCTCGCCAAGATGACGTGCGCGTGCGCACATGACGAGCGCCCTTCGCGCGGACTCAGGTCTGGCTGACTCTCGGATGCCTCCAAACTCGCCTGCGGCAAGCTCGGACACGAGACACTCTGGTCTCAGTGCAGCGGGTAGCGACTGAGGATCTCCTCCGTGCGCTGTACCGTCTTGTCGTACCGGCAAGCGTATGCCGCAGCGGTCGCCCCGCTGCCGCTGTTCCACTCACTCACGACGAGGTCGCCGCAATCCGCGTCGCGGAATGCGATCCAGGCGCGCTGGGCCGCCGCGAGCTGTGCAGTCCATGCAGCCCTCGCCTTGCCGTCCTGCCCCCGATCGTCCTGCTCGATGACCAGCTGCGCCTTCTTGTAGGCGGCGTTGAGTTTCCTGTCCGCCTCGTCAAGCGCCTTGTGCATGCAACTCGCTGTCCCGACGCCGGAGGTCTCATCCGCGCACAGCCTGGCCGAGGGCTGATCAGCAAAACCTGGGGTTGCTCCCTCGACGAGTGCCAGCAGCCCGCACAGGGCGCGAACGAGGGGTGGAGAACGACGGGTGTGCCTCGGCCGCGCCGCACAGAGTTGCTCGTGCTTGGTCATGGGATCGGGTTCACAGCTCGATGAGGCAGGATCGGTTCGACGTTGGTGATGTGCAGCCCGGAGGACGCGCTCCGTCGGAGCCGAGTTGAGCTCCGGCTGTGCGGCCGGTTGGACCGCCGATCGCGGCGGGGATCAGCTCGAGGGAACCACTACACCTCGCGCTCGACGAAGGCGGCCGTCCCGTAAGCGACCACCTCCATCATGTTCTGATCGGCCGCCGAGGAGTCGAAGCGCATCGTCAGAACCGCGTTGGCGCCGAGTTGCGTCGCGTGATGAGCCATCCGCTCGAGCGCCTGCCCGCGGGCCTCCTCGATCAGCTGGCTGTACTCGCTGATCTCGCCGCCCATCAGGGTGCGCAGCCCCGCCGTGAAGTTGCCGACCGCGCCGCGGCTGCGCACGACGGCGCCGAAGCAGGGCCCCCGTACCTCTCGGACCCGGCAGCCGGGAACCGTCTCGGTCGTGACGATGATCATCTGACACCCTCTCGCAGGCTGAGGTGGACTACTGGACAGGTTTCCGAGCGCGTTGGAGTTGGTCCTCACGGCGTGCAGGAGAGGTCGCCGCCGGGGCACCTGATCTGCGCCTGCAGGTCTCGGCTGCGCTGACGCGTCAGCTCGGTCCTGCACTCGCCCACGAGCATCGAGGCGATCGTGCCGCCCGCTGCCGGGTCGCCCGGGTCGTAGCCGGTGCGCAGGTTGCACTCGAGGTCACGGAAAGTGATCCACGCCCGCTGGGCGGCCACGAGGTTGCGCTGGCCGGGGACGTCGAGCTTGGTCCGCAGCACGCCGTAGAGCCGGTTCAGCTCCGCATCAGCCGTGGCGAACTGCTCGGATGCGCAGCTGGTCGCCTCCATCTGGTTGGGCGCGTCCGCGCACGAGCCGGCCCAGGCCGACGTGACGGGGGCGAGGAGGACGGCGCTCAGGAATGCGGGGCGCAGCATGACGGGCTGATCCTGCGGGCGGGAGGGGGAGCATCAGGGTCGCGGCTGCCGGTCCTGCCCGCCGCGAGCGCGGAAGGCGAACCAGCCGCTGTCGGCGTCGTAGAGGAGGTCAAAGCCGTTCAGGATGCGCAGCCCCGTGTTGACGAAGGGCATTGGGCGCGTGGTGTTGAGCACGACGCGCTCCGGCGCGAGCGGCGAGGCCGCGTCGCCGACCACGACCTGGTAGCGGGCCGCAGGCGCGGCAGTGTCGGGAAAGCTGAAGCTGAGCTGCGTGCCGGGAAGCAGCCCGGAGTGGCCGTCACCTTCGACGCGGTCGGCGACCTGCTCCGGCGGCAACGTCAGGAACATCGCCGCGACTCCGGTGTCGAGCAGGGCCCGCCCGCAGGTAGCCGGTGCGCGGTCGTTGACGCCGATGCAGACCGGCACGCCGCGCCACTCGCCGGGAATGGTGAGATGAGGATCGAGTTTGACGAACCGGAAGTTCCCGCGCGTGTTGGCGGACGTCAGCCCGACATGCACGCCCTGCTTCGTCACCACGTAGCCGCGGCGGGCTGCTCCCGTCCCCGACGGGGCGAGGTTGAGCAGGGGATTGGTCTCGGGCGTGCTCTGAGCCTGGCTGTCGTCCTCGCGTCCGAAGCCGACGCCCATCATCGCCACGTGCCGGGGCGCCTCCTCGGGCCTGCAGTGGCGTGGCCTGTCGGTGCAGTCGATGCGGTCGACGGCGAGCACCGGGATCGGACGCGTCGCAACCCCGGCGCCGTTGCGGCCCCACACGGTCACCGGGATTGTCACCCAGCGGCCGATCATGATGCGGCCGGAGCTGCTGTAGGTGAGGCGACCCGGTTTCGACGGCAGCGCGTCGACGTCGGGGATGCGCGAGGCTGAGACCACGATGCCAGTCGAGCCGGTGTCCATCAGGACGGGGTGCATCTCGTCGCCGAAGGAGAGCCCTAGCCGCGGCGGGTGCTGGATCCTGGAGTCTTCGCCCGGTGCGTCGAGGAAAGGCAGGAAGGTACCCTGACGATCCCCGTCGTAGTGTGGCAGCGGGCCGGCCAAAGCCGTCACGGTAAGTTCCAGCATGACCAAGCCAAGAAGGCTGTCGCGCAGGAGGCGTAGGCGGCGAGGCCGGCGGCTTCCGTGCAGTGCCTCGGCTCGGTCGTGCAACCTCGGCATCCGGGCACGCTGGGGTTCAGACATGATCTCTCAATCCGACACAAGCTCTATGCGTGGCCGCCGAACATGTTTCCAACTACATGGTTACAATTCATTGCATTTATAGGCTTTTGAGCAGCGTCGCTAACAGATACTTGTTGATACAGGCTAGATTTTCATTATTGCTACTCGGCAATCAAGCTTTCATATCAACACTTGGGATCCTGTCCCCGTCAGAGGTCGTGGCAGACGTACCTGTCGAAGCAGCGAGAGCTTGGTAGAGAGCCGTCTTGCTCACCTTCAGCCTCAGCGCCGCCTCACGCACGTTCAGCCCCTGTCCCATCAGCACCTGTGCCTTGCGCAGGATCTCGGGCGTCACGACAGGCTTGCGTCCACCCTTCCGGCCCCGGGCCGCCGCTGCACTGAGGCCAGCACGCGTGCGCTCCCGGATGAGGTCGCGCTCGAACTGCCCCAGCGCGCCGAAGATGTGGAAGATCAGCCGACCGTTGGGTGTCGTGGTGTCGATCTGCTCGGTGAGCGAGCGTAGCCCGATCCCTCGTGCCTCCAGGTCCTGCACGGTCTCGAGCAGGTGGCCCATGGAGCGGCCCAGGCGGTCGAGCTTCCAGATCACGAGGGTGTCGCCTTGGCGCAGGTAAGCGAGCGCCTGGGTGAGGCCGGGTCGCACGGCCTTGGCACCTGAGACGCCGCGATCCTCGAACACGCGTGTGCAGCCGGCGGCGGCGAGCCCATCGAGCTGCAGTTCGGGTTTCTGGTCCTGTGTCGAGACTCTCG
>NZ_QOWC01000269.1 GCF_003574465.1 Methylobacterium crusticola
CAGGTCCGCATGCGCGTGCAGCGCGACTTCTGATCCAGCCAGACCATCCCGATCACGAGGAGGCTCCGGTCAAGGACCGGGGCCTTCTCGCGTGCGCGGTTCAGAAATGACAAGATCGGCCCACAAAAAAGGCGCACTCGGTGAGTGCGCCTTGAAGTATCCCCTGGGTCTCGAAACTCAGGATGCTTCTCTATAGAAGATTTTCGGGCATGCTACAAGCATAGTTTTGTTTCATGAGTTGTCGCACCACCGTGGTGTCTACGCAGCAGGATGCAACCCGACGCGAAGTGCTGCCTCGACTGCTGGGGCCGGCCATCGCGACGGCGCAGGCCCGGCGCGCGGGCGGGGCGCGCCGGCGCCGGCCTCACCAGGGCTCGCCCGCCGGCCGGGGACCGCCGGCGCCCCCCGCCAGCCGGCCTCCGGAGCCGGCCCGGCCGCTGTCCCACGCGGTGTTCACGCCGACGGGCAGGCTGGCCACGACCCTGCGCGTGCTCGCCGGGACGAGTCCGCCCGCCTGCGAGAGCGGCGCGAAGTCGGCGAGCGTGTGGTGCGCTCCGGGCTGCCCGACGAAGACGCGCGCGCCCTGGGGGGTCATCACGACGTCGCCGTACTGCAAGGTGGTGTCGGCGAGGAGGGCGGGCACGGGGTTCGCGACCTCCCCGGGATCCTTCGGCTTGAGCGCCCTCGGCCGCGCGGGCCGCTCGTCGTCGCCCGCCATCGGCAGAGCGCGCAGGACGGGACGTCCGTGACCCGGGCGAAAGCGGCCATCGTGGAAGCGGTCCGACGGCGGGCGCTGGGCCGGCGCGAACAGGTGTTGCAGGATCCCGAGGAGGTCCTGCGCCACGGCCGGCGAGGCCGTGGCCAGCAGGGCGGCCAGCAGGACGAGACCCGCCGCGCGCCGGGTCCAGGCGGGAGACGTCCGGGCGGTCACGAGTGTCTGCATGCCACGCCTCCTCCAGGCCGAAATCTCATGGCCAGCATGGACGGGCTGCGGCCGGGACGGCGTGCGCCGGTGCACGCCGTCCGCGAGGCGCGGCACACGGGTCGCGGCCCCTCCGGCGGTTCTGCCGACGCCGCACGCCCCGCCTCGGGACCGCGTGCCCCACGGCACATCCGGGAGCGCGCTCCGGGCTCATCGTGAGGGTCGGGGCGAGGGGAGGGGGCCGTCACGGCACCGGTCCCCCCGCCGGCACTCGGGTGACGATCCCACCGCGATCCGCGAGGAGGCTGCCATGAAGCGTTCGGCCGAGGCTGCTGCGAAATGCCGGGTTCTGCGCGAGCTGGACCGCCTGCTGGCGCAGCACAGCGCCGCCGCGAAGACCCCCGGGTCCCGGCGGGCCGGCTGACGGCCCGCGGCGTGGGCGCAGCCCCGCGCCGCCCGGCCGGCCGCCGGTCCGGCACCGGGCCGGCCGGGAGCGCGCCTGCGACCCTATCCCGCGCGTGACCGCGTCCTGTACAGACGTTGGTGTCGCGGAGGAACCGTCATGTCAGCAAGCGATCAGCATCACCTGCAAGGTCACAACGTCGACCAGGTCGACCAGCTCAGCAGCCTCGTGCTCATGGCGCTGGCGCTCGCCGGGGGCGTCGTCGCCGTCGTCGTCCTGACGTTCCTTCCCTGAACGGGCGTCTCCGGCTCGCGGCGGGCGCGGGCGGGAGACGCCCGCGGGCGGCCGTCTCCCGCACCGGTCCATCCCCGGCGCCGTGCCGATGGCCTCCGCGCCGGCACGGTCGCCCCAGGCCCCGGCGCTTCGCGCCGAGGCAGCCGCCCGCCCATCGACGCAAGAACCCGAGCTTGCTGAAACAGTCACGACCCGATACGCCTGTCAGCTGATCTCATTCTTCGACTGTGTAGTGCTCCTCGTCATCGGTGCGGGGTGACGTCATGACGAGGCGAGACTGGATCGCGCTGCTCGGGTCCGCGCTGATCGCGCGTCCGTTTCCGGCGCCTGCTCAGGGCGGTCCCTCTCCGGACCGGGTCGGGGTCATCACCGCCTACGACGAGGCGGATCCCGAGACGCAGGCGCGCCTCGGCGTCTTCAAGACGGCGCTGTTCGGCCTGAGCGGCGCCTACCGGACCGGATTGTCGTTCGTGCACCGCTGGACCTCCGGCGACCTGGATCGCATGAGGACCAGCGCCAGGGAACTGGTCGACCTGCGCCCGCGGGTGATCCTGGCGGCAACGACGCCGGTGGTCGCGGCCCTGCTTCGCGAGACGGCGAGCATCCCCATCGTCTTCGTCAGCGTGTCCGACCCCCTCGGCAGCGGGTTCGTCAGGAGCCTGGCCCAACCCGGCGGAAACGTCACCGGCTTCATGAACACGGAAGGAAGCTTGGGCGGACGCTGGGTGCAGATCCTCAAGGAGATCACGCCCGCCATGCTGCGGGCCGTGATGATGTACAATCCCAAAACCGCCCCTTACGCGAAATTCTACATCGGGCCCTTCGAGAGTGCGGCGATTGCATTGAACGTCACGCCGGTCCTCGCGACCGTTCACGACGAGCGCGAGATCGAGGAGGTCGTGGCCGGGATCGGGCGCGGCGGGGGTGGGTTGATTCTGATGAACGACAGTTTCAATACCATCCATCGCAAGTTCATAAACACGATCACGTTGGCCTACAAGGTTCCGACCATCTCCTACAGCAGGATCATCACGGCCGAAGGCGGCCTCGTCTCGTACGGCGTCGACGAGCCGGAGACGTACGCCCGGGCCGCGCTCTACGTCGACAGGATCCTGCGCGGTGCGAGGGCCGGCGATCTCCCGGTCCAGATCCCGGCGAAATTCAAGTTCGTCATCAACCTGAGGACCGCGCGGACGCTCGGCATCGAGATCCCCGACGCGCTCCTGGCGCGCGCCGACGAGGATATCGACTGAGCGGGCCCGGGCGTCCCGCCGGATCGCCGGTGCGGCGCCCTCGGGATCGACGGGGTCCGGCGCGTCCGCCACGGGCGGGGCGTCCGGCGGCGCACGGGCGCGCGTCGCACCGGCGAGCCCCGGGCATTTTTCCGCGCGTCCGGCAACTCGCCACCGACGCCGACGTTAACGAGCTGATGCAGTGGTGAGGTGCCGTCAGATGCCGACCACGTTCCACACGCTTTGCACGCATCTCCTCATCTTCGCGATAGCCGGGCTCACCGCTCCGCTTCTCCTCAACCTCTACATGCACTGCATCGTCCGCGCGCCCATCGATGACGGCGAGCCGATGCAGTACGTCTGGGGGCTGGTGGTCGCCCTCTCGATTTTCTGCGTCTTCGAGCTGGTCCGCGCCCTCGCGGCGCATCGGTCGCAGGCGATGATCCCGCGGCTCTGAGGCGGGACAGAGGGGCGCCTTGCACGCCGAGCCCTCGCGCGAAGCGCGGTGAGGGGCCAGGGCCGGCCGGGCGCCCCCGGACGCGACGGCGACGCGGGCGCACTCCCGGCCTCGTCGGCACATTGCCGTCTCGGTGCGGACGCCGAATGCCGAGGACGCTGGCATGCCGCAGATGTTCGGCTGGATCTTCTACGCCGTCATGCTGCCCTTGCCCGCCTCCCTGCCCTGGGACCGGATGAAGAACCACTAAGCGTTCCCGGACGAAGTGGAGACCGGTTCGTCGCGGACAAAGCGGCGAAATCAGAAACCTTGAGCCGCAACCGGGTGCAACGTGATCGGGTGCTGCTCCAGCGCCGGGTCCGTTCCGCTCGAGCCGGCCACGGTCCCGAGTCTTCGTTGCCGCGGCGCAGTCCGTGACGAACCGGCAGCCACATCGTTCGGACAATCGCTCCGGGGCCGCATCCGACGACCGGGCCGAGGGCTCGTCGCGGCGCGGCCGAGACCGCGGGAGCCCTTCGCCGCGAGCCCTTCGCCGCGAGCCCTGGGCCGGGGACCCGGCGGACGAGCCGGGGCGGATCGGACGCGGCGACCCGGACCGGAGCCCGTGTCCGGGTCGCCGCGCCTTCGAGGCGCCCCCGCCGCCCCCGCGCGTCCCAGACCGCCGCGGCGGGGCCGGAGCCTCAGGCCGCGGCGGCGCGCGAGGTCCTCAGGGCCGCGAAGATGCTGGCGGGCGTTGCCGGCATGTCGATGTCGCGCACGCCCGCGCCCCGGTCGAGGGCATCGACGAGCGCGTTCATGACGGCGGGGCACGAGCCGATCGAGCCCGCCTCGCCCGCCCCCTTGATGCCCATCGGGTTCGTGGTCGAGGGCACGTTCTTCGTCTCGAAGTGGAAGAACGGCACGTCCGCGGCCCGCGGCAGCGCGTAGTCCATGAAGCTCGCCGTGAGGAGCTGTCCTTCCGCGTCGTAGACGGTGCGCTCGTGCAGCGCCTGGCCGATGCCCTGCGCCACGCCGCCATGCACCTGGCCGGCGAGGAGCAGCGGATTCACGGTCGTGCCGAAATCGTCGCACACGGAGTAGCGCACGACGCTCGCGACGCCGGTCTCGGGGTCGACCTCGACCTCGGCCACGTGGGTGCCGTTGGGGTAGGTCGCGCTCGGCGGCACGAAGTCGCCCTGACCCGTCAGCATCGCCCCGGTGGCGCGGGGCAGGGCCGCGAGAGTCGCGAAGTCGACGGCCCGATCGGTGCCCGCGACGCGGACGGCCCCTTCCGCGATCTCGAGGTCCCCGACGCCGGCCTCGAGCTCGTCCGCGGCGAGGTCCTTGAGCTTGCCGGCGAGGTTCTTCGAGGCCGCGTCGACGGAGATGCCGCCGATCGGGATCGAGCGCGAGCCGCCGGTGCCGTGCCCGGTCGCGACCCGCGCCGTGTCGCCCTGCACCATCCGGATCCGCTCGGGCGGGAGGTCGAGCTGCTCGGCCGCGATCTGCGCGTACGCCGTGGCGTGTCCCTGCCCGTTGGACTGGGTGCCGACGTAGACAGTGGCGCCGCCGTCCTTGTCGAGGGTGATCGAGACGTCCTCGCCCTCGCCCCACGCCGTGCACTCGATGTACGTCGCGAGGCCGATGCCGCGCAGGAGGCCGGCGCGGCGGGATTCGGCGCGGCGTTCCTCGAACCCGGCCCAGTCGGACGCCTCCATGGCGCGGCGCATGTGCGCCTCGAAATCGCCGGTGTCGTAGGTCCGGTCGCCGATCGGCGTCGTGTACGGCATCGCGCTCGCCGGGATGAAGTTGCGCCGGCGGATCTCGTCCGGCCCCAGCCCCGTCTCCCGGGCCGCCCGGTCCACGAGGCGCTCGAGGAGGTAGGCCGCCTCGGGCCGCCCGGCCCCGCGGTAGGCGTCGACCGGGATCGTGTTCGTGTAGACGCCGCGCACCCGCACGTGCAGCGCCGGCGTGCGGTACACGCCCGTGAGCATGGTCGCCCCGAGATACGGGATGTAGGGGCCGAACTGCGACAGGTACGCGCCGAGGTCGCCGACGACGTCGAAGCGCATGGCGAGGAAGCGGCCGTCGGCGTCGAGCGCCACCTCGCCGACCGAGAGGTTGTCGCGCCCCTGCGAGTCGGCGACGAAGTGCTCGCCGCGCTCGGAGACCCACTTCACCGGGCGTCCGAGCCGGCGGGCGGCCTCGGCCGCCAGCGGGTACTCGCGGTAGGTGAAGGTCTTCGTGCCGAAGCCGCCGCCGACGTCGCCGGTCACGACGCGAAGCTTCTCCTTCGCGACGCCGAGCACGCCCGCGAGGGTGTCGCGCAGGCCGTGCACGCCCTGGCTCGGGATGGTGAGCGTCAGGCTCTCCGTCGCGCCGTCGTACTCGGCGACGACGCTGCGCGTCTCCATGTAGTTCGTCACGACGCGCTGGTTCTCGACCTCCACGCGCACGACCCGGGCCGCCGCCGCGAACGCGGCGTCGACGGCCGCCTTGTCGCCCATGCTGGCGTCGTAGGCGACGTTGTCCCGCGCCTCGTCCCAGACGGCGCTCCCGCCGCCCGCGAGGGCGCCCCGGATGCCGACGACGGCCGGCAGGACCTCGTACGCGATGGCGATCGCCTCGACGGCGTCCCGGGCCTGCGCGAGGGTGTCGGCCACCACGAAGGCGATCCCGTCGCCGACGTGCTTGGCGACGTCCTTGGCCAGCACCGGGATGTGCGCCAGGTGGTTCTGGCTGCCGTCGTCGTTCGGCAGCGGGGCCTGGCACTTGATCGCGCCCAGGTTCGCCACGTCGGCGGCGGTGAGCACGAGGCGGACGCCCGGCATGGCGCGGGCCGCCTCGACGTCCGTGATGCGCAGGCGCGCGTGGGCGTGCGGGCTGCGCAGCACCGCGGCGTGGAGGCAGCCCTCGGGCGCGTGGTCGTCGCCGTAATTCCCCTCGCCCGTGAGCAGGCGGCGGTCCTCGACCCGGCGCAGCGGCTGGCCAATGCCGAACTTGGTGACTGTCATGAGAACCTCAGATCATAACGAAGGCGATGATGCATGAAGGAGGGTCATGGAGAGTGGATCCGGTCCCGCTCCCCGGGGACCTCGGCCGTGCCCGCACGGTCGGTCACGGCCGAGGGGCCGGGAGCGGATCGGGGCCGGCCGGACCGCGCCGCACCGGACCCGCGCGCCGAGAGCCGCGGGCCGCGCGGCGGCGCCGAGATCGGCGAGGCCGGGAGGCTCGCCCGGCGGCAGGAACGGCGCGAGCGGCAAGGCTCGTTTCATGGATCGGCATCCCTCCCGGGCCGGCCCGCGGGCCCGCCCCTTTCGCTCGAGCCTAGCATGCCGGACGCGCCTCGTCTCCGCTCGGCCGCCGGCCCGTGGCGGGCTCGGTCCCGTGCGGGACTGTGCCACCACGGCGGCCCGGGCGGCCCGGGGGGCCGCGGCCCACCCGCGGGAGGGGGCCCGCCGGTCAGTCCCGCCCGGCCGTCTCGAGGACGCCGGCCACCAGGTCGCCGACCCGGTCCGGGCCCGGCGCCTCGCCGAACAGGATCCGGTAGACGATCGGGGCGACGACCTGGTCCATTACGGCGTCGATGCCCGGGAAGGGCTCGCCCCGGGCGGCGGCCCGCCTCGCCAGCGCGTCGACCTGCGCCAGGACGTACCCGCAGCAGCGCTGCGCGCCGGCGCCGTCCCCGGCGCAGAGCACGTCGCGGATGAGCTGTCGGCCGGGACTCGAGGACATCTCCTCGGCATACTGCTCGGCCCAGGCCAGGAGATCGCCGCGGCCGCTGCCGGTGTCGACCGGATCCATGTCCGGCCGCAGCCGCTCGACGGCGACGTCGGCCAGGAGCTCCTGCAGCTCGCCCCAGCGGCGGTAGATCGTGGAGGGCGTGACGCCCGCCTCCGCGGCGACCAGCGGGATGGTGACCTGCGAGCGCTCCATCCGCGCGAGCAGGTTGCGCACGGCCTGGTGGACCGACGCCTGCACGCGCGCGCTGCGGCCACCCGGGCGCGGTCCCTCTCTGCCCACCATGCGCGGCTCCCTCTCTCGCGCCGCAGCGTCGCGGCGCGCGCGATTAACGCAACCCGTTTGCTTTTAGCGGCCCGCACTGCTAGGAGCAAATGCAAGATTTTAGCTTTTAGGGTGCGTGGATGCTCTCCGATCACCGATCCGCGGCGGCCTCCCGCCGCGTCAGCCCGCTCGCCCTCCACACCGTGACGCTCGCCACCTTCTTCGGCGCGTCCTCGGCGCCGACGCCGCTCTACCGGATCTACCAGGAGAGCTTCGGGGTCTCCCCGGTCTTCATCACCATCGCGTTCGCGGTCTACGCCGGGGCGCTGCTGAAGGCGCTGCTCGTCGCGGGCTCGATCTCGGACCATCTCGGTCGCCGGCCGGTGATCCTCGGCGCCCTGCTGCTCGAGATCGCCGCCATGGGCCTGTTCCTGGCGGCCGCGAACGGTCCCGCCTGGCTGATCGCGGCCCGCATCGTCCAGGGCCTCGCCACGGGGATCGCCGCCGCCTCGCTCGGCGCCGCCCTCATCGACCTCGATCGCGGCCGCGGCCCGCTCGTGAACGCGATCGCGCCCCTGGCCGGCATGGCGGTCGGCGCCCTCGGCACCAGCGCGCTGATCCAGTACGGGCCGTTCCCGCTCCACCTCGTGTACGGCCTCCTCATGGCCGCCTTCGCGCTCGAGGCGGCGGCGACGGCGCTGACGGCGGAGACCGGCGGCACGCGGCCAGGGCTCCTGGCTTCGCTGCGCCCGCGGGTGTCCGTCCCGCCGCAGGTGCGCCGGCCCCTGCTGCTCATCGCGCCGATCAACGTCGCCAACTGGGCGCTCGGCGGGTTCTACCTCTCGCTCGTGCCCTCCCTGGTCGTCGCCGCGACCGGCAACCCGGCCCCCCTGACGGGCGGCACCGTGGTCACCGCGCTGATGCTGTCCGGGGCCGTCGCGGTCTACCTGCGCCGGGCGCAGGGTCCGCAGGCCAACCTCACCTTCGGGGTCGGGATGACGACGCTGGGCATCCTCACGGTCCTCGTCGGCGTGCACCTGGGGCACGTGCCGGTCCTGGTTCTCGGCACGCTGCTCACCGGCACGGGCTTCGGCACGAGCTTCCTCGGCTGCGTCGGCGCGATCATGCCGCTCGCCAGGGCCGATGAGCGGGCGGCGCTGCTCGCGGCCTTCTACATCCTGAGCTACCTCGCCTTCAGCCTGCCGGCGGTCCTCGCCGGGATCCTCGTCCGGTCGCTGGGCTACGGGCCGACGGCGGACCTCTACGCGGGCGCGATCATCGCGCTGAGCCTCGCCGGCCTGCTGGTCTTCCGCGTCAAGTCCGCGGGAGTGCCGGCGGCGGCGTGAGCGGGACCGGAACCAAGTCCGATCCCGCGCCCCCGCGCGCCGTGGACGGTAAGCCCTGGTTCAGCGGCTTTTCTGGTAGAGCTTCGTGGCGATCTCGAAGATCTCC
>NZ_QOWC01000270.1 GCF_003574465.1 Methylobacterium crusticola
CCGAGGCGCCCGACCGCGTCGCGCACCAGCGGCAGCCACGGCGCCTCGGGGGGCGAGATCGCCGCGAGGTCGGCGTAGCGGGCGAGCGCGAGGTCGCGCTCGCCGTCCTGCTCGGCCGCCCGGGCGAGGTAGAACCGCGCCTTGACGGCCTTGTCGTCGCGGGCGAGCGCCCGCTCGAAGGCGGCCCGCGCCTTGTCGGAGACCACGCCGTCGCCCGCCGCCACCAGGGCCTCGCCGTAATCGGAGAGCCGCCCGGCCTCCTCGCCGAGAATGCGCAGGGCCGATTCGTAGGCCTTGATCGCGTCCTCGGTCCGGCCGGAGCGGAGGTAGATCGGCGCCAGCACCGACCAGCCCCGGCCGTCCTCCGGCACCTTGGCGAGGTGGGCCTCGATCTGCGCCACCGCCGCCGCGAGGTCGCGCCCGTCGCCGCGGGCGGCGGCGAGGCGCTCCGCCTGCGGCTGGGCCGGCAGGTCGGGCGAGCCGTAGATGCCGTAGACCAGGAGGGCGACGAGGGGCACGGTGGAGAGCGCGAACGCCGAGGCGGCCCGGCGCCGGCGCAGGGCCGGCTCGCCGACCGCGCCGCCCCCGGCCGCCTTGTCGTCGCCGCGGCTCGCCCGCAGGAGCCGCCGGGCCGCCTCCGCCCGGGCGGCCTGCGCCTCCGGCGGCGCCAGCAGGCCGCGGGCGGCGTCGCGCTCGATCTCGCGCAGCTGGTCCTTGTAGAACCCGGTCTCGGTCGCGATCAGGGCCTCGCCGCCGGCCCCGGGCACCGCGAGGCCGGGGCGGCGCGAGACCGGCCAGAGCAGCGCCAGCACCGCGAGGCCGGTCATGAGCGCGAAGATGAGCCAGATCGCCGTCATGGCCCCGGTTTAGCCCTGCGGCCGGGCCGACACGATTCGGCGGCTCGGCGACACGGTGTCACGCAAGGCCGGCCGCGCGCATCGGGGACGTGGTCGGGCTGATCTCGGCGATCGCCGGGGAGACCAACCTGCTCGCGCTCAGCGCCACCATCGAGGCCTCCCGGGCCGGGGAGGCGGGCCGCGGCTTCGCGGTCGTGGCCGCCGAGGTGAAGGGGCTCGCCGCCCAGACCGCCCGGGCGACCGGCGAGATCACGAGCCAGATCGGCCGCATCCAGGGCTCGACCGGCCGGGCCGCGGCGGCGGTCGCCGGCATCACCGACCGCATCCGCGAGATCAGCGCCGTCTCGGCCGGCATCGCGGCGGCCGTGGAGCAGCAGGGCGCCGCCACGCGGGAGATCGTGGACACCGTCGCGCAGGCGGCGGGCGGGACCGCCACCGTCACCCGCAACATCGCCGGGGTGGCGGACGCCGCCGGGCAGGCGGACGCCGCGGCGGGCCAGGTCCTCGCCGCGGCGTCCGAATTGTCGCGCCAGTCCGAGCACCTGAGCGGCGAGGTGGCGCACTTCCTCCACTCCGTGCAGGCCGCATGAGCAGCCCGTGCCGGTCGCGTGAGGCGCCGGCCGCGTGGTGCGGGGCGGGGGCCCCCCGGCGATCCGGCCTGCCTCGCGCGACGGTCGCCCGGGGGTCAGCGCCCGGTCGTGGTCCCGGTCCGGGTGACCGGCACCAGCCCGAAGACGTTCTGGTAGCCCTGGCGCTCGAACAGGATGTTGATCTCGCGCTGGCGCTCGGTCACGACGGTGAAGGGGTAGCGGTAGCGGGTGTCGAGCGCCGGCAGCACGCCCGGGCAGGAGACGTAGGACAGCCTGACCTGCGTGAAGCAGACCGTCTGCTGGCGCGCGTAGGCCGAGAGGAGCGGGTCGACGCAGCGCCCGTCCGCGAGGCGGCCTTCGGGGCAGGCGCGCGGCGCGGGCGCTGCCGGGAGGAGGGGCTGGGCCGGGGCCGCCCGGGCGGCCGGGGGCGGAAGGAGGGCCGGCAGCGCCAGAAGGGCGAGGGCCGCGGAAGTCGGGATGCGCATCGCGATCGTCCTCAGAACTTGAGCGTGGCGCCGCCGCTGAACGACCAGCCGCGGTAGCTCAGGCGGGGCTGGCCGGTGCCCGGAATGACGCCGAAAGGATCGAAGATCTTGTCCGGACTGGCCTCCTCCCGGACGAAGATGCGCTCGCCGCGCCAGGAGAGCGCGACGCCCTCCGACGCCGCGTATTGCAGCACGCCGCCGACGCCGTAGCGCTCCCGCTGCGGCACGAACAGCAGCGTGCGCGCGTCGAAGGCGTTGCGGTCGCGGTAGAGGTAGCCGAGGCTCGGGCCGATGCCGAGGGCCCCGACGGTGTAGAGCGTGTCGAGGCCGACCCGGTAGAGGTTGCTGTTGGAGTTGAACGCCTCCCGGATCAGGGTGCCGAGGGCCGCGCCCGGCACGAGGTTGTTCTCCGTGTGGGTGAAGGAGGCCGAGAGGGTCGTGGTCCAGGCGGGCGACCAGGTGTAGGCGGCCTGGCCCGAGACGGAGAGGCGCTCGCCGCCGCGCAGGGAGGTCACGCCGTCGATGCGGGTGGCGCTCTCGGCCGCGTAGATCACCGCGAGGTTCGCGAAGACCGGCCCCTCCTGGTAGCTCAGCGAGGCGTTGGCCGACACGGTGTCGCCCGGCTGCAGCCGCGTCGCGGCGGTGACGTTCGTGAAGGGGTCCGTCGCGCCCTCCCGGCTGTAGCCCCCGCGGAACGTGGCGCCGACGCCGAGGGAGACCAGCATCGTGTCGCCGAGCGGCACGTTGACGCCGAGCGTCGGGCCGACGTTGAGCCCCTCGCCGAAGGTCGGGACGTCGACGAGGTCGGAATCGAGCCGGGCCAGGAACCGCGTGCCGTCCAGGAAGGTGGTGCCGGTCGGCAGGTTGACGCCGACCGACAGGAAGGGCTGGAAGCCGTCGAGCCCCAGGTAGGTGGCGGTGGTGGAGAGCTGGGTGTCGAGGGCGGTGCGCACGCCGCCGGTCAGGCCCGGCGTGGTCTGGCGCGAGTCGACGTAGCCGCCCCGCAGGGTCAGTTCGAGGCGCAGGTTCTCGGACGGCTGCCCGTTCAGCCCGAGGCCAATGGGCAGGTAGACCTGCGAGCCCTCGCCGCGCGCGCCCGTCGGCGCGACGCCGAGCGGCTGCCCCTTGGTGCCGCTGAACGAGAAGTAGCGGAACTCGCTGTTCAGGGTCGTGGTCCAGGCCGGCACGAAGGCGGCCTCCACGTCGGCCGGCGCCGGCGCCAGGTCCGCGGCCTGCGCCAAGTCCGCGGCCTGCGCCGCCCCGCAGAGCAGGCCGGCCGCGCCGGCCCATCGTAACAGTCTCATCAGATCCCCCAAGGTCCCCGGCGCGGCGTCCGGCTGGCCGGAACGGACCGTCCGGGCGATCATGCCGCTGCGGAAGATTCCATGATTCGTCGAAATCGATCGGCGGCAATCCGGATAGAGGCGCCCGGCAATCGCGGGTCTACTACGGCGAATTGCAGGATATTGAAGTTCGTCCGCCGCGTGTGGCGGCGGATGCCTCGTCCTGGGCTTCGTGCATCGGCGCGGTCGGGGGCGTGCGGAGCCGCCCGGCCCACACCGCGGCACGCAGCGCCTCGACCGGGCGGATGACGCGCCTCAGCGCAGCTTCATGCCCGGGTTGATGTTGCCGGGGCTGAGGACCTTGCCGCTCTTCAGGCTGGCGCCGTCCTGACCGACCAGGTTCTTGGACACGGCGATCTGGTTATTGCCCTGAACGCCGACGCCCGGGCCGCTCTTGAAGGCGTTCCGGTCGAGGGAAATGTTCTGCTTGGGCATCGCCGCGCAGGCGACGCCCTGGCAGGCGGCCTGCGCGGGTCCCGCCGCGATCGCCCCCATGGTCGCCAGCACGGCCGCGACGCCCAGCACCTGTATTTGCATCATGATGATCTCCCACTCGTGAACGTCCAGACGGATCCGATGGAAACAGCAACAAATCGGCACGAGCTTTCGCCTCGATCGCGCCTGGTCTTGAGCGCGGCCGTGTCCCTGTTCTCATTTCCAGTACGCGACTGTAGCGCTGCCGCCTCGTTCGCTCGTCGTGCTGGCGCCGCCTGACGCAATGTAGATGCGATCGAGGGCCGGATGACTATCCTCACTTGTGGGGATAGCGTAGAAAAAATCGCGCAGGTACGCGTGTCTGCCGTTCGGTCAGGGGCGTTCACGCGCAATCTTGCCGGACGTCGCGCCGCGCCGCAGAGTCGATGATCCGGTCAAGAATCATGTCACGCCTTCGAGCGAACCAGATCGCCGCGATCTACGCAGCGGCCTCCGAGGCCGATGCACTCGACCGCATCACCGCGGTCATCCGCGAAGCCCTCGACGTCGACAGCGTCGGAATCTGGATGATTGAGAACGGCCGCATCGCGGAGCTGACGCTGACGGAGGACATCGTGGCGTCGGCCGCGGATTACCTGGCCTACTACCAGACCCTCGATCCCTGGGGCGGGGCGCAGCCGCGCCTCTCGAACCGGGCCCTCCTCGGCAGCGACTTCGTCAGCGAGGAGAGCCTGCTGCGCTCGGAATTCTACAACGACTTCGCGCGGCACTACGGCATGCTGCGGCCGCTCGGCATCGTGCTCGACGTGGCGCCGGGATTGCGGGCCTCGCTCTCGCTCAACCGGGTCGCCGGCAGCCGCCTGCTGGCGACGGAGGACAAGCCCGTCGTCGAGGAGATCGGGCTCCACGTCCGCGGGGCGCTGCGCCTGTACACAGCCCTGCAGGAGGAGCGCAGGCACCGGGGCTGGGACAGCCGCACCCTCGACCTGCTGGGGTTCGGCGTCGTGATCTGCGCCGGGGACGGGGTGATCCTGTACGCCAACCCGGTCGCGCACGCGCTGTCCCGGGCCGGGGCCGGGATCGTGCTCGGCGACGCGCGGGCGGGGCTCGGCACCCGGGACCCGGCGGACGGGCCGGCGCTCCGGGCGCTCGTGCGCGCCGCCGCGGTCGAGGGGCGCCCCGGCGCGATGCGGGTCGCGGGCGCCGATGGCGGCGCCCTCTCGGTCGTCGCGACGCCGGTGCCGGAGCCGGGCGGGGAGCGCCTGCGCGGGGGGCAGGCCTTCCTGGGCGTGAGCCGGACCGCGACGGCGCCGGACCTCCAGCACGCCACCCTGCGCCGGCTCTTCGGCCTGAGCCCGGCGCAGGCCGAGCTCTGCCTGCAGCTCGCCGACGGCAAGACCTTCGAGGAGGCGGCCACCGGGCGCGGCATCGCCGTCACGACCGCCCGCACCCACTTCAAGGCGATCCTCGGCCGCACGCGGACGCGCAACCTGCGCGACCTCCTGCGGCTGCTGTCCTCCCTGCCGCCCGTGCGCCTGCCGCCGTGAGGCAGCCCCTCAGGTCCGAGCCGCCGTGAGGCGGCCCCTCAGGCCTGGCCGGCCGGACTCGCGTCCCCGGGCACCTCGATCACCGCGCGCAGGCCGCCCAGGCCCGCCGCGTCGAGGCGCAGGCGGCCCCGGTAGAGCGCCGCGAGGTCCGACACGATCGAGAGCCCGAGGCCGGAGCCGGGCTTGGTCTCGTCGAGGCGCCGGCCGCGCTCGAGCACCGCCGCCCGGGCCTCCGGCGGCAGGCCCGGCCCGTCATCCTCCACGGTGACGATCAGGTGCGGGTACTCGCCCTGGCCGATGACCTCGGCCCGGATCGAGACCCGGGACTGCGCCCACTTGGCGGCGTTGTCGACGAGGTTGCCGATCATCTCCTCGAAGTCCTGGCGCTCGCCGCGGAAGCGCAGCCCCGGGGTCACGGCGGTCTCGAAGGCGAGGTCCTTCTCGTAGAAGATCTTGCCGAAGGTGCGCACGAGGGCGGCCACCACCGGCTCGACGTCCGTGAAGGTGCCGAGCGCGCCCGCGAGCGCCGCCGCCCGGGCGCGGTCGAGGTGGTAGTTGACCTGGTCGCGCATCACGGCGGCCTGCTCGCGCACCTTGACGGCGAGCTCGCTCGAGGCGTCGCCGGCCGAGGCCTCGTTGACGATGATGCTCAGCGGGGTCTTGAGCGCGTGCGCAAGGTTGCCGACCTGGGTGCGCGCCCGCTCCAGGATCTCGCGGTTGGTCTCGAGCAGCAGGTTCACCTCGCCGGCGAGGGGCGCGATGTCCCGCGGGTACTCGCCCGAGATGCGGTCGGCCTCGCCGCGGCGGATGGCGCCGAGGGCGGCCCGGAGCTTGATCAGGGGGGCGAGGCCGAAGCGGATCTGGAGCAGGGTGGTCAGGCCGAGCGACAGCCCGAGGAGCGCGAAGGTGGTGGTCAGCGCGAGCGTGAAGCGCCGCATGTCGGCGGCGATCTCGTCCGAGGGACCGGCGACCCGCACGAGGTAGCGCCCCTCCTCGCCGAGGTCGACGGTGCGCTCGATGATGCGCAGCGGCCGGTCGTCCTGCGCCTTGCCGTAGCCCTTGCGCAGCTGCCCCGAGCCGGCCTCGCCCACCGCGTTGTCGGGCGGCGGCAGCGGCACCCCCACGAGGGAGCGCGAGGTGCGCAGGTCCCGCGGCTTGGCGTTGGGCCGCCCGACCTGCCAGTACCAGCCCGAGAGCGGCAGGTCGAAGCGCGGGTCGCCGAGCGCCCCGAAGACCCGGGCCTCCGAGTCGGAGGGGGAGACGAGGTTGGTGGCGAGGTCGTTGGCATAGACGAGGAGCCGGCTGTCGAAGGCCCGCTCCGTCGTCTCGCGGTAGAGCGCCGAGAGGATCAGGCCGGCGATCAGCAGGATCAGCGCGCTCGACAGCAGCGCCGAGACCACGAGGCGGACCGCGATCGAGCGCCGCCGCCACGGCAGCCAGAACGGCCGGCGGGCCGGCGGCGCGGCGCCGAGCGCGGTCTCGGGCGCCGCGGCCGCGCTCCGGCCGGCGAGGGCCGTCACGGGGGCGGTCCGCCGGCGCCCGGCTCGATCAGGTAGCCGAGGCCGCGCACGGTCTGGATCAGGTCGACCGCGAGCTTCTTGCGCAGGCGCCCGACGAAGACCTCGATGGTGTTCGAGTCGCGGTCGAAATCCTGGTCGTAGAGGTGCTCGGTCAGCTCGGCCCGGGACACCACCCGGCCGGTATGGTGCATCAGGTAGGAGAGCAGCCGGTACTCGTGGGAGGTGAGCTTGACCGGGCTGCCGTCCACGAACACCCGGCCCGAGCGGGTGTCGAGCACCACCGGCCCGGCGCTGATCTGGCTCGTGGCGTGGCCGGCGGTGCGGCGCAGGAGCGCCCGCACCCGGGCGAGCAGCTCCTCCATGTGGAAGGGCTTGGTGACGTAGTCGTCGGCGCCGGCGTCGAAGCCGTTGACCTTGTCGCTCCAGCGGTCGCGGGCGGTCAGGATGATGACCGGCGTCTTGATCTGCGACCGGCGCCAGCCGGAGAGCACCGAGACCCCGTCGGCCTTGGGCAGCCCCATGTCGAGGATGATGCAGTCGTAGGGCTCGGTCTCCCCCAGGAAGGCGCCCTCCTCGCCGTCGAACGCCTTGTCGACGGCGTAGCCCGCCTCTTCCAGGGCGGTCACGACCTGCCTGTTGAGATCCCGATCATCCTCGACGACGAGCAGACGCACGGTGCGATCCTCACCATTGCCCGGAGACTTGGCCCGACCGGGCATCCACCATCACGTGCACGAACTGCCCGTCCTTGCGCAAGGCCGTCAGCATGTAGACCAGGACCTCGTCCCGGCGGCAGAGGTTGGCCCGCACGATGTCGGCCCGCGGCACCGCCGCGCGGGCGGCGCGGATCGCCGCCACCGGCTCGACCACCCGCTTCTCGGCCACGGCCTCGCGCAGGTCGCCGGGCGACAGGCAGGTCTGGCCCGTCGCCTGGGCGGCGTGCACCGGCTGGGCCGGCACCGCCACCGCCGCGGTCTCGCCCGCATCCTGCGCGGCCGCGAGCCAGCCCGTCGCACCGACGAGGCCGAGGAGGCCGCAGACCAGGAGGGGAACGGACTGACGCATGGCTCGGACCATCGGCACCCGGCACTGAATGCGGCCTGAATGGCAGCGTGCTCCCGATCGCGGGCGGCGCGTGTCACAACCTCGTGTCCGCGGCCCCGGCGGAGCCGGCCGCCCGCTGCCCGGAGGGCGCGCCGCTCCGATTCACGGTTCGCTCACGCTGGGAAAACGCCGCCGTGCCGGCGCGCCGCGCGCCCGGCCTCCGGCGACCGCTTTCTCAATCTTCCTCCGCCACAGCGTCCCGAGGCCGGCGCCAGCATTCGGCGCCGGCCCAGGACGAGGATATGCGCGTGAGTGACGAAACCCATCCCGCGCCGGGCGGCCGCCTCCCGGACCGGACCGGCGTGCGGCCCCGGCACCCGGGGGAGAGCCCGCCCGCCCGCAGGCCGGAGCGGCCGCCCGCACAGGGCTACGACCCGCACTTCCCGCCGGCCCAGCCGCGATCCGCCGAGGGCTGCCGCCCCGTCCGGCGCGACCGCGACGAGGTCTGGTCGGGCTACTGACGCCGCGGCCGGGGCGGCCCCGCGGGCGAGGCATGGTTAAGGCTTTCCTCACCGGCCCGCCCGACGCTTCCCGCGATGACGGATTCGACGATGCGCGCCGCGGCCACGATCCTGCTCCTCCTCGCCAGTCCGGCGCCGGCCCGGGCCCAGACGGCGGACGGCCCCCTCAGGCTGCGCATCCACCCGAACGGCGCGTCCGCGACCCCCGGCGACGGGCCCGCCCTCGACGCCGCCGAGATCGCCCGCGCGGCACTGGCCGCCCGCGAGGCGTTCGAGGCGCGCGTCACCGCCCGGGCCCGGCGCGCCGTCGCGTCGGTCTGCACCGGCTGCCTCGCGCCCGAGCCCGCCGCGACGGGCGCGCTGCCC
>NZ_QOWC01000271.1 GCF_003574465.1 Methylobacterium crusticola
GGAACGACCTTCTCCCAAAGGCCGAAAGGCAAGCAGACCCCAGCCCGCTCGTGAACTCCGATTCCATCAAAAAACAGCATGCTCTTGCCAGTGGTCGCCGGCGATTCCCTGTCCTATGCAGGTCCCGCGGCGCGGCTCTACCCCGCTTCGCCGACCGGGAACTCAACCGTCGCCGTGGCATGGAGGTCGGCGCTGTCGAAGCCCAGCATTTGCGCATTGGCTCACGTCAACCTCAGGCCTAACCATTCATGCGCGCTGACGCGTTCGGGGGCCTTCTCAACCCTGCAGCACGTGTCACCGGAAGGGAACGACACGCGAGAGAAGCGTCTCGACGATGACGGCGAAGCGGCGCGGGTCGCCGAACGCCCGGGCGGACAGCATGGCCCCGTAGACAGCGGACAGGAAAGCGTCGGCCTCCTCCTCGGGCGTGCCGACGAGGGTCACGCCGCCTTGCCGGAGCCCCAGGACGAGGATGTCTGTCAGCCAGCCCCTAAGGTCGACGAAGAACGCCCTGACCGCCACGGCCACGTCGTGAGGAAGGCTCGGCAGTTCGGCCGCGAGCATCGCGGCGATGCAGAACGGAGCGGAATCGTCGAGGATGCACCGCTCCCAGTACCGGGTGTAGGCGCGAAGCTGCTCGGCAGCGTTCGGCTCCATCTCCCTGAGCGCGTGCACCTGGGCCTGGATGCCCGCGCGCGACTGCTCGACCACGGCGGTCGCGAGGTCGCTCTTGCCTGCGAAATGGTGGTGGACGTTCGCCTTGCTGACTCCCACGACCGCGGCGATGTCCGCATAGCTGAAGCCGTTGTAACCGCGGGCCATGATGAGGCTGCGCGCCTCGCCCAGGATGCGGTCCGCTGTCGTCGCCGCTGCCTTCATCACCTACCTCCTGACTAGTAAGTAAGCGCTTGCCCCGGGCCGTTCAACCATCTATACGTCACTGACCGACTAGTCGGTAGGTGGAGAGGACGCATGGCATTGCAGGTTCTCGGCAACAGCCCGCGAGGGATCCCGCGCAACGCGGCGATCTCGGCGCAATCGGAATTGAGGAACTACTATTACCTCCGTGCCGGGGTAGCGGCGCTCTGGGTCGCCGCAGCTTTCACGGTCGGCAAGAGCCTGCCGCCAGTCGCCAGCACCCTGCTGGTCGCCTACCCGGCCTGGGACGCACTCGCCAACGTGATCGACGCGAAACGGAACGGCGGGTTTGCGCGCAACCAGACCCAGCTTGTGAACGTGGCGGTCAGCGGCGTCACAGCCCTGGCCGTCGCGGTCACCCTCAGCAACATGAACACGGTGCTCGGCGTGTTCGGCGTTTGGGCCACCCTCGCCGGGCTGCTCCAGCTCGCGACCGGCGTGGGCCGCTGGAGGACGTCCGGCGCGCAATGGGCCATGATCCTCAGCGGAGCCCAATCGGCTTTGGCGGGCTGTCTCTTCGTCGCGCGGGCGTTCGGTCCGGGGCGGCCCGGCATAGTCGATATCGCTCCCTACGCGGCATTCGGCGCCTTCTACTTCCTCGTCTCCGCACTTCTCCTGACCTTCCGCCGCAAGGCTTCGACTGCTTGAGGTGCGGAGCGGGTTCTGGGCGCTTCGTCAGGTGGGCGCCCGGGCTGTCACGATCTTGAGGTTCCCCAGGGCAGCCCGTCGCGGCTTGGCCAACACGGATCTGATGAACGTTCGGCAACCCTCAAACCGAACTGTCGATGGCCATCAGCGAGCGGACTGGACCGCCGGTCCGCTCGATGCGTACGCGGCGCCTTGATCGCGCGCATTGCCCGCGGTATGCGGCTGCCATGTCCCTGGTGTTCGCTCACTGCCTGCGAATGACATGGCCCGACCGCACGAGGTCTGGCCGGAGAGGGTGACGCGCGTCAGCGCGCGACAGGCGAGAGCGCCGAACCCCGCCCTTCCGTGCCACGCGGGAGGGCTTTTTCAATTCCGTTCGGGTTCGGCGCGTCCCTCTCTCCTCACGGACGTACCCCATGTCACGCCGCATCCTCATCACGAGCGCGCTGCCCTACGTCAGCGGCGCCAAGCACCTCGGCAACCTCGTCGGCTCGCTGCTTCCCGCCGACGTCCACGCCCGCTTTCAGCGCCAGGTCGGCAACGACGTCCTGTTCGTCTGCGCCACGGACGAGCACGGCACGCCGACTGAGATCGCGGCGGCAAGGGCCGGCCAGTCACCGGCCGCCTTCTGCGAAGAGCAGCATCGCCGTCAATCCGAAACGTACCGTCGCTTCAACCTGAGCTTCGATCATTTCGGACGCTCCTCCGCGCCCTCGAACCACGCACTCACCCAGCACTTCTATCGTCGCCTGGATGCAGCGGGGCTGATTGCCGAGCGCAGCGTGCCTCAAGTCTGGTCACCCGTGGATGGTCGTTACCTGCCCGACCGCTACGTCGTCGGCACCTGCCCGCGCTGCGGCGACCCCGAGGCGCGCGGCGATCAATGCGACGCCTGCGGCAGCCTCCTTGATCCTACCGATCTCGAAGCGCCGCGTTCCGCCCTCTCGGGCGACAATCGACTGGAGGTACGCGAAAGCCGCCACCTCTTCCTGCGTCAGTCGGCGCTGCGCGACGCGCTCGGAGACTGGCTCGACACGCGTGCGGGCTGGCCGCCCTTCGTCACCTCGTTAGCGCGGAGCTGGCTCACGGCTGATCTGCGCGACCGCTGCATCACCCGCGATCTCGCCTGGGGCGTGCCAGTGCCGCGCCAGGGCTTCGAAGGCAAGGTGTTCTACGTCTGGTTCGATGCTCCCATCGCCTACATCGCTGCCACACAGGATTGGGCGACCGCCGGATCCGATCGCGATTGGCGCCAGTGGTGGTGGGGCGAGGCGGCCCGCGAGACGAGCTACGTCCAGTTCCTGGGGAAGGACAACGTGCCCTTCCATACCGTCGGCTTTCCGGCGACCCTCATCGGCTCCGGAGAGCCTTGGCACACGGCCGATGTCATCAAGGGTCTCCACTGGCTGATCTTCGAGGGCAGCAGGTTCTCGACGAGCCGGGGGCGCGGCCTGTCCTGCGAGGCCGCGCTCGATGCGCTACCCGCCGACCTGTGGCGCTGGTGGCTGATCGCGAACGCGCCAGAGAGCGCCGACGTGGACTTCCGGGCCGCACGGTTCGTGGCGGACGTGAACAAGGACCTCGCCGACGTCTTCGGCAACCTCGTGCAACGAGTGACACGTTTCGCGGCGGCGGCGTTCGAGGGACGGATACCGCCTGGAGGGGAGCCCGGCGAGGCCGAACGTGCACTCGTGGCAGAGATTGACGGACGGGTCGCCGCGATCCGCGCGCATCACGAGGAACGGGAGTTTCGGCGCGCGGCGACCGAGACGCGGGCGCTCTGGGCGCGGGCGAACGCCTATGTCCAGGAAGCTGCGCCCTGGTCTGTGCTCGGACACGACCGTGCGCGGGCGGCGGTGGTCACCCGCGCGGCCCTGGGTGTCATCGAGGTGTGCGCGACCACGGCCTGGAGCATCGTTCCAAACCTCGCGGCCTCGGCCATCTCCGCGGTTGGCGGCAGGGGAGGCGCGGGCGTGCCTGCATGGCCCGGCGACGTCGAGGATCTGATCCTGGGCGATCGGCGCGCTGGAGCAAGGCTACCGCTCTCTTTTGAGCCGATCGCGAAGCTCAGCCTCGAACATCTTAGCTTGCATGTCGCGGACGGTGGGTGATGCGGCAGCTTCAACGTCCAGCTTGGGTCGAATTCGTTGAAAAACTCGGGATGCAGCCGAAGTGGCGCTCCACACCACGCGCCGCGAAGACATGTTTTCCGCGGACGCCCGCCCGGCTCGACGCGAATCCGGGGCTGACGCATCAAAGAAAGATAAACCTTCCCTTTGTCGAGGCGTTGGACGAGGCTGAGGGCATCCTATCCGAGTTTTTCAACGGGACCGGTGAGAAGCGGATCAGCTGCGGGCAACTGGTGTAGCCTACGCCGAGTGACGTCGCAGCAACAGGCCTGGCTGATGACCATCGAAGAAGAGCGGGTTGCATTCGTGATCGTCCTGTGGGCGGTCGTACTCGGCTTCATTGGCTTCGCGTCGGAATGGTCGGTTGTGGCATTCGCCGCCTCGTACGTCTCGTTGGGAGTCGTTGGGCTTTCGCTGCTGTGGTGGCGCAAAAAGGCCGAGCGCTCAGCACCGATCGACCCTCAGCTCGGTGTAGCCGTCGCATTGGGCGCTCAAGTCGTCGTGACGGGGGTCCACGCCTTCTGGGGTGAAGGAACTTACGCCGGCATCGCCTCAGCCATGGTGTGGGGCAGTTGCGCCGTGCTCATCGGAGCTTACGCGATCGGCAGGTTGCGAGTTCTGCGCCAGCGGATCCGAGCGCGCGACAAGATCGCAGCGCTCGTCATGCCGTCGAAGATCGAAGGGACCGCGACGCCATTGAAGATTGCTTTCGCGCGAGCACGCGCAATCCAGGATATGACGTTCGTACTGCCGGTGTTTCTCTACTCGAACCTCTTTGTCGTTGCCAGAAAGGAGGGCGATCACCTGAACCTCAACATCAGCCCTTCACCCGCGCCGGATCGATTTTTTGTGATTATCGCCGAAAGCCAGAAATCACTTTCCATGTTCCCGCCTAATCTTATTCATGCTATTGAGCTTCGTACATTGCTCACACTTATTGACAGGAAATGGGACATTGTTGTTGTGTACGGCGACGGTAAAGATGTTCTCAGCGCCGAGTACTTGCCGGAACTCCGCGAGATGCTCGATCTGGAGAGCGCGATGACGAGGGCGTCGCGAGAGATCGGTGCGCAGCCTCGAACGTGAGATCGCGACTGGGGCGGAGGAGGTCGGTCAGCTTGGCACACGACAGGAACATAACGCTGAAGCCGGCAGACCAGGACCTAATCCAGGCATCTGGCTCGCCAACTTCCTGTGCGGACCAATCCAGAGAGCCACAGAGTTACCTTCCTGTAGGTGAACTCGGCCGCGACTTCCTGTAGGATCCCCCCATGTCCGCCCAACGCAAATCTGGCGATACCATCCTCGCCGCCGCCCGCGTCCGAGCCGAAGCCAACGGCGCGGTCGCGCCCATCGCCGACCGCTACGAGGCGAAGGCCCGCACTTCGCTCGATCCTGCCACGCCGCGCACAGCCGGCGGCGAGCTCGTGCCCGCGGACGACTTCGCCACGACCACCCTGCCGGCGATCCTCGACACCCTGGCCAACCCAGACGCCGTGGCAGCCGACGCCAGCCGCAATCGGCTCGACCTCGCCAAGGAGGCCGGCTGCCTGGAGATGGGCCTCGACACAGCCGACACCATCCGGGCCTCTGATGGGCTGGAGCGCATGCTGGCCCACCAGCTTGCCACCGCCCGCGTCGCCGCCATGAAGGCGGCGGTCGCCATGCAGCAGCACCTCGAGGAAGTCGGCCGAACGCGGGGCCCGAGCCGGCAGGCGGCGTGCGTCGAGGCCGAGCGGATGGCCCGTGCCTACGCCCGCCTGACGGGCTCGTTCCAGGCCGGCATGCAGACCCTGCAGCGGGTGCGCTCGGGCGGGAGGCAGGTCGTGGTGGTCCAGCACAACCACATCGGCGAGGGCGCTCAGGCCGTGGTGGCGGGCAGCGTGACCGGGGGGCTGAGGCTCGGCGACGGGGTGGGGGTGAAGGGGATTTCGGGCGACCAACCCCATGCCCCGTGCTCCTGCGACCGGTTGCGCGGTGCCTTCGCGGCGCCCCGCTGTGGGGCCCGTCGGCGGGATAAAGGATCGTGCCGGCAGCCCGCCATGGCGAACGGACGATGCCGGATGCAGGGAGGCGCCAGCACCGGCCCGCAGACGCCTGAAGGGCTGGAGCGCTCACCGCGCTCGACCTGGAAGCACGGGCGGTACTCAGCCAAGGCAATCGCCTTCAGGCGGAGGCTGGCGCGGACCGTGCGGGATCTGCGGGCCGCGACGCGAATGGTCGAGGAGCAGTAGCGTTCGGCACTTGCTCTCAGCAGCCAGGGCAATGGCTCAGTTCGTCCACGCCACATGCATCTGATCAATCCGGCGGATCCCGCTGTGACCCTGCAGCTTTGGTGGAGTACCGGCCAGTCCGAGCTGCGGGATGCGGCGGATTAGAGCGGTCAGTCCTTCCTCCAGCTCGACGCGTGCCAGGGCCTCCCCGATGCAGCGGTGCGGTCCGCCGCCGTAGACAGGATGCAGGCGCGGGTGGTCCGTGCGGCGGATGTCGAAGACGTCAGGTCGCGCATAAACCATCTCGTCGCGCATGGCCGACATGGTCGAGAGCATAAGGAATGAGCCAGCCGGAAGCGTGAGCCCATCAAGTTCCATATCCTCCCGGCTCACACGCCCGATCGAGGCCACGCTTGGCTCGTAGCGCAGCGCCTCTGCCACTGCGCCCGGGATCAGGTCGGGATCGCGGCAGACGGCCTGCCACTGCTCGGGATGCTCGAGGAGCAGTGCCACCTGCATGGCCCCAGCCACACGCGTCGTGTCAGTTCCGCCGATGATCAGCTGGACGATTTGAACGATGATTTCGAGCGGCGCGAGTTCGGCTGACGCTTCGGCCTCCGCGAGGTAGCGGGACAGGAAGTCACCGTTCGGCGTCCGTCGCTTCTCCGCAAGGATCTTCTCGACGTAGGCCTGCAGCTCGCGTGCCGCAGCCTCGAGGGTCGGGATGTCCTCTGGCTGGAACGTGAAGCTCAGGACGCGGGAGACGTCGTAGACGAGGCGCGTGAAGTGTGGAATGTCAGCCAGCGGCAGTCCCAGAAGGCCGCTGATGGTTTGTGCCGGGATCATGGCTGTGTAGCGCTCGACGAGATCGATCTCGTCCTCGCCAGACCAGCTCGCAATGAGATCCTCGGCTGTTTGTCTGATCCGTGGCCGGAGTTCTTCAATCAGCCGAGCGGCAAAGGTGCGCGTGAAAGGTGAACGACGCCGACGGTGCACCCCGCCGTTGGATGTCAGCATGCCTTGCTCGAACAGGGCGAACAGCACGCCGTCGGTGATGCCGCGCATCTCCGGGTAGACGGTTTCTGTCGACTGGACGCGCGGATCCCGGAATACCCGCTCAAGGTCGCGGGCTCGCAGGACGAGGTATCCACCAGCCTCGTGAGCGGTGAAGGGCATTCGGGGCCTGTAGCGGCGGAATACCCCGTGTGGATCGGCCTCCAGCTCCGCGATCGACAGGGTCGGGACGGCATCTTGGGGTTCAGCGGATTTCTGATCGCTATTGTCCGTGTGCGCTTGCCCGTCCATCTCAGCCTCCTTACTGGCTTCGGCGCTGAAGGCTCGGGCATTGATACTACAGTTCGATATCGGCAGTGACGTCCTGTGTTGCAACTGCAATACTCGGCTCAGCCGAGTTTCGTGCTTACGCTGCCGATCGTGGCCCGCTCATGCCTGACCTCGCTGAGGGCCGTGCAGCTCGGAGGCCGTCACATGTCGGGCGATGTCGTACCCAGGACGCGAAGATGGAAGGCCGTCCTGGAGACGGCCGACATCGCCAGGATCCTGCACGTCACCGGCGAGATCGAGCTCGGCAACACCGACGAGATGCCCCACCTTGGCCTGCGCGATCCGCGAGGCACGGATCCGAACATGCTCAACTTGGACTTGGAGATCACCATCAGCGGGCCAAGCGAGCTGACGATGCACTGGGCAGGAGTGCAGTTCAGCTGGCCAGCCCCCGGGCGGTCGCCGCCGCGCGTCCGCGTGATGAGGATGGGCGTCGAGGTCGCGTTCCTGCTGGTCACTGAGCTCGACTTTGGCCAATCCGCGGCCGGCTGCCTTGGGATTACGCGCGCAGTCAGGAGCCGAGCCGGCAAGCGACCGCGTTCCCATGGCAGGCCGAGGCAACCCGGCCCGGCTACAGTAACGAGGAGTGAGAGCTCGAGACTGGCTGGTCGGCACGCAGGCCGGGACTATTCACGATGTCCCGTGCACATGGTCAGCGTACAAAACTCCTTCGGCGCGCTCAGGCGTGCAGGTGGATGCTGTCCACTGGTATCTGGCGATGGCCAAAGTCGAGCTGCGTGCCGATCCCGATACGAGATCGTCGAGCACCGTCCCGAGGCGTGCGCGTGCTGCGGCGGCCGCCTGCACGCCGCTCTTCCAGCGGAGGTCGTCAGCACGCGCGAGCAGATCGAGTTGCCGGAGGTGGCACCGATCGTGGCGCGGCACCGGCGTCTGGCGGTGCGTTGCCCGAACTTGCGGGACGCGGGTCGTCGCACCGGTGCCGGAGGCGGCACGCGGCACTCCGTTCGGACCACGGCTGCACGCGGTGGCGACGGACCTCAAGACCTTTCAGGCGCTCTCGTATGAGCGGCTGCAGGCGGCGCTGTCAGACGTGTTCGGCCCCACGCTCAGCCAGGGCGGACTGCTGAACCTGCTCCGCCGCGCGCAGGGCCGTTTCCGTCCCGGTCGTGACGCGGCTGTCGCAGCTCTGCGCAAGGCCGAGGTCGTCGCATGCGACGAGACCGGCGTGCGCATCAAGGGCTCGAACGCTTACCACTGGCTCGTCCACGCATCTTACGCCGTGGGCTGCCGCAGTCCGACGTGACAGGCCGGCGCCCACGACGTCCAAAACGCTGACACGCAGATCATGGCTGTAGGCACGGGCCGTCGCGACCTCCCCAGGGCGAACCCCAGGATCAACGCGCACGTCGCCTCAACGACTCCGAGATCGTGGAAGCCGCTCTGACTGATGCGGATCGCTTTTCGCACCCCTGCTCAA
>NZ_QOWC01000272.1 GCF_003574465.1 Methylobacterium crusticola
CCGCCCCGGTGCCGGCGGCGCCCGCGGCCCGCGCCGCCCCCCCGCCCATCGGGGAGGACATCCTGCGGGTCGAGGGCCTCCAGAAGCGCTTCGGCGGCCTGCACGTGACGAACGACGTCGGCTTCTCGCTGCGGGAGGGCGAGATCCTCGGCCTCATCGGCCCGAACGGCGCCGGCAAGACCACGGTCTTCAACATGGTCTCGGGCTTCCTCAGGCCCGACGCGGGCCGGGTCGCGGTGCGGGGCCCGGACGGGACCTGGCGCAGCCCCGCGACGCCGGCCGACTTCGCGGCCCTCGGCGTCGGGCGCACCTTCCAGATCGTCCAGCCCTTCGCCGCGATGACGGTCGAGGAGAACATCATGGTGGGGGCCTTCCACCGGCACGCGGACGTGCGCGAGGCCCGGGCGGTGGCGCGCGAGACCGCCCGCCGGATGGGCCTCGGCCCCTGGCTCGACGTCGAGGCCCGGGGCCTGACCATCGGGGGCTTCAAGCGCCTGGAGGTGGCCCGCGTGATGGCGATGCGGCCCCGCATCCTCCTGCTCGACGAGGTCATGGCCGGCATCAACCAGACGGACGTGCGCCGCGCCATCGACCTGATGCTCGCGATCCGGGACGGCGGCGTCAGCATCATCGCCATCGAGCACGTGATGCAGGCGGTGATGTCGCTGTCGGACCGGGTGATCGTGCTCAATTCCGGGCGCATCATCGCGCAGGGCCGGCCGCAGGAGGTGGTGCGCGACCCCGCCGTCATCGAGGCCTACCTCGGCCAGGACTTCGCCCATGCTCACGCTTGAGGGCGTCCACGCGGGCTACGGCGCCACCACCATCCTGCACGACGTCTCGCTCGAGGTCGGGGCCGGCGAGGTCGTCACCATCATCGGCGCCAACGGCGCCGGCAAGACCACGACGCTGCGCACCGTGGCGGGCCTCCTCGCCCCGAGCAGCGGGCGCATCACCTTCGAGGGCGAGGACGTCACGCGGCTCTCCGGCCACCGGATGGTGGAGCGGGGCGTGACCCTCGTCCCGGAGGGCCGCCAGCTCTTCCCCGAGATGACGGTGCGCGAGAACCTGCTCATGGGCGCCTACCGCCGGGCGGCGCGGCAGCGGCAGGCGCGGACGCTCGACGAGGTGCTGGACCTCTTCCCCCGGGTGCGCGAGCGCCTGGGCCAGAACGCCGGCTCGCTGTCGGGGGGCGAGCAGCAGATGGTCGCCATCGCGCGCGGCATGATGGCCCGGCCCAAGCTCCTGATGTTCGACGAGCCCTCCCTCGGCCTCGCGCCGCTCGTCGTCGCCCAGGTCTTCGCGGTCGTCGACCGGATCGTGCGCACCGGCGTCACCGTGCTGATCGTGGAGCAGAACGTGTTCCACACGCTCCAGGTCGCCGACCGCGGCTACGTCCTGGAGAACGGCGAGATCGTGCTGCGGGACGACGCCCGGGCGCTCCTCGCCAACGACCACGTCCGGCGGGCCTATCTGGGGATCTGAGATGGCGACACGCGAGACCAATCCGGCCGGCCTCGAGCGGCGGCCGAGCCATGCCGGCCGGTGCGTGCTGGTGACGGGGGCGGGCCGCGGCATCGGCCGGGCGATCGCCGCGGGCTTCGCCGCCCGCGGCGCGACCGTCGGCGTCGCCGACGTCACCCCGGACGACGTCGCGGCGACCGTGGGGCTGATCGAGGCCGCGGGCGGGCGCGCGCACCCGCTCCGCCTCGACGTCGCCGACTACGCGGCCGTGGCGGACGCCCTCGCGGCGGCGGCCGCCGCCCTCGGCGCCTCCTTCGACACGGTGATCAACAACGCCGGCATCTCGCCCAAGCACGGGGGCGTCGCCCACAAGGCCTGGGAGATGGACCCGGCCGAGTGGGACCGGGTGATCGCCGTCAACCTGTCGGGGGCGTTCAACACCGTGCGGGCGCTCGTCCCCGCCATGCGGGAGGCCGGGCGCGGCTGGATCGTCAACATGTCGTCGATCGCCGGCAAGACCCACTCGCCGATCGTGGCCTGCCACTACGCGGCCTCGAAGGCGGGCCTGATCGGCCTGACCAAGCACCTCGCGGCGGAGCTCGGGCCCTTCGGCATCCGGGTCAACGCCATCGCGCCGGGGCGCATCGAGACGCCGATGGTCCTGGCGGTGAGCGCGGCGGTGAACGCCGAGCAGGCCCGCCTCACCCCCCTCGGGCGCCTCGGCGCGCCCGAGGAGGTGGCCGACCTCGCGCTCTACCTGACCTCGGCCGAGGCGAGCTTCGTGACGGGCCAGACGGTCGACGTCGCGGGCGGCCTCTCCATGACGTGACGGGCCCGGGGCGCGCGGGGACGACAGACGAGCGAGCGGCATGCGAGAGATCACCGGAACCACCCGCATCTACGGGATCCTGGCGGACCCGATCCACCACGTGAAGACCCCCCAGGTGATGAACGCGCTCCTCGCGCGGGCCGGCATCGACGGCGTCCTGGTCCCGTTCCACGTGGCGCCGGACGGCCTGGCCGGCGCCGTCGACGGCCTGCGCCGGATGCGCAACCTCGGCGGCTTCATCGCCACCGTGCCGCACAAGACCGCCATGCTCGGCCTCTGCGACGAGGTCGCGCCCGAGGCCCGCCTCGTCGGGGCCGTGAACTGCGTCCGCCGCGACCCGGACGGGCGGATGGTCGGCACGATGCTGGACGGGCTCGGCTTCGTGGCGGCGCTGCGGGCCTGCGGCGAGGATCCGCGCGGCCGGCGAGCCTGCCTGGCCGGCGCCGGGGGGGCGGCGAGCGCCATCGCGTTCGCCCTCGCGGGGGCGGGCGTGGCCCACCTCACGGTGGTCAACCGGACCGCCGCCCGGACGGACGCGCTCCTGGCGCGCCTGCGCGCCGCCCATCCCGGACTCTCGCTCGCGACGCAGGCGGCCCCGGGCCACGACCTCCTCGTCAACGGGACCTCGCTCGGCATGCGGCCGGGCGATCCCCTGCCCCTCGACGCCTCACTCCTCGCCGACCGCCCCTTCGTGGCGGAGGCCATCATGGAGCCCGAGACGACGCCGCTCCTCGCCGCCGCCGAGGCCGCGGGCTGCCGCATCCAGCGGGGGCGGCCGATGCTCGAGGGCCAGATCGCCCTCATGGCGGGCCACATGGGAGCGCTCTGAGGCGATGCCGCACGACCAGCCCGAGACCTTCGACTACGTCATCGTCGGCGGCGGCACCGCCGGCTGCGTGCTGGCGAACCGGCTCAGCGCCTCCGGCCGCCGCACCGTGCTGCTGCTGGAGGCGGGCGGGCGGGCGCGCCACCCCTGGATCGCGATCCCGGCGGGCTTCAGCAAGCTCCTCACCAACCCGGTCTACAACTGGCGCTTCCGGACCGAGCCCGAGGAGGCGACCGGGGGCCGGGTCATCGCGGTGCCGCGCGGCCGGGGGCTCGGCGGCTCGACGCTCATCAACGGCATGATCTACGTCCGCGGCCAGCCGCAGGATTACGACCACTGGGCGCAGCGCGGCTGCACCGGCTGGGGCTTCGAGGACGTGCTGCCGTACTTCCGGCGGATCGAGGATTACGGGGGGCCGGCCGGTCCGCTGCGCGCCCGGGGCGGGCCCCTGCCGGTCGTCGAGGTGGCCGAGCGGCCCGCCATCGCGGAGGCCTTCATCGCGGCGGCCGGGGCCGCCGGGTATCCCCGCAACCCCGACTACAACGCCGCGAGCCAGGACGGCTTCGGCTACTACCAGGTGAACCAGCGCGCCGGCCGGCGCGCCAGCGCCGCCGACGCCTACCTGGCGCCCGCCCGGGGCCGGCCGAACCTCTCGGTCCGGACGGACGCCCACGTCCTCTCCCTCACCTTCTCGGAGGACCGGGCGACGGGGGTCGTGGCCCGGATCGGCGGCGAGGCCCGGCGCTTCGCGGCCCGGGGCGAGGTGATCCTGGCGGCCGGCGCCGCCCAGACGCCGCAGATCCTGGAGCTGTCGGGCATCGGCGATCCCGCCATCCTCGGCGCCATCGGGGTGCCGGTCCGCCACGCGGCGCCCGGGGTGGGCGCCAACTACGTCGACCATTACTGCACCCGCATGAACTGGCGGGTGAAGCTGCCGGTGACGCTGAACGAGGCGACCCGCGGCCTGCGGCTCGCCCTCTCGGTGGCGCAGTACGCGGCGACCCGCCGGGGCATCCTGACGCTCGGCACCGGCCTCGCCCACGGCTTCGTGCGCACGCGCCCGGGCCTCGCGGGCCCCGACATCCAGTACTTCTTCATGCACGCGAGCTACGCCAACGCGGCCGAGCGCAGGCTCGACCGGGAGCCCGGCATGACGGTCGGCGTCACGCAGCTGCGGCCGCAATCCCGGGGCACGATCCACGCCGCGTCGGCCGACCCCCTGGCGCCCCCGGTCATCCGCCCGAACTTCCTCGCCGCCGAGGAGGACCGGCGCGCGATGGTCGAGGGCATGAAGATCGCCCGCCGCGTCGTCGACCAGGCGCCGATGGACCCCTACCGCGCGCACGAGCTCGCCCCGGGCCCGGATTGCCGCACGGATGACGACTGGCTCGCCTTCGCCCGCCGCGACGGCCAGACGATCTACCACATCTGCGGCACCTGCCGCATGGGGCGCGACCCCCTCGCGGTCACCGACCCGGACCTGAGGGTGCGGGGCGTCCGGGGCCTGCGGGTGGTGGACGCCTCGATCATGCCCGACATCGTGTCGGGCAACACCCAGGCGGCGGTGTTCATGATCGCCGAGAAGGCCGCCGACCTGATCGGGGCCGAGGCGGCCGCCTGAGGACCGCGCCCCGCGGCCGGGCGGGGCGCGGCCGCGGCGCGCGGGCGCCTCAGGCCTCCATGGCCTCCAGCTCGGCGATCATGCCCTCGATCATCGACAGCCCGATCTGCCAGAAGGCCGGGTCGCGGGCGTCGAGCCCGAAGGGGGCGAGGAGCTCCCCGTAGGGCTTGGTGCCGCCCGCCGCCAGGAGCGCGAAGTAGCGCTCGACGAAGCCCTCCTCGGCCCGGCTGTAGACGCCGTAGAGCGAGTTCACCAGGCAGTCGCCGAAGGCGTAGGCGTAGACGTAGAAAGGCGAGTGGACGAAGTGCGGGATGTAGGCCCAGTACGGCTCGTAGCCCGCATCCAGGTCGATCGCGGGCCCGAGGCTCTCGGCCTGCACCGACATCCAGAGGGCGCAGATCTGCTCGGAGGTCAGCTCGCCCTCGCGCCGGGCGAGGTGGATCTTGCGCTCGAAGGCGTAGAACGCGACCTGGCGCACCACCGTGTTGATCATGTCCTCGACCTTGGCGGCGAGCATCGCCCGGCGCTGCACCGGGTCGCGGGTGGCCTCGAGCACGCGCCGGAAGGTCAGCATCTCGCCGAACACGCTCGCGGTCTCGGCGAGGGTGAGGGGCGTCGGCGCCATCAGGGCGCCGTTGCCGGCGGCCAGCACCTGGTGCACGCCGTGGCCGAGCTCGTGGGCGAGCGTCATCACGTCCCGGGGCTTGCCCTGGAAGTTGACGAGCACGTAGGGGTGGGCGGAGGGCACCGTCGGGTGCGCGAAGGCGCCCGGCGCCTTGCCGGGGCGCACGGGCGCGTCGATCCAGTTGCCGTCGAAGAACCGCCGGGCGATCTCGGCCATGCGGGGCGAGAAGGCCCCGTAGGCCGACAGCACCGTCTCGCGGGCCTCGGCCCAGGGGATCGTGCGCTGCTCGACCCGCGGCAGCGGCGCGTTGCGGTCGAAATAGGCCAGGCTGTCGCGGTTGAACCACCGGGCTTTCAACCGGTAGTAGCGGTGCGACAGCCGCGGATAGGCCGCCTGCACGGCCTCGACCAGGGCCGCCACCACCTCGGGCTCGACCCGGTTGGCGAGGTGGCGGGCATCCGCGACGTCCGGGAAGCCGCGCCAGCGGTCCGAGATCTCCTTGTCCTTGGCGAGGGTGTTGGTGATCAGGGTGAAGACCCGCAGGTTCGCCCGGAACACGCCGCTCAGGGCCGCGGCGGCGTCCCGGCGCACGCCCTCGTCGGGGTCCTGGAGCCTGTTGAGCGTCGGCTCGAGCGTCAGGTCCTCGCCCCGCAGGGGGAAGCGCAGGGACGCGATGGTCTCGTCGAAGAGCCGGTTCCAGGCCGCCCGGCCGGTCACCGACTTCTCGAGGAAGAGCTTCTCGGCCTCGTCGCTGAGCTGGTGGGGCTTCTCGCGCCGGATGTCCTCGAGCCAGGGCCGGTAGCGCGCGAGGGGCGGCAGCGCCGTCGCGGCGTCGATGCGCGCGTCGTCGGCCCGGTTGAGCTCGAGGGTGAAGAACAGGAGATCGCTCGAGGCCGCGGTCAGGCGCTCCTGGGTGTCGCCGTAGAACTTCGCCCGTCCCGGGTCGGTGGTGTCGCCCGAGTAGACGAGGCCCGCGTAGGACATCAGGCGGCCGAGCAGGTCCTCGATGGCCTCGTAGGCCGCCACCGCGGTGCCGAGCCGGTCGGGCGCGTCGGCGCCCTCCGCCAGGGCCGCGACGCGGCCCCGGTAGGCCGCCGCGAAGGCGCGGCACTCGCTCTCGGCGCGCGCGAGGTCGGCCGGGAAGGCCGGGTCGTCGAGGCCCGCGTAGAGGTCCGAGAGGTCCCATTCCGGCAGCGGGCCGAGATCGACCGCGCGGGCCGTGGCCTGGGCGGCGCTCAGGGCGGTGTCCGACGGCGCGGCGGCTCTGGTCGGCATGGTGCGGGATCCTCTCGGGCAGGGGGCGGGGCGGGGCGCGAGACCGACATATCGGCCGCTCCCCGGCGGCGATCAACCGAGCCCGCGGCCGCCCGCCGTGCGGCGTCGCGGCGCTGGGCAGCGGCCCGTTGGCGTTAAGGGCGACTTTACGGTTGTGCTCCAGCATCCGGTTCGAAACGGAACAGCCGCGCGAATCGGGCCCACCGGCCCGGCCCTCCGGGCGCCGGGCCCGGCCGCGCGCCGGAAGGGGAAGAGATGTCGACCACGGTCCTCATCGTCGACGACGATCCCGTGCAGCGCCGGCTCGCCGAGGCGATGGTGCGGCGCCTCGGCTTCGGGGCCGTGCTGGCGGAGGGCGGGGCCGCCGGCCTCGCGGCCCTGCGGGCGCCCGACAACGGGATCGACGTGGCGCTCCTCGACCTCGTGATGCCGGGGGGGCTCGACGGGCTCGGCGTGCTGGCGGAGCTGCGCCGGAGCGGCATCGACACGCCGGTCATCGTGCAGACCTCGAACGGCTCCATCGACGCCGTGGTCAACGCCATGCGGGCCGGCGCCGTCGACTTCGTGGTCAAGCCCGCGGGCGCCGAGCGGCTCCAGGTCTCGATCAAGAACGCCCTCCAGGTCGACCAGCTCCAGGACGAGATCCGGCGCATGCGCCGGCGCGCCTCCGGCGCGCTCACGTTCCGGGACTTGGCCTCGAAGAGCCCCGACATGGGCCGGGTCACGCGCCTCGCCGAGCGGGCCGCGAAATCCACCATCCCGGTCCTGATCGAGGGCGAGTCCGGCGTCGGCAAGGAGGTGCTGGCCCGCGCCATCCAGGGCTCGGGCGAGCGGCGCGGCAAGCCCTTCGTGACGGTCAATTGCGGGGCGATCCCCGACAACCTCGTCGAGTCGACCCTGTTCGGGCACGAGAAGGGCGCCTTCACGGGCGCGACCGAGCGCCACCTCGGCAAGTTCGTCGAGGCCTCCGGCGGCACCCTGTTCCTCGACGAGATCGGCGAGCTGCCCCTCGACGCCCAGGTCAAGCTCCTGCGGGCGCTCCAGGAGGGCGAGGTCGATCCCGTGGGCGGGCGCAAGAGCGTGCGGGTCGATATCCGGCTGATCTCGGCGACGAACCGCTCGCTCCTCGACCTCGTCAAGCAGGGGCGCTTCCGCGAGGACCTGTACTACCGCCTCAACGTCTTCCCGATGACGCTGCCCCCCTTGCGGGCGCGGCGCGAGGACATCCCGGACCTCGTGCGCTCGTTCTGCGCCCGCTTCGCGGCCGAGGAGGGCAAGCGGGTCCGGGGCATCACCCCGGAGGCGATGGCGCTCCTCGCCCGCTACGACTGGCCCGGCAACGTGCGCCAGCTCGAGAACGCGCTCTTCCGGGCCGTGGTGCTGGCCGACGGCGACGAGCTCACCGTGGCGGAGTTCCCCCAGATCGCCGCCCAGGTCGAGGGGTTCGACGTGCGCATCCCGCCGGCCCCGAGCCTGCCCGAGGCCGGGTCCGGCCCCGCGCCGGTGCGGGAGATCGTCCGGGTCGAGGTGCGCGATCCCCACGCCCTCTCCCTCGTCACCGAGGAGTCCGGCGAGATGAAGACCATGGAGGGGCTGGAGGGCGAGATCATCCGCTACGCGCTCCAGTTCTACCGCGGGCGGATGTCGGAGGTGTCGCGCCGCCTCGGCATCGGGCGCTCGACCCTCTACCGCAAGCTCAAGGAACTCGGCCTCGACGACGAGAAGGCCGAGGACGCGGCGTGACCCGGACGCCGCTATGCTCCGGCGAAGCGGCACGTGCGCCATCGCACGGCGTGCCTTCGGCGGCCCACTAGCTTAGATTGGCAGCGTGGCCGCTTCTCGGTCGCGGGTTGGCAGGAGACGAGTATGGCTCCCACGCGCAGGGCTGCCGGCGCGGCGGTTCAGGCCGCCATCGCGGTGCTGCTCGCCGGCGGCGCCGGGGCGGCGCGCGCCGCCGAGGCGTCCCCGGCCGTGAGCGCGCCGGCGCCGTCCCCGGGC
>NZ_KZ984651.1 GCF_003574465.1 Methylobacterium crusticola
CGGCCGCCCGGCGCGGTCCGGGCGGGAGCGGGCGGGGCGCGGGCAGCCGGTGCGGCCTGTCCGGGGAGGCGGTCATGGAGGGAAGCCGGGGAGGAAACGTCGGGGACGTGGCTAACGAGACATGAACGATCGCGCTTGACGCAGAGTTAACGGCCCCGGCCTTCCCGCATCGACAGGACGGGACGCCGCCGCTAAGGTTTTTGTCCGCGGATCGCCCTCCGTCGGTCGGACGCAGCGGCCGCGCCCTTGCGGCATCGGGCCGCCACATCTTCGGGCGCCACGATCCGGGCCGCCGGCTCCGACGGGCCCCGACGTCTTGCGGGGAGCGCGCGGGAGCAGCATGGCGGATCCGCAGGACGATGCCGCCGGGGCCGCGGGGCGCCGGGTGCCGCGCGCCGACAAGAGGCGGCGCGTGGTCCAGCAGGGGCGGATCGTGGTGGGGGCGGACCGGCTCGTCGCCTGCGAGGTCACCGACCTCTCGCCGGCGGGCGCGCGCCTGCGCGTCCCCGCCCGGTTCGACCTGCCGGAGACCTTCGCCCTCGTCATCGCGGCCCACGACCTGCGCACCCTCGAGGCGCGCCTGCGCTGGCGGCGCGGTGATTTCGCCGGCGTGACCTTCGGGCCGCCCGGCCCTGCGCCCCCGGCCAGGCCCTGATCGTCCGCCGCAGGGCCGCGCCGGCGTCCCGGAAGACCGCGGCCCCGCCCTGCCCGGAACCTGTCCACAGGCGTTCGCGCCCCGGGCACCGGGATCGCGGCTCCGGCGGGGCCCGCTTAATCGCTTGATAAGGGGGAGATCACCATAGTCGCCGGATCGGATGCGGCCGGCCCCGAGCGCGGGCCGGCGGATCCCGATGCAGGCCCAGCGGATAGGCTTCCCCGCCTACGGACATGACGTCGTCCCGCTGACCCGGTGAGAGCCCGGAGTGCAATGCGCAGTGGAGCCGGGCCCGGCGACGGGTCCGGAGGCATGACGCCGCTCTCCCGCCCCGGTGCGAGCCCGGATGGCCTCCTCCCTGCCCTCGAAGATCCGGATACCACGCCCGTGACCAGCCTGCTCACCAACATCTCCGCGATGACCGCGCTGACGACGCTGAAGGGGATCAACTCCCAGCTCGACATCACCAGCAACCGGGTCTCGACCGGCCAGCGCGTGTCCTCGGCCTCCGACAACGCCGCCTACTGGTCGATCGCCACCACGGTGCGCACCGACAACGCCTCGCTCTCGGCCGTGAAGGACTCCCTCGGCCTGGGCTCGTCGGCGGTGGACACGGCCTATAACGGCCTCAACAGCATCCTCACCGACATGCAGAACCTGCGCGCCAAGCTGCAGACCGCCCTGCAGCCCGGCGTCGACCGCTCGAAGGTCCAGACCGAGATCGCGGCGATCCAGAGCAAGATGAAGGCGACCGCCGACTCGTCGGTGTCGAGCGGCCAGAACTGGCTCTCGGTGGATTCCTCCAACGCCGCCACCTACAAGGCGACGCAGAAGATCGTGGCGGGCTTCTCCCGCGACAGCAACGGCGCCATCAACCTGTCGAACGTCGACGTGGGCGTGTCGGAGATCGCCCTCTACGACGCCAACACGAGCGCCACCGTCACCACCCCGGCGATCGCCGCCCAGGTCACCGGCACCAAGGCCCTCACCGGAACCATCGACTTCAGCAGCCTCAACGAGGTCAGCTTCTCGATCTCGACCAAGATCGACGCCGTGACGACGAACACCGCCAACATCGTCCTGAACAAGACCAGCCTCAAGGCGGCGGTCGCCGACCTGGCGAAGGTCACCACGACCGAACTGCTCGACGCGATCAACAACCAGATCGCGGCCTCGGGCACGGCGAACCTGAAGCGCCTGGTCAAGGCGAGCCTCGACGGCGATGGCCGGCTCACCTTCGAGACGACCTCGAACGGCAGCGTGCCGGCCGGCAGCGCCGACCGCTCGGTGGTGATCCAGAACATCGCCCGCACGGCGACGGCGCAGACCGCCGTGGATATCGGCTTCGGCACCAACAACGGCCTCGGCGCGGACAACGCCGTCGGCGGCGGCGACGACGACGCGGTCCTCCCCAAGACGTCGGGCTTCGGCACCGCGGCGGGCACGACCTCCGTCAAGGGCATCCTCGACACGATCGACGGCACCACCAACTTCTCGGTCCAGAGCATCGACCTCACGAAGCTCGCGAGCGGCACCGCCGGCGACACCACGCTCAAGCAGGTGATCACCCAGCTCGACAAGGCCCTCTCGAAGGTCACGGACGCCGGCACGCAGCTCGGCGCCAAGAAGACGCAGATCGATGGTCAGAAAACCTTCATCGACACCCTGATGAAGGCCAACGACCGCACCATCGGCATCCTGGTGGACGCCGACATCGAGGAGGAATCGACCAAGCTGAAGGCGCTCCAGACCCAGCAGCAGCTCGCCGTGCAGGCCCTGAGCATCGCCAATTCCAGCAGCCAGAACGTGCTCTCGCTGTTCCGCTAGTGCGTTCCGCGACGGCCGGGAGACCGGTCCGTCGCTGGCGTGAAGCGTGTCGCGGCGAGAAGGGCTTGCCGGCGAGGCGGGCTTGGCGACGACCCGAAGACCCGGCGACGGACGTGGAGCCGTGGCCGTCTCGGCAGGAGACGGGGCGCGGCTCCCGGACCCGGAGCGCGGTTCTCCCGCGCGGGCGGCGCGCCGCCCGCGCCCTCACCCCTGGAAGGTGTAGCCCGCCAGGCGCCTGGCCTCGATCGGATCGTAGCCGAGGCGCTGGCGGAGCTTCTTGCGCAGCTTGCTGACGTGGCCCTCGACCACGCTCTCCTCGACGGCGGTCTCGAGGTCTCCGTAGACCGCCGCGAAGATCTGCCCCTTGGTCACCGGCCGTCCGCGGTTGCGGGCGAGGTACTCGAGGATGTGGCGCTCGCGCCGGGGCAGCATCAGGCTCTCCCCGTCGATCTCGGGGTCGCGCCCGTCGGCGTAGACCACGAGGCGGCCGTCGCAGTCCGGCGCCGCGGCGGCCTGGGCCCCGCCGCGGTTCATGCGCCGCCGGATCGCGCCGGCGCGGGCGATGATCTCGCGCACGTGGACGGGCTTGCGCACCACGTCGTCGATGCCCGCCGTGAACAGCGCCAGCGTCTGCTCGAGGGAGCGCGTCTCGTTCAGCGCGATGATCGGCGCGGGGGACAGGCTGCGGATCGCCGCCGCGAAGCCGGTGCGGTCGGCGCAATCGCCGAGCACGAATCCCTGGACGTCCGACAGGTCCTGCGCCGCCGTCGCGCTGAACCAGTCCGCGAGGCTCCGCACGGCCAGGCCGCGGGCCGCGAGGCCCTCCTCGCCGAAACCCGCCACGTAGTGCGCGGCCACGTTTTCCCGCTCGTCGACGACGATATACACGCTGGCCCCCAAGATCGGCAAAAGATCTCACGTCCACGCACCCGGCCGGCTGCGAGATCCCCAAGGCTGGATTTTTCAACGATAGTGCGGAAACCAGGCGCTCATCTCAGGACGCTTCGAGATGTGCGTTCGGCCGGCCGCGGCGGGTGCGAAACCTGGTTGATTGATTAAACATAAAATCGGTTCGAAATGGTTAATTTTGTCTTAACGGAGCACGGTTGTGGCTCTTTCGGGCCGCCTCCCGCACNGGACGCTCCCGGCGCAAGGCCGGGCCGGCAGGTCGGCGAGCCGCACCAGGGACTTGGCCCGGATCCCGCCGCCCCCGGTGGGGGCCGGGCGGGCGCCAAGGGAGGCCGGCGGCCGCGCCCTCGCCTGACGCAAGGTTTCGGGGCGACGTGTCCTTAATGCCGCAGGGGAAGGCGGCGCCGCGCGGCAGCGACGCGGTGCCGGTCCCCCGGCGCGGCGCGCCCTGGCCGAGGGCGTCCGCCGGCTGCCCCGGCGCCGCGGCCACGCTATAGGGCAGGCCGCCCCCGCCCGGAGGGCCACCCGCGAGGCACCGCCATGAGCGCCGAAACCATGAGCGCCGAGACCATGAGCGCCGAGACCATCAGCGCCGAGACCATGAGCAGCGAGTCCCTGGTCTTCTTCAGCACCGGCGACAGCTTCGCGCCCTGGCGGGAGGCCCTCGCGGCCGCCCTGCCGGACCTCGCGGTGGAGCGCCACGGCGCGGTCGCGGACCCGGCGCGCGTGCGCTACGCCCTGGTCTGGCAGCCGCCGCGGGGCTTCTTCGCCGCCTACCCGAACCTCCGCCTCGTCACGAATCTGGGGGCGGGCACCGACGCGCTCCTCGGGCGCGACGACCTGCCGGCGGTGCCGGTGGCGCGGCTCTCCGATCCCGAGATGGGGCGGATGATGGCCGGCTACGTCCTGTTCGCGGTGCTGCGCTACGCCCGCGACATCCCGCTGCTCGAGGCGGCGCAGCGCGAGCGGCGCTGGGCCTACCGGGCCCCCCGGGAGGCGCGGTCGGTCCGGGTCGGCGTGCTCGGCCTCGGCGAGCTCGGCGCGGCCGCGGCCCTGGAGCTCGCCCGGCAGGGCTTCGCGGTGAGCGGCTGGTCGCGCACGCCGAAGGCCCTGCCCGGCGTGCGCAGCGTGGCGGGCGACGACGCGCTGCCGGGCTTCCTCGCGCAGACCGAGATCCTGGTGGTGATGCTGCCGCTGACGCCCGGGACCCGGGGCCTCCTCGACGCGGCGCGCCTCGCCCTGCTGCCCGCGGGCGCGAAGGTGATCAACGTCGCCCGCGGCCCGATCCTCGACGAGGCCGCGCTCCTCGACGGCCTGGCGAGCGGGCGCCTCGGCGGCGCCACCCTCGACGTGTTCGCCACCGAGCCGCTGCCGCCCGACCACCCGCTCTGGACCGCCCCCAACGTGCTGATCACCCCGCACCTCGCCTCGATCGGCCTGCCGGGCTCGGCGGCGCCGCAGGTCGCCGACAACATCCGGCGCCTGCGGGCGGGCCGGCCGATCCGCCACGCGGTCGACCCGGCGCGGGGGTACTGAGGCGCGCCGGACCGCCGGAGCGCGCCTCAGGCGCGCCGGGCCGCCGGAGCGCGCCTGAGGCGCGCCGGGCCGCCGCGGACGTCGCGACCGGAGCGGGCGCGGCTCCCGGTCCGCGTCGCGGCGCGTGCCCTCGCGCCGAACCGGCATCCGGTCTGGGCGGGAAGCGTCTAGCGCTGGCCGTCCCAGGCCGCGATCCCCTCCTTGGCGAGGCCGCCGACCCGGGCGTGCGGGCGCCCGCCGGTCGTCATCGCCAGGGCGAACAGGATCTCGTCGGCCCGGGGGGCGTCCGCCACCGCCACCGTGATGCCGTCGAAGTGCGAGCGGACGTAGGCCGCGTCCTTGTGGTGGATCGGCACGTCGAGGGAGGCGCCCATCGGGCCGACCTTGGTCATCGACGGCACGATGGCGAGCGCCTGGCCGAGCAGCTCCCGCATGGCGTAGCCGCCCGGCACGTGCCAGAGGGCGCCGTGCTCGAGCTCGCCCGCGGCGCCGACGAGGGAGCCCTTGCCGTAGGCCTCGATCCGGGCCGGGTCGCCGCCGAGGGCCTGGAGGAGCTTCGTGGCGCACACGACGCCGAGGGGCTTCAGGGCCTCCATCATCGGGGTGATCGCGGCCTCGTGGCGGCCCGCGAAGGGGTTCCTGAGCACGCAGGCGACCGCGCCCTTGAGCACCGGGGCGGCGAGGGGCGGTCCGCCGTCGTGGCGCACCTCCTCGACGGTGACGACGATCTTGCGGATCTCGATCATGGCGGGAGCTCCCTGAGGCTGCCGAGGGTGAGGGTCTCGCCCTGGAGCGTCAGGGCGGCGTCGCGGATCAGGCCGGCGGCGCGCATCGCCGCGGCCCGGGCCCGGCCGGCCGCGAGCGCCGCCGCGACGGCGTCGGGGGCGAGCGCCTCCACCGCCACCGTGACGAGGCGCTCGCCGAGGTCGGAATCGGGGTCGAGGGACGCGGCGGGCGCGCGCCGGATCCCGGGGTGGCCCGGCAGGTCGACCGCGTTGGCGACGAGCGTCGCGGCGGCGTCCGCGGTGGCGGCGTCCCGCGCCAGGATCGTGACCGAGTCGGCGATGCCGAGGGAGAAGGAGCGGCCCTGGCGCCCCGAGGTCGCGATGCCGCCGATCCCGTCCCCGGCGCGCAGCATCACCCGCCCGTCGAGGGCCGGGACGGGGCCGCGGGAGAAATCCGCCGCGAGGCCGACCGCCAGGGTCTCGGCCCCGGCGAGGTGGAGCGCGATGTCGCCGCCGTCGTTGACGAAGGCCTTGTCGAGGGGGGCGGCGGCCAGCATGGCGGCCAGGAGCTCGTCCGCCACCGCGCCCGCGACCGCGGCCATCGGGGTCACGAACTCCGCGTGCCCGCGGCAGGCCGCCACCATCCGGCGGGCCACCGGGCCGGTGACGCGCGGGTGCGCGCTCATGGGCCGGCGCAGCTCCGTCAGCTCGGCCGCGAGCTCGCCCAGCAGCGTGGCGAATCGGGCCGCCACGGCCCGGTAGGCCTCCGCCGTCGCGGCCTCCGCCCCGAAGGCGCGCAGGACCACGTCGATCGGCCCGTGCTGGAGGTGGAGCCGGCCACCCGTGAGCGCCTGGACGGAGGCCCCCTCCACGGCGCGTCAGCCGAGCTTGGCGATGAGGCGGTTCAGCTCGGCCGCCTCCGCCGGGCTGAGGGGCTCGAGGGTGCGGGCCGTGACCTCGGCGCCGCGGCTCTTCATGCCCTCCACCACGGCGTGCCCCTCCGCCGTGAGGGTGAGGAGGACGAGGCGGGCATCGGCCGGGTCGGGCACCGGCACCACGAGGCCGCGGGCCGCGAGGCGCCGGGCGACCCCGAACATCGTCGCCGGGTCGACGCCGACCTGGCGCCCGAGCAGGTTCTGGGAGGTGGGCCCGAGGTCGTGGAGCTTGGCCAGCACCGCGAACTGCACCGGCGTGACCGCGAAGTCCCGCATCACGGTCTCGAAGATCGCCGAGGCGCGCTGGTGGGCCCGGCGGATCAGGTAGCCGACCTGGTCCTCCAGCCTGTAGCCGCGCACCGCCTCCGGGTCGACCCGGCGCGCCGCCCCCCGGCTGTTCGGGGCGCTCACGGGCGGCCCCGCATCGGCCAGGGATTGTCGGGCCGCCAGGGATCGACCCGGGCGCCCGGCCCCAGGTCCCGCAGGACGTCGGAGATCGCCACCACGTCGCCCGTGTGGCCGCCGAGCCGGGCGTAGAGGTCGCGCGGCAGGGTGAACTCGATCGGGGCCACGAGGGCGGGGGTCGGCACGGACCCGAACGCGTTGCGCGGCAGGCGCAGGACGTCCGCCATGACGGTGATGCCGCCGCCGGGCCAGACCGTGACCGGCGCCCCCCCCATGGTGACCCGGGTCTCGCCGGCCGCGACCGAGCGGGTGAGCAGCACCGGGTTCTCGGTGACGCCGGCCCGCAGGCTGCCGCCGGCGCCGGCCACGAACAGCACGGTGCAGAGCGACGGCTCGCAATTCTCGCCGATGCGCTCGACCACCTGCCGCACGGGGTCCGGCATCGCGGCCGGGACCGGCTTCAGGTCGTCGTCGAGGACGAGCCAGGCGGCGTGCTCGCCGGTAGTCGAGGTCATCAGCAGGCGCAGGCCCGGCCAGGCCGCCGCGGGATCGATCGCCTGGATGATCGCGAGCGGGTCCTCGATGTCGGTGCCGCCCCAGCCGGTCCCCGGGTTGGCGACCTGGAAGTAGCGCCCGGGCGTCGAGCGCCGGCCCCGGACCCGGATGCCGGAGGGGCGCATGGCGAGGACGCGGCCGGCCTGGTGCTCGGTGAGCACGCCGGTGATGTGGTCGTCCACCACGATGACCTCGTCGGCGTGGCCGAGCCACTGGCGCGCGAAGATCCCGACCGTCGCCGACCCGCAGCCGACCCGCATCCGCTGCTCGCGCACGCCGTCGACGACGGGCGCCTGCCCGGCCTGCACCACCACCGCGTGGCCGCCCTCGATCGTCAGGTCGACGGGCTCGCCGGCGCAGAGGCGCAGCATCGTCTCGCAGGCGACGTTGCCCTCCTTCTTCGAGCCCCCGGTGAGGTGGCGCACGCCGCCGATCGACAGCATCTGCGAGCCGTACTCGGCCGTGGTGACGTGGCCGACCTCCTCGCCCCCGGCCCGGATCGCGGCGCGCTCGGGGCCGAGGTGGCGGTCGGTGTCGATCTTCACCTTGACGCCGCAATAGCTGAAGATGCCCTCCGTCACGACCGTGACGGTCTCGACGCCGGCGTGCTCGCTCGCGACGATGAAGGGCGCGGGCTTGTAGTCCGGGTAGGTGGTGCCCGAGCCGATGCCGGTCACGAAGGTGCGCTCCGGATCGAGGGCGCGCCCGTCCCACCCGGCCGCCGTGAAGGGCACGAGGCGGCCGCCCTCCTCGGCGGTCCTGTGCAGCAGCACGACCGGGTCGGTGCGCACGAGGTGGCCGTCCTCGTTGGCGTAGCGCGCGCAGGCGCCCGAGCGGCCGGGCCGGATGCGGCACAGCACCGGGCAGGCGTCGCAGCGGACGATGCCGTCGGCTTCCGCGGCCCCGAACTTCGTCGAGCGCGCGGCGGGGGAGAGGGCGTCGGCGCTCATGGCAGGCTCCGCGCTTGCCCTCTCCCGGGCGGGAGAGGGGAGGGGGATGCGGGGTCGCGCCCGGCCGCGGCCGGGTCCCGCGGGCGGGGGCGGCCGCC
>NZ_QOWC01000275.1 GCF_003574465.1 Methylobacterium crusticola
CTCGGTCACCAAGTACATCGACAAGTCGAGCCCGACGCTGTTCCAGCATTGCTGCAACGGCAAGCACATTACGAAGGGCAAGCTCATCGTCCGCAAGGCCGGCGAGAAGCCCCTGGAGTACCTGACGGTCGAGCTCGAGGACATCATCGTGTCGCACGTCTCGATGGGCGGCTCGGGCTCGGAGGACCGCCTGACCGAGAACGTGACGCTCAACTTCGCGACCTTCCACGTCAAGTACGCGGTCCAGAACAAGGACGGCTCGAAGGGCGCCGAGACCGAGCACAAGTGGCACATCCACAAGAACATCGCCGGCTGACGGCGCGCCCGCCCGGGCCTTGAGCCCGGCGGCGGCGCTGGCGGCGGCCCCGGCGCTCCCCGGCGCCGGCCCGGGCCCGGGAAGACCCCGCCGGACGCGCCGGACGCGCGTCCGGCATCCCTCGATCGCACCGGCGGCCCGAGCGGCCGACGCGCCGGGCCGCCGGCCCCTCCCGGATCTCCGGTCCCGAGCCGGAGGCCCGGCGAGGATCCGAGGGCGAGACCGGAGCTCGTCCGCGACGGGCGTCGGGATAAGTCCTTGTTGTGCTGCGTGTCCGCGGGGAGAGCCGGTTTCGGCCTCCCCCGGACTGCTCTAGAATCGGGATGCCGGCGCGACCCCCCGCGGCCGGCACGAGAGACGAGGCCGCATGAGCGCACGCGTCCGCACCCCGTTCACCGAGGCCTTCCGCCAGGCCTTCGAGGACCGGGACCCCGGCACCTCCTCGGCGGCGCGGGAGGGCCGGGCCGTCTCGGGCCGGCGCTCCGTCGTGCACGGCTCGATGTCGGAGAACGACCTCCAGCGCCTCGTCACGCACGACCTCGGCGTCCTGATGAACACCGTCAACTTCGCGGCCGGGACGGACATCAGCGCCCATCCCCACATCCGCACCTCGGTCCTCAACTACGGCTTCCCCGACATGGTCCACCGCTCGATCGACGAGGTCTCGGTGAACGACATCGGCGACGAGATCGAGACGGCGCTCGCCGCCTTCGAGCCGCGCCTCGTGCCGGGCTCGGTCGGCGTCATCCGCGACACCCGCGTCTCGCCCGACCAGCTCCGCATCCGCTTCATCGTGTCCGCCGAGCTCGACTGCGAGCCCCTGAACGTGCCCGTCCGGTTCGTGGCCGACCTCGAGAGGGACACCGGCAAGATCGTCATCCAACGGCGATGAACCAGGAATTCCTCGACCTCTACAACCGGGAGCTCGGCGTGCTGCGGGAGCAGGCGCGCGAGTTCGCCGAGGAGTTCCCGGGGATCGCCGAGCGCCTCGGCGGCCTCCTCGACGAGCGCGCCGACCCGATGATCGTCGGCCTGCTCGAGGGCGCGGCCTTCCTGGCCGCCCGGGTGCAGCTCAAGCTCAAGCACGAGTTCCCGGAATTCACCGCGAACCTGCTCGAGCAGCTCGTCCCGAACTACCTCGCGCCGACGCCCTCGGCGCTGCTCGCGCGGATCTCGCCGGTCTTCGGCGATCCCGCCCTGCGGGAGGGCCGCCGCATCCCGCGCGGGGCCTACCTCGACTCGGCCTACCGCGAGCAGCAGCGCCAGGTGGCGTGCCGGTTCCGCACCACCGCGGACGTCACCATCTGGCCGCTCGAGATCACCCGCGCCGAGTACCACGCGACGCCCGGCCCCCTGCAGGCCCTCGGCATCCCGGCCGGCCCCGAGACCGTGGCGGGCCTGCGCCTGTCCCTGACGCACCGCACCGCCGAGCGCCCCGAGGACGAGATGTCCGACCGGGAGGCCGCCAGGACCCCGGAGGCCTGGATCGCCGGATGCCCGATCCGGAGCCTGCCGGTCCACCTCGTCGGCCCCGAGGCCGACGCGGTGGCGCTCCTCGAGCAGCTCTTCGCCAACCGGACCGGGCTGTTCCTGCGCCACCTCGACGCCTTCGGCGACCCGGTCGTGATCCGCCTGCCCGAGGACGGCCTCGAGCCCCTCGGCTTCGGCCAGGACGAGGCCCTGATCCCCGAGGACCTGCGGGTGTTCGAGGGCTTCAACCTGCTGCGCGACTACTTCCTGTTCGCCCGCAAGTTCCTGGGCTTCGAGATCACCGGCCTGGCCAAGCACGTCTCCCGGCTCACGGCCCGGACCGTCGAGGTCGTCGTCACCTTCAACGAGGCCAACGGCCGCCTCGCCGCGGCGGTGCGGCCGGAGGCCTTCGCGCTCCACGCGGTCCCGGCCGTCAACCTGTTCCGGATGTCCCTCGACCGGGTGCCGGTGACCACCCGCCAGCACGAGTACCACCTCGTGCCCGACCGCAGCCGCTCCCTCGACTACGAGGTGCACCAGGTCCAGGACGTCTACGCCCACCACGCGGGCAGCGCCGACAAGGTGCCGGTCCCGCCGCTCTACGCCTCGCGCGGCACCGGGCCGGGGCGGCCCAGCCTCGCCTACACGATCCGCCGCCTGTCCCGGCGCCGCACCAGCACCGAGCGCACCTACGGCATCATGTCGGACTACACCGGCACCGACGTGTTCCTGTCGCTGATCGAGCCGACCCGGATCGACGAGGAGCGGGGCGTCTCGGAGCTCAGCGTGCGCGCCCTGTGCTCCAACCGCCACCTGCCCGAGCAGCTCCCCGTCGGGGAGGGCATCGCCGACTTCCACTTCCTCGACGACGCGCAGCTCCCGGTGACCTGCCTCATCGGGCCGACCCGGCCGCGGGAGGCCATCGTGGCGGCCCTGCGCAGCCGGACCGAGTCGGCCTTCACGGGCTCCGTCGCCTGGCGGCTCGTCAACATGCTGAGCCTCAACCACCTCGGCCTCGTGGCCCGGGGCGCGGGGCGCAACGCCGAGGCCCTGCGCGAGGTGCTGATGCTGTTTGCGGACCTGAGCCAGGGCGCCATCGAGCGCCGGATCCGCGGGGTGCGCAGCATCGACAGCCGGCCCGTGGTCCGCCGCCTGCGCCGGCGCACCGGCACCGGCACCGCCCGCGGCACCGAGATCACGGTGCTCCTCGAGGAGAAGGCCTTCGAGGGGACCGGCGTCTTCCTCCTCGGCGCGATCCTCGACCGCTTCTTCGCCGAGTACGCGGGCCTCAACCACTTCACCCAGACGGTGCTGCGCACGACGGAGCGCGGCGAGATCATGCGCTGGCCGCCGCGCAGCGGCGCGCGGAGGCCGCTGTGAGGCCGCCCCGCGCCGCGGCCCGGCGCCGCCCCCGGCGGGGGGAGGCCCCATGAGCCTCTTCGACGACCTCGCGCGCAAGCCCTGGGACTTCGACCTCCTCGGCACCCTGCGGCTCATCGAGCGCAGCTTCCCCGACCGCCCGCGCATCGGCGACAGCGCGACCTGGGCCGAGGACGTCGTCAGCCTCGGCGAGGATCCCTACCTCGAGTTCCCGTCCCTCAACATCGAGCGGGCGGCGCGCAGCCAGGGCGGGCGGCTCGCCCTCCACGTCCGCTTCCTCGGCCTGCTCGGGCCCCAGGGCGCCCTGCCGCTCCACGTCACGGACGAGGCCTACGGCTGGCATCTCGCCGGCCACGAGGCCTTCCCGCGCTTCCTCGACATCCTGAACCACCGCTTCATCCAGCTCTTCTACCGCGCCTGGGCGGATGCGCGGCCGATCGCGCAGGCCGACCGGCCGGACGACGACCGCTTCGTCGCCTACGTGGGCAGCACCGTCGGGCTCGGCACCGCGACCTTCCACGACCTCGACACGGTCTCGGACATCGGCCGCCTCGCCTTCGCGGGGCTGCTCGGGCCCAAGGCCAAGTCCGCCTCGCGCCTGCGCCAGGCCGTCGAGGGGCTGTTCGGCATCCCCTGCGAGGTCGAGGAGTTCGTCGGCACCTTCCTGCCCTTCGAGCGGGCCGACCAGACGCGGCTCGGGGCCGCCCACGCCCGGCTCGGCGTCGACTGCCTGATGGGGTCGAGCGTCTTCAGCGTCGAGGACAAGTTCCGCCTGCGCCTCTTCGCCCAGGACCTCGCCGCCTACGAGCGCTTCCTGCCCGACGGCCCCCTGTGCACGCCGCTGGCCGACCTCCTGTTCTTCTACGTCGGCTGCGAGCTCGACTGCGAGGTCGAGCTGGCGCTGCCGCGCCGCGCCGTGGTGCCCCTGCGCCTCAGCCGCGAGGCCGGGGGCCGCCTCGGCTACACGACCTGGATGGTGAAGGCGCAGGACCCGGACGCGGCCGGGTACCGCTGCGATGCCCGGTTGAACCCCGCCGACCGCGCCAAGCGCCCGCCCGCGGACGCGCCCGTCGAACCCTGAAGGGATCCGTCATGGCCGACATCACCGTTGAAACCGTGGCCGGCAAGCTGAACCGGATCGGCTACGAGGCCTTCTTCCAGGCCATCCGCCACGCCAAGGGGGCGGGCAACCGCAACATCGAGCCGGCGCACTGGCTGTTCCACCTGCTCCAGCGCAACGGCACCGACATCGGGCTCACCGCCGACGCCTACAAGCTCGACCGGGCCAAGCTGCTGATGGACATCGACGCCGCCATCACGGGCTTCCGCAAGAACGTGACCGAGGTGCCGAGCGTCTCCAACACCCTGGTCGAGCTCCTCGACCGCGGCTGGCACTACGCGACCCTGTTCTTCGGCGAGACGCAGATCCGCTCGGGCCACGTCCTCGTCGCCGGCCTGAACTCGCCGGAGCTGCGCCGGGCCTTTGTGTCGCTGTCGCAGGAATTCGCCAAGATCCCGATCGAGGCGCTGACGAGCGAGCACCACGCCATCTGGGCGAGGTCGGAGGAGGAGAACCAGCGCCCGATGGACGGGTCGGGCGCGGTGGCGGCCGGCACGCCGGGCGCCGACGCGGCGAGCCCCCGGGGCCAGACCGCCCTCGACCGCTTCTCGCAGGACCTCACGGCCCGGGCGGCCTCGGGCGAGATGGACCCGATCCGGGGGCGCGACGAGGAGATCCGCCAGCTCATCGACGTGCTGATGCGCCGGCGCCAGAACAACCCGATCCTCACCGGCGAGGCCGGCGTCGGCAAGACCGCGGTGGTCGAGGGCCTGGCCCAGCGCATCGCCGCCGAGGACGTGCCGCCCGCCCTCAAGGGCGTGCGCCTGTGCGCCCTCGACATCGGCCTGATGCAGGCCGGCGCCTCCATGAAGGGCGAGTTCGAGCAGCGCCTGCGCTCCGTCATCGACGAGGTGCAATCCTCGCCCAAGCCCATCATCCTGTTCATCGACGAGGCCCACACCCTGATCGGCGCCGGCGGCCAGGCCGGGACCGGGGACGCCGCGAACCTCCTCAAGCCCGCGCTCGCCCGCGGCACGCTCAAGACCATCGCGGCCACCACCTGGTCCGAGTACCGGCAGCACATCGAGAAGGACCCGGCCCTCACCCGGCGCTTCCAGCCGATCCACGTCGGCGAGCCGGACGTGGCGCGCTGCTGCGACATGCTGCGCGGGCTGCTCGGGCCGATGCAGAAGCACCACGGCGTGCGCATCGCCGACGAGGCCGTGGTGGCGGCCGTCGAGCTCTCGCACCGCTACATCCCGGCCCGGCAGCTGCCCGACAAGGCGGTGAGCCTCCTCGACACCGCCTGCGCCCGCGTCGCCATCAGCCAGAACGCGACGCCCGCCGCCATCGAGGACGCCCGCGTCGCCATCCTGGCCCGCACCACCGAGCGCGAGGCCCTGGTGGCCGACCGCGACCTCGGCGTCGCCGACGACGCGCGCATCGCCGAGATCGACGCCGAGCTCGCCGCCCTCGACGCGACGCTCGCGCGGCTCGACCAGGAGTGGACCCTCGAGCGCGCCCTCGTCGACGAGATCAGGACCCTGCGCCAGTCCGTGGGGCGGGACGGGGCGGCGGGCGAGGCCGAGGCGGCCCGCGCCGCCCTCGCCGAGCGGGCCGCCTCCCTGGAGGCGCGCGACCCCGAGGCGCGCATGATCTACGCCCACGTCGACGCCCAGGCCATCGCCTCCGTGGTCTCCGACTGGACCGGCATCCCGGTCGGCCGCATGGTGCGCGACGAGATCGAGACGGTCCTGCGCCTGCCCGAGATCCTCAACCGCCGGGTGGTGGGGCAGTCGCACGGGCTCGCGGTGATCGCCCGGCGCATCGAGACGAACCGCGCCCGCCTCGAGAACCCGAACAAGCCGATCGGCGTGTTCATGCTCTGCGGCCCCTCGGGCGTCGGCAAGACCGAGACCGCCCTCGCCCTCGCCGAGGCGCTCTACGGCGGCGAGCAGAACATGATCACCATCAACATGAGCGAGTTCCAGGAGGCACACACCGTCTCGACCCTGAAGGGCGCGCCTCCGGGCTACGTCGGCTACGGCGAGGGCGGGCGCCTGACCGAGGCCGTGCGGCGCCGGCCCTACAGCGTGATCCTGCTCGACGAGGTCGAGAAGGCCCACGGCGACGTGCACGAGATCTTCTTCCAGGTCTTCGACAAGGGCGTGATGGAGGACGGCACCGGCCGGCGCATCGACTTCAAGAACACCCTGATCATCCTGACCTCGAACGTCGGCACCGACACGATCATGCAGCTCTCGCAGGACCCCTCCTACGCGAGCGACCCGGACGCCATGGCGGCGGCCCTGCGGCCCCAGCTGCTGCGGGTGTTTCCGGCCGCGCTGCTCGGGCGGATCGTGACGATCCCCTACTTCCCGCTCTCCCCCGAGATGCTCGGCGGCATCGCGCGCCTCCAGCTCGACCGCATCGGCCGGCGCATCCGCGAGAACCACGACGCCGCCTTCGGGTACGACGACGCGGTGGTCGCCCACATCGTGGAGAAGTGCAACGACCCGGATTCGGGCGGGCGCATGATCGACAACATCATCACCAACACGCTGCTGCCGGAGCTCTCGCGCGAGTTCCTGAACCGGGCCCTGGCCAAGGAGGAGATCCTGGGCGTGCGGGTCGGGATGGGGGAGGGGCGCTTCACCTACGCCTGGACGGGCGGGGCTGCGCCTCCCGCGGCGGAGGCGGAGGCGGAGGCGGAGGCGCTCGCCGGATGAGCCGGCCGGGGCGCGGCATCGGCCGGGGGCCCGCGCCCGGGGGGCGCGTTCCGGCTTTCATGACGTGGACGAGGAGGAGTGTCCCATGACCAGCAGGAACAGCTTCGAGCAGGTCGACGAGGTGCCGGCCGACGCGATGACCCTCTCGCTCGCGCGCGACGGCGACAAGTTCTTCGGGATCGTGTCCTGCCCGGCGACGGCCACGCAGGGGCGGCTGCCGAAGGATTTCCGCAGCGCCGAGATGCCCCTCAAGGAGGCGTTCCGCGCCGCGATCAAGTTCGCGAACGACTTCAAGGTCCCGATGGTGGTGCTCGATCCGCACGGCCTCTGGCAGGCCGAGTGGGGCACGCTCTACCGCGAGGAGGACGAGGGCGGAGAGGCCCAGGCCGCGCCCTGACGGCGCGCCCGCGGGAGCGATGCGCCCTCCGGGCGGGGTCAGCCCCCGATCAGGACGGTCGGCAGGCCGGTGACGATCTTGCCGCCGTGCACCGTCGTGTCGCCGATCCGGGCCGCCGGCATGCCGCCGATGAGGACGCTGGTGGAGCCCTGCACGATGGCGTCGATGGGCCCGGTGCAGATCGCGAGGTCGCCGACCCGCGCCGCCGGGATGCTGCCGATCAGCACCGTCGGGCAGCAGGGCGGGATGATCGGGCCGCCCACGTGGGGCACCACGCCCGTCACCATCGGGCAGACGTGCATGTCGGTGATGCGTGCAGCCGGCTGTCCCACCGCGTCCTCCCGTGGGCGGCCGCGCCGCCTCGAACCCGCGCGATGCTACCGCGGCCGGTCCTGCACAGGCAAATCACCCGGCCCGATCCGCGCAAGGCCGGGCCCGTCCCCGGATCCTCCCTTGGCGCGGGGCCCGGCTCCCGGCGCGGGCGGCCCTGCCGCCGCGCGGGATTTCTTCGCCCGGGACAAGGGGTTCGGCGCCCGGGAACCGGCCCGGCGGGCGCGGCCCGTCCCGTGCGCGGGAGCACGCGCGCCCGCGGCGCGGCCGCCATACTGGCGCCGGACATCCGGGGCTGTCCACACGGGCCGTGATTTCCTGTAGGCTCGATGCTCCGGGACCGTTGCCGCTCCTCCCGTTCCGTGACCTCAGGTGTTCGACCGGGGAAGATCTTTGGTGAAGCAGACGCACACGACGCGGATGGGTCCGGCCCCGATGCCCGGTCACCGGCTCGGCGCCCGCCGGCGCCAGCCGCGCCGGCGCGTCGCCGTGTTCTTCGTCGGGCCGCTCCTGGTCTGGGCCGCCGTCGCGTCCTGGATGGCCCACAGCCGGTCCGAGGAGGCCGAGCGCCTCCTCGCCGAGCAGGCGGTGCAGAAGGCGGCCTACGAGGACAAGGTCCGGGCCCTGACGCGCCGCCTCGTGGGCGTCGCGAGCCACCAGGTGCTCGAGCAGGACGGGCTCGCGGGGCGCATGGCCGACATCGTCACCCGGCAGGTCGAGCTGGAGAGCCGCCTCGCCACCCTCGCGGGCTACGCCGAGCGCATCGCCGATCCGGCGGCCGGCGCCGCCGGGGCGGCCGGCCTCGCCCCGGCCGAGCCCGCGCCGGCGCCCGCGAAGGCGCGGCCCGAGGGCG
>NZ_KZ984652.1 GCF_003574465.1 Methylobacterium crusticola
CGCCGCGAGCGCCCCGCGCTCGGCCGCCGGCAGGTCGCGGTCGCGCAGCCAGATCCAGCGCGCGCCGGCCGCCAGGCAGGCGGCGACCCGGGCCGGCAGCGGCTCGGGCGACCCGTGCCGGTCGGTGACGACGAGGAGGCGCGACGGCAGCGGGCGCGACGGCGCCGTCACGAGCCGACGAGGCCGAGCTGCGGGCTCGACGGCTCGGCCCGGGCCCGGCGCGGGATGCGGCCGGCGCGGTAGGCGAGCCGGCCCGCCTCGACGGCGTGCCGCATGGCCCGGGCCATCAGGACCGGATCGTCCGCCTTGGCGACCGCCGTGTTGAGCAGCACCGCGGCGGCGCCGAGCTCCATGGCGATCACCGCGTCCGAGGCCGTGCCGATGCCCGCATCCACGATCACCGGCACGGGCGAGCGGCGGCAGATCAGCTCGAGGTTCGCCGGGTTGGCGACGCCCATCCCCGAGCCGATGAGCGAGCCCATGGGCATCACGGCGGCGGCGCCGAGGTCGGCGAGGCGGCTGCACACGACCGGGTCGTCGTTGCAGTAGGGCAGCACCACGAAGCCGGCCTCGACGAGCTGGCGGGTGGCCTCGAGGGTCTCGGCGACGTCCGGGTACAGGGTCTCGCGGTCGCCGATGACCTCGACCTTGACCCAGTTCGTGCCCAGGGCCTCCCGGGCGAGCTCGGCCGTCATGACGGCGTCCCGGGCCGTCTCGCAGCCGGCGGTGTTCGGCAGGAAGCGCGCGCCGGCGAGGCGCGACACGGTGTCGGAGCCGTGGCCGCGCAGGGAGACGCGCCGGATCGACACCGTCACGAGGGCGGCGCCGCTCACCTGCACGGCCTGCGCCATGAGGCTCTGGGTCGGGTAGCCGGCCGTGCCGATGAGGAGCCGCGACGGCAGCACCGTGCCGGCGATGGTGAGGTGGTCGGTGTCGTCCATGGTCGCTGTCTCCCGGCCCCTCGCCTCCCGGCGAGCGGCGCTTGTCGGTGTTGAGCGGGTGCGCCCTCCTGGTCGGGCGCGCGGGCCTCATCCGCCCTGCATCGCCCGCACGATCTCGACGCGGTCGCCCGCGCCGAGGGGCGTCGCGGCCCAGTCGCGCTGGCGCACCACGGCGCCGTTGAGGGCGATGGCGAAACCCTGCGGGCCGGGCAGGTCGAGGTCCGCGGTCTCCTCGCGCCAGAGCCCGTCCAGGGTCGCGGCGTCGCTGTCGCGGGGCTCGCCGTTGACGATGAGCCTCATGCCCGCGCCTCCGGGCCGGCCGCCGGCAGGGCGAAGCGCGCGAGCCCGAAGGGCGCCGCCACGGGGGGCAGCGCGCCCCGCAGGATCAGGTCCGCCAGGGCGGCGGCGGTGACGGGCGCCAGGAGGTAGCCGTTGCGGTGGTGGCCCACCGCCAGGACGAGGCCCGGCATCGCCTCGCCCAGGATCGGGGCGTCGTCGTCCGGCGTCGGCCGGAAGCCGGTCCAGACGCCCGCGACCGGCATCTCCTCGATGCCCGGCAGGGCCCGGCGGGCGCCCTCCAGGAGGGCGAACAGGCCGCCGGCCGTGAGGGCGGGGTCGAAGCCGCACTCCTCCACGGTGGCGCCGACCACCAGGGTGCCGTCGCTCTTGGGCGCCATGTGGACCTGCTCGGTCCAGACCACGTGGTCGAGGCCGCCGCTGCGCGGCGTGACGCTGAGCGCCAGCGACTGGCCCTTGAGGGGCCGCACCGGCACCGCGAGGTCGGGCAGGAGGCTCCCCTCCCCGGCCCAGGCGCCGGCGGCCATCACGACGGTGCCGGCGCGCACGGGGCCGCGCGCCGTCCGGACGCCGACGACCCGGCCGCCCTCCCGGTCGAGCGCCGCGACGGGGCAAGCCTCGATCAGGCGCCCGCCCGCGGCCCGGAGCGCGGCCCGCAGGGCCGCCATCACGCGGGGCGGGTCGACCTGGTGGTCGTCGGGGCAGAGGAGCCCGGCCGTGACCGTGGGGCGCAGGCCGGGCTCGCGGGCCCGCACCGCCGGGCCGCCCAGCCACTCCGCCGAGAGGCCGGCCCGCACCTGCAGGTCGTGCCGGAAGCGCAGACGCTCGACCTCGTCGCGCCCGAGCGCGACCACCAGGGTGCCCTCCCGGCGGTAGTCGATCCCGAGGCCGGAGGCCGCCTCGAGTTCGTCCCGGAAGCCGTGCCAGAGGCGCTGGCTCGCCACGGCGAGCGGCAGGAGCGGGTCGCCGCCGGGCTCGTGCTCGGCCGCCGCCGCCAGCATGCCGGTGGCCGCCAGGCTGGCGCCGTCGCCGGCCCGGCCGCGCTCGAGCACCGCGACCGAGAGCCCGCCCTGCGCGAGCCGCCACGCGACCGAGAGCCCGATCAGCCCGGCGCCGATCACCACGACGTCGGCCCGCTCCGGCGGGCGGTCGTCGGCGGGCGCGGCCTCGGCGCCGCGGCGCCGGCCGATCGGGGATGGGGGGTGGATGCGCAACCTCGTCTCCACGGTGGCCCGTCGAGATTGGAATGCGCCGCGGTCGGTGAAGCGCGCGGGGCCCGAGAAGCCCTGTCCAATCCCTACGCCGGTATGAGCCGGATCAGGTTCGAAGGATTTCCGCGCTGACCGGCCCGGAGGCGGGCGGTCCAGCGGTGTCTCAGCCCCTTGGCGGGGATCTCCCTGGAACGACCGGAATGTGGGGGCGGCATGGGCCGGCGTCAACCGGCGGGGTGCCTCAACCGGCGGCGGCGCGGGCCGGGCGGTAGATGGCCATCTCCTCGGCGAAGCCGTCGAGCGGATGGGTGCCGAGGAGCTCGGGGTCGCCCCACAGGAAGTCCACGAAGGGCTTCGACATCAGGAGCGGCTCGGCCAGCGTCTTGTTGAGCTTGGCGAGCCGGCTCGCCAGGTTCACGTCGCGGCCGATCACCGTGAAGTCGAGGCGCGCCCCCGAGCCGACGTTGCCGTAGGCGGCCTCGCCGTGATGGAGGGCGATGCCGGCCTCGATCCGCGTGGCGAAGCGCCCGGCCCGGTTGGCCTCGTCGAGGCGCCTGAGCGCGGTCTGGGCCGCCGAGAGCGCGCCCTGGGCGGCGCCGCCGAGGTCGTCGCCGCTCTCGCGAAAAATCGCCAGGAGGCCGTCGCCCATGTACTTCAGCACCTCGCCGCCCTCGCTCTCGATCGGCGGCACCAGGCAGTCGAAGTAGGTGTTGAGGAGGTCCACCGAGGCCTCCGGCGTCAGCGCGTCGGTGAGATGCGTGTAGCCCCGCATGTCGGCGAACAGGATCGCCGAGCGGATGCGCTCCACCTGCCCGCGGCGGATGAAGCCCGCCAGGATGGCCTGGTGCGGCCCGTCGCCGACGTAGACCCGCAGGACGTGGTCGAGGCGCGTGTTGAGGCCCCGCATCTCCATCACGGCCGAGAGGGTCGGCACGATGAAGCGCAGGATCGCCATGTGCTCGTGGCTGAACCCCCCGGGCGCCCGCGTCGCGAAGGTGACGCCGTTCTTGGTGCCGTTCGTGAAGAACAGCGGGATGGTGAGGTACCAGGTGTAGCCGGCCTGCTTCAGCTCCGGCAGGATCGAGAAGCGCTCCTCGTGCGTCTCGGCGAGGTTGAGGAGCAGCCACTCGCCGGTGGCGTAGACGTGCGCGAACGGGCTCGCCGCGAGCGCCCGCTCGGAGGCCTCGCCGTGCGGGAAGAGCCGGAAGCTCACCCCGCTCTCCCGCGTCCAGAACCGGCCGACGCCGGAATAGTCCGAGTGCAGGGCGTCGATGGCGGTGGTGACCCGGTCGATGGGCACGCCGAGGTCGTTCAGCCGCTCGGCCATGCCGGCGAGGAGGTCGCCGGATTCCGGCAGCCGCGAGCCCTCGCTGAGCAGCCAGTCCCGCAGGGCCACGCAGGCCCGGAACAGCCCGATCGGGATCGCGCTCGCCTCCGAGCCGTCCGCCATGGCCGTCGGTATCGGGGCAGAGCCAAGGGGCGGGTNGCGTCGGATTACGGCAAGGCTTCGGAGAGGTGGGGCAAGCGGGGCGTCGCCCCCGTCCCGCGACGCGGCAGCGGGGCCGGTCGCGGCGGCCCACGGGGGCGGACGAACCTCACGCGAGCCCCTTTGGTCGGCCGGCACCGGCGGGGGCGCCGCCAGGGATGCCGTCACGCCACGAACCGTCCGGCACCGGCACGCGGCGCGCCAGGGCTTCGCCCCTGGGCGCCCGACGCGCCGTGCGGGGGCGCGCCGATTTCCGGCGACGAGCCGCCGGCGCCGGCCACCGGCCCGACGAGCCCAGGCAGGAAGGGGCACCCGGCCTTCCCGCGTCGGCCGGTCGACCCAGGCGGCGTCAATTGTCGAGGAAGCTCCGCAGCTTGCGCGACCGGCTCGGGTGCTTGAGCTTGCGCAGGGCCTTGGCCTCGATCTGGCGGATGCGCTCGCGGGTGACCGAGAATTGCTGGCCGACCTCCTCGAGGGTGTGGTCGGTGTTCATGCCGATGCCGAAGCGCATGCGCAGCACGCGCTCCTCGCGGGGGGTGAGCGAGGCCAGCACCCGGGTGGTGGTCTCGCGCAGGTTCGACTGGATCGCCGCGTCGATCGGCAGGACGACGTTCTTGTCCTCGATGAAGTCGCCGAGGTGGGAATCCTCCTCGTCGCCGATCGGGGTCTCGAGCGAGATCGGCTCCTTGGCGATCTTGAGGACCTTGCGCACCTTCTCGAGCGGCATCGCCAGCTTCTCGGCCAGCTCCTCCGGGGTCGGCTCGCGGCCGATCTCGTGCAGCATCTGGCGCGAGGTGCGGACGATCTTGTTGATCGTCTCGATCATGTGCACCGGGATGCGGATCGTGCGGGCCTGGTCGGCGATCGAGCGGGTGATCGCCTGCCGGATCCACCACGTGGCGTAGGTCGAGAACTTGTAGCCGCGGCGGTACTCGAACTTGTCCACCGCCTTCATCAGGCCGATGTTGCCCTCCTGGATCAGGTCCAGGAACTGCAGGCCGCGGTTCGTGTACTTCTTGGCGATCGAGATCACGAGCCGGAGGTTCGCCTCGATCATCTCCTTCTTGGCCTGGCGGGCTTCGCGCTCGCCCTTCTGGACCATGTGGACGATCTTCCGGTACTCCTGGATCTCCAGTCCGGTCTCGGAGGCGAGCGAGGTGATCTGCTCGCGCAGGGTCGCGATGCCGTCGTGCCCGCGCTCGGTGAAGTTCTTCCAGCCCTTGCCGCCGAGCTTGCCCACGCGCTCGACCCAGTGCGGGTCGAGCTCGTAGCCCTGGTAGTGGCGCAGGAACTCGTCGCGGGCGACGCCGTGGTTCTCGGCGAGGCGCATCAGGCGGCCCTCGTGCGAGATCAGGCGCTTGTTGATGTCGTAGAGCTGCTCGACCAGCGCCTCGATGCGGTTGGCGTTCAGCGACAGCGACTTCACGTCGGCGACGACGCGGTTCTTCAGCTCCGCGTAGCGCTGCCCCTGCGACTCGGAGGCGCCGCTGCCCTGGAGCCGGGTCTCGGCCTGCTCGGCCTGCACCTTGCGCAGCTTGCGGTAATTGTCCGCGATCGCGTCGAAGGTCTCGAGCACGCGCGGCTTCAGCTCGGCCTCCATGGCCGAGAGCGAGACGTTGTTCTCGAGGTCGTCCTCGTCGCCGTCCCCCTCCGGCGGGGCGCCGTCGACCTCGCTCTCGGCCTCGCCCTCGCTCTCCACCTCGGGCGGGCCGGCGCGGCCGTCGGGCCCGGCATAGGTCGCCTCGAGGTCGATAATGTCGCGCAGGAGCACCCGGCCGTCGACGAGCTCGTCGCGCCAGATGATGATGGCCTGGAAGGTCAGGGGGCTCTCGCAGAGCCCCGCGATCATCGCCTCGCGCCCCGCCTCGATGCGCTTGGCGATGGCGATCTCGCCCTCGCGGGAGAGGAGCTCGACCGAGCCCATCTCGCGCAGGTACATCCGCACCGGGTCGTCGGTGCGGTCCGTCGGCTCCTTGGCGGTCTCGGTGCGCAGCACCACGGGGCGCGCGGGCGAGGCCTCGGCGACCTCGCCACTCTCGCCGGCCTCCTCCTCCTCGCCGCCCTCGGGCGCCGCACCCTCGGGCTGGCCGTCGTCGGCCTCTTCCGCCTCGACGACGTTGACGCCGAGCTCGGAGAGCTGGCCCAGCACGTCCTCGATCTGCTCGGAGGTGAACTCCTCCTGGGGCAGCACCTCGTTCAGCTCGTCATAGGTGACGTAGCCGCGCTTCTTGGCGAGCTTGATCATCCGCTTGACGGAGGCATCCGTCAGGTCGAGGAGCGGGCCGTCGGTCTGCTGCTCGGGGGCCGCTTCGGTCTCGTCTCGTTCCGTTGCCTTCGTCGCCATGTTCAGCCTATGGTTCCGGCGCCGGCGCACCTGGGCGAGCTGAGGCCCCCGCCGTATCGGCACCGCTGATGTACTGACGGGCGGCGGAGCGCACGGCTCAGCCACCCTCGAATCTCACGCGAATGTGCAAGCAATCTGCTTGACTTGTCGTTAACTATCCCGGATCGGGCGCCGAAGTCACGCGTGGCGCGCGGCCTCAGTGCGTCTCCGTCTCCCCGGCATCGGTCGCGTCCGCGTCGCCCTCCGCGCCCGCCACGACGGACTGACGGCTCTTGACGTCGCGCAGCCAGGCGAAAGTCGCCTCCGTTTCCTCCTCGGCGAGGGCGCGTTCGGCGGCCCGGAGTTCGCTATGTAGCGTTCCGGCCTTGCGGTGCAAGATCACGGCCTGCCGAAGCGCGTCCTCCAGCCGCACCGGATCGGCGTGGGGATCGAGCGCCCAGCGGTCGCCCGGGCGCACCAGGGCGGCGACCCGGCCGGCCGCCGCCGCGAGCCCGGCCCGCGCCAGCCGCGCGTCGAGGAGCGCCGGGTCGCCGCCGCCCTCCGCCGCGTAGTCGAGGAGCACGCCGCGCAGGGCCTTGGCGTCCTGGCCCTCGAAGGCGATCTCGGCCAGCTCCTCGGCCTCGTGGGCGAGGAGCTGGGGGTGCACCAGCAGGGCCGCGACGATCAGGGCCTCCCGTGACGACGAGCCGCCGGTGAACAGGGACGAGCGGGCGAGGAGCGGGCTCGCCCGGGCGGTCAGGCGCGGCGAGACGGGCTGGGCCGGCGCGAAGGCCCCGCGGCGCGGGACGAAGGGCGCCCGCCCGCCCGCCGGCTGGCGGGAGGCCGCGCCGGGCCCGATCCCGCGCAGGCGCGCCTCGATCTCGTCGCGGTAGTAGCGCTTGAGCGTCTCGTCGCGGATGCCGCCGACGATCTCCCGCACGCGCTGGGCGAGGCCGGCCCGGCGCTCGGGCGTGTCGACCGGGCCCATCTCGGCCTCGCGCGACCACAGCACCTCGACCATCGGCCGCGCGCCCTCGAGCACCCGGTCGATGGCGGCCGGGCCGCTCGTGCGCAGGAGGTCGTCGGGATCCTGGCCCTCGGGCAGGAGGGCGAAGCGCAGCGACTTGCCGGGCTGGAGCGCGGGCAGCGCCACGTCGAGGGCCCGGTAGGCGGCCCGCCGCCCGGCGCCGTCGCCGTCGAAGCACAGGATCGGCTCGTCGGCCATGCGCCAGAGGAGCGCGAGCTGGTCCTCGGTCAGCGCGGTGCCGAGGGAGGCCACCACCTCCGGGTGCCCGGCGAGCGTCATCGCGATGGCGTCGACGTAGCCCTCGACGGCGATGACACGGCCGCTGGCGTGCGCGCTCCGGCGGGCCGCGTGGTGGTTGTAGAGCATCGCGCCCTTGCGGAAGAGCGGCGTCTCGGACGAGTTCAGGTACTTCGGCTTGGCGTCGGGGCTCATGCCCCGGCCCCCGAAGGCGACCACGCGGCCGCGCACGTCCCGGATCGGGAAGATCACCCGGTCGCGGAACCGGTCGAACGGCACCTTGATGTCGTCCCCGGTGGTGAGGAGGTTCAGCTCGACCATCAGCTCGGCCGGCACGTCCCGGGCGGCGAGGTGATCGCGCAGGGCGTAGCGCTCGGCCGGGGCGTAGCCGAGCCGGAACGTGCGGCGGATCTCGCCGTCGAGGCCGCGGCCGGCGAGGTAGTCCCGCGCCCGTCCCCCGGCCCGGCCGGCGAGCTGGTCCTCGAAGAACGCGCAGGCGAGCTCCATCACCTCGAGGGCGCCGCGCCGGCGCGTCTCGGTCTCGCGGGCGGCCTCGGTCGGCGCCGGCAGCGCGACCCCGGCCTCGGCGGCGAGCCGCTCCACGGCCTCCGGGAACGACACCCCCTCGGTCTCCATCAGGAAGGTGAAGACGTCGCCGTGCTTGCCCGAGGAGAAGCAGTGGTAGAACTGCTTCTGGTCGTTGACGTAGAAGGACGGCGTCTTCTCGGCGTTGAACGGCGAGAGCCCGCGCCACTCGCGCCCCGCCTTCTTCAGCCGCACGCGCCGCCCGACGACCTCGGAGGCCGAGAGGCGGGAGCGGATCTCTTCGAGCAGGTGGGGAGGATAGCGCACGCGTCGGTCCCGCAGGCCTCTGGGGCGTGCATCCTAGCGCAGTTGGGTCGACGGAGTCCTAACGCCTCGCCCGGGGAGGCGGGCGCGCCGCCCGACGGCGCGTCCCGTCCGGCGCGCCGCCGGGAGCCCGCCGCGGG
>NZ_KZ984653.1 GCF_003574465.1 Methylobacterium crusticola
AGGCCTCGCTCAACCTGTTCAACCTGAAGACGGGTCTGTCGGGCTTCGTGCGGGCGGATTACCGCATCGGCGGCGACCTGGTGGGCGGCGGCGGCCGGGCCGGCATCCGCTACCAGTGGTGAGGGCCCACTCCGCGGGACCGCGTCCCGCGGACGCCGGCCGCCGGCCGAGCGCCGGACGCGAGGGATCCGTCGCGAGGGGCCCGGCACCTGCCGGGCCCCTCGCGCCGTTCGGCGCGCTCATCCGCCGTTCACCCGGCCCGGCGCAGAGCCGGCGCGTCGTCCATGCCGGAGCTTCCCGATGCAGCGCCTCCTGATCCTCGCCGGCGCCGCGGCCGCCGCCCTCGGCTGCGCCACGGCGGCCGACGCCCTCGCGGCCCGGNGCCGCGCGCCGCGCCCGGTCCGCGGCGGGCAACAAAAAGGCCGCTCTCGCGAGCGGCCGAAGTCTAGGGAGGAAACGCCCGTGAAGGGCAGGCTCGTTGTAGCAGCCCGCCCGGACCGGGGAGGTGCGCGAGCGCACACGCGCGGCGCGGCGGTCCCGAGTCCGGGGCGCGCCGGCGCGGGCCCCTGGGCGCGCCGCCGCGGGCGCGTGCGGCGATCGTCCGGAGCGCGCGTCAGTGGCTCATCAGGCAGCAGACCGGCGTCGCGGCGAGGAGTTGCCGGGTGACGCTGCCGAAGATCCGCTCGCGCAGCCGCGAGTGGCCGTAGGCGCCGGCGACGATCAGGTCGGCCTCCTCCCGGTGCGCGAGGGCGACGAGGGCCTGGGCCACGCTGCCCGCCGCCTGCGGCCGCGCGAGGCGGAGGCCGGCGACGCCGTGCCGGGCGAGGTGGTCCGCGACGTCCTCCGCCCCGTCCGGCGCGGCCTCGGGCCCGACCGTCGCGATGCAGACGGACCGCGCGGCGGCGAGGAACGGGAGCGCATCCCGCACGGCGCGGCGAGCCTCGCGGGTGTCCTTCCAGGCCACCACGATCCGCGCGGCCGCGAGCGCGGCGACGCCCGGCGGCACGATCAGGACGGGACGCCCCAGGCGCAGGATCAGTTCGCCGGGCGCGAGGCCGGCGCACCAGCCGTCGTCGTCGTTCGCGGGCTGCCGTCCGACGACGACGAGGTCCGCGGCACGGGCCTGCTCGGTCAGGAAGGCCATCAGGTCGCCGCTTCGGGCGCGCCAGGCGACGTCGGCCTGAGGGCCGGCCCCATCGCGAAAAACCCGCTCCGCCCGGGCGAGGTCGGCGGCGGCGCGCGCGTCCTCCTCGCCGACGATGCGGGTGGTGACGTAGGCGCCCTTGCCGTAGAGGCGGACCGGCAGGGCCTCGCGGGCGGCGACGCCGACGAGCCGCGCCGAGAACCGCGCGGCGACCGATCGCGCCACGGCGACGCGCCCGCGCGAGCCGGGCTCCAGGTCCACCGGAACCATCACGCTCGCGACAGCCATCGTGGCCTCCTCGGCGAAGAACCCCAGCCGCACGCTCGCCGGGCGGCCCACGCCGGGACGATCGCCCGCCGTTGGGACAATCCCCGGGAGGCCGAAGGGTTCGCGCGGCGCACCACGCGCGGGGGAGGGCGCGGCCGGGGACGGGCGCGGCCGGGGACGGGCGCGGCACCGCCCCCTGGCCAGGGCAGGAGGGTTCGCGGCAAGCTCGCCGCCGACCGCGCGGGCGCGATCAGGCCCCGTGCTCCGAGGGACGAGCCATGACCGAGACGCGCGACCTCGCCCGCCTGCTCGCCGTCAACCCGTTCTTCGCGAGCCTCGGCGGCGCGGCCGTCGAGGCGATCGCGGCCTTGTGCGTGACGCGCAGCCTGGAGGCCGGACGCACCCTGTTCTTCAAGGGCGACCCCGGCGACGCCCTCTACGCGATCCGCCGCGGCCAGATCCGCATCACCACCGGGACGGAGGATGGCCGGCGAGTCACCCTCAACATGCTCGGGCCCGGCGACGTGTTCGGCGAGGTCGCCCTCCTGGACGGCCATCCCCGCACCGCCACCGCCCTCGCGAGCGAGCCGACCGACCTGTTCGTCATCCTGCGCAGCGACCTGCTGGCGCTGATCGAGAGCCGCCCGGGCCTCGCCGTGCAGCTGATCGAGCTCCTGTGCGCCCGCATCCGCTGGATGAGCGAGCGGGCCGAGGAGGCGTCGTTCCTGGCCCTGGAGCAGCGGGTCGCGCGCCGGCTGCTCGGCCTGTGCAACGATTACGGCGCCGAGGTGATGGTGTCGCAGGAAGATCTCGCGGTCTTCGTCGGGGCGACGCGCGAGAGCGTCAACCGGCAGCTTCAGGCCTGGAAGCGCGCCGGCGTGATCGCCACCAGCCGCGGGCGCATCCGCATCCTGGACATCGGCCGGCTCACCGCTCGCGCGCGCATCGACCCGGCGTGAGCCGGATGCCGGCCGAGGCGGGGATCCGACCGACCGCGCCGGCAGCGACGGCCACCGGGCGCAAGGACCGTCCTCCCGCGTCGCCCGGCCGGGCGCGTCCCGTCACCGGGCGCGAGCGACGGGGCGGAGAGGCGGCGCGCCGCGGCGCGCGGACAGGGACCTGACCTCCGCTGCCGCCCGTCAGGCGCGGGAGGGCCGCGGCGGGCAGGCGGCCGCGACGGCGGGCGCGCCCCGCTCCGCGCCCCGGGTGCCGGCGGCCGGATCCTCCGCCTTGGCCGGGGCGACGAAGCACCATGCTGCCAGAACCGCGGCGGCAGCGATGATGCGGATGATGTCCAGCATGATCTTGGTCCCCGTGTGCCGTCGGTGACGACGTCGACGACCCGCGGTTTAGAGCCTGGCGGTTTCAACTCCGTTGCGGGCCCGCCCCGGGCGCCGCCCGGCAGGTGCGATCCCGCACATCGCCGGGATCACGCCGCCGCGGGCCGGCCCATGGCGCCCGGCGGCCGACGCGGGATGACAAAGGCCCGCAGGACGAACCGAACCCGGGCGGGCGGCGTTCACTGAGCATGGGGATTCCCTCCAGATTCAGGTCGACAGCATGAAAACCCACCTCTTCGCCGCCGCGGCCGTCGCGAGCGCCTTCGCCTTCGCCCCGATGATCGCCGACGCCCGGCCGGGCGGCGGCTTCCGCGGGGGCGGCTTCAGCGGCGGCGGCTTCCACGGCGGCGGCGGCGGCTTCCGGAGCGGCGGCTTCGCGGGCAACGGCTTTCGCGGCGGCGCGGGCCTCGGCGGCGCCGGGTTCGGCGGCAACGGCGTCCGGGGCGGCGCGGGCCTCGCCGGAACGGGCTTCCGCGGCGGGCCGGCCGGCGGCGCGGGCTTCGCGGCCGGCGCGGGCGGCCTGCGCGGCGGCAACGCCGTCGTGAATGGCGGCTTCCGGCCCGGCGGCGGCGTGTACCGCGGGGCCGGCTTCGCGGGCAATCGCGGCGGCTACTACCGCGGGCGCGGCTTCGGCTACGGGGCCGCCGGACTGGGCCTCGGGCTCGGCCTCGGACTCGCCGCGGGCAGTGCCGGCTACGCGTACGGCGACGGTGCGTACGGGTACGGGGATTACGGCGACGGCTACGCCGCCACCGGCTACGGCGGCTACGGCGGCGGCTACGCGCCCGCCGGCTACGGCTACGCGCCCGCGACCGTCGGCGTCGAGACGTCGGACGCCGACCAGGTCAGCTACTGCACCCAGCGCTTCCGGTCCTACGACCCGGCATCGGGCACCTATCTCGGCAACGACGGGCGGCGGCACCCCTGCCCGTGAGCCCGGCCTGACCCCGGCCCGGACCGTGCCCGGCGACCGTCACGGCCGCCGGGCACGGGGGCCAGGTCCACCGCCCTGCCGCGGCCGCTCCCCGGCGCGCCGACCCCGGGACCGCGGCAGGGATCGTCCCGAACCCACTCGAGGATCCATCGCATGGCCACGGATACGCTGAGCCAACAGGTCCACCAGGCGCTGAGCCAGACATCCGCCGAGGCCAAGCAGGAGGCCCTGATCGGCGTGCTGGTGAAGGCCGTCCAGCAGATCGACGCCTTGCAGACTCGGGTCGCCGAACTCGAGACGCGCCTCGGCGGCATCTCGGGCGGCTACCCCGAGGCCGAGCGGGGCCCCGCGCTGCGGAGTTGACCGCCGCCCGGCCCCGCGTCGCCCACGTCGCGGGTCCGCCCGCGGCGGGGCGACGCGGGAGCGCAGCCGGTGCTCACGGCCGCGCCGAGCCGCCGAGGCTGACCTTGCGCCGCGGCGCCGCGTGCGAGGTGCCGTAGGCCGGCAGGACGTAGGGCTTGCGCGACTGCGCATAGAGGCTGCTGCCGACGATCCCGGCGGTGCGCTGGAGCGTGGCGTCCTCGCAGGTGGCCGCGATGCGGATGCCGAGTTCGTGCGTGTGGCTGCGGCCGTAGAGGTAGACCGCGAGGCGCGCCCGCGTGGCCTCCGGTATGTCCGCGACGATGTCGGGGACCCGCCGGGGGTCGGCGCGCGAGAGCTGGCCCAGCACCTCGAGGGAGACGGGACAGGCGGCGGACGGGTCGTCGATGCTGGTCGAACGGCTCTGGATCACGGGCGTACCTGCGGGCTTCACGATGCCCCCAGGATCGCCACCACAGGTTTAACGAAGCGTAAACGGGCCGGCGATCGGGCAACGTTTCGGAAAGGATGCGTCGGACCGGCGCATCCGCGCCGCGCTCCTGGCGCTGCACCCAGCCGACGCGGCCCGCGCCTCATGGGAGGCCCGACCCGTGCTGCCGGGCAATGCGGCTTCGGTCGTGACCGAGAGCCCGCCCGCGTGGAGCCCCACGCCTCGCGCGGCCGCGCGCCCACTCCTGCGGGGCGGCGGGACTTACTGGGCCGCCGTGTCGGGCTCGAGCGCAGCGGTGCGGCGGCGCTCGCAGGTGATCTTCAGGTAGGTCTCTGCTCGATCCACGAAGCCGCCCTGGGCGGCGATGGTCTCGCCCTGCATGAGGCAGATTATCGGCGTCGCGGCCGGCGCCACCGCCACGTCGAGGGCCGTGTCGCGCGAGCAGTCGGGCGCCGCCAGGGTCTTGGCGCAGACGAGCGCGATGGTGAGAAAGTCGGCCATGCCACCTCCACCGGCCATCCGCGGATACCCGCAGGCGGGCCCCGGGCCGGGGCGAACAACCCACCTGACTGGGCCGCCGCGACGCGATTCACGTGCCAGCGTCCCCGCGATCCCGCACTGCGCGACCTTATGTTGCAGCGCAGCAACGGCAGTGCAGCATCGCGCCGGCACGGGGGCTCGGGTTGAACCGACTCCGGGCGGCTGCTATCGACGGCGGGCGGGAGCGCCGGTGTAGCACAGCGGTAGTGCAGCGGTTTTGTAAACCGAAGGTCGGGAGTTCGATCCTCTCCACCGGCACCGCGGCCTTCTCCCCATCCCGCGAGAAATCCGGTGCCCGATGACGCAGGCCGGGCGCGCGACCGTCTCCGTGGATGTGCCGGAGGCGTGGTCGCGGTCCGTTCGCGGCAGAAGCGCCCTTGCCCCGGCCGCGCCGCCCCTAAAACCGGCATGCCCGGACGAGCGCGCGTGCGTCCGGCCTGTTCTTCGAGAAATCCGGGAACCTACGACCTTCGGGGGCTTTGGCGCTGTATCAACCCAACCGAGCGCAGAAATTTCAATGGCACTGCCAAGTCATAAGCCCGAGCGACGCACCAACACGATCATGCCGACACTGCTCGGTCTTGCTCTCCTGGTGATCGTTGTTGCGCTGGTCGCCTACGTGGCGCTCGGTCATTTCCCCCGATAATTCAGGACAGCGCCGCGATGGACACCGAGACGGACGTGCCTCCGCATCTCTCCGCACAGCGGGGCACCACGCCCGCTCCCACGGACGACGCGCACCCGAACGCCGCCATGCTGAAGGGCGACATCGATTCCGGTCGCAGCGGCGACAAGGTCGAGGTGTTCGATCCCGGCATGGCGATGCTGGGCACCTGCGAGGAAGCGGGAGGAAACGCGCTGTCGCCGGTCGACATCGCCAAGGCGCGGCGGGCGGAAACACAGGAACGGTGGCGGGGAGCCAAGCTCAAGCCCGGCTACGCGCACAACCGCGTGGTCGCGCCGCTGTACCTGTTCATCGGGTTCATCATCGTGGCCGGGCTGGGCCTCGGCTGCACCCTCTGGTTGCTGTGAGACCGACCGGCCGCGGCCCGCGCCGGGAACGTGAGCCGCGACCGCTGGCGGCGAAACGGCTCCGGCGAGGGGGCCGTGCTGCCCCCGGCGGTGGCGGGCACCGCGCCCGCCAGGAGCGGATCGCGGCCCGCGCCGTCGGGGGGGCCGCCGCGCCGCTCAATCCTTCAGGTCTTTGTCGATGCCGGCGAGGAGTACGAGGTGCTCCTTGATCTGACCGCGGGCGAGCTTGGCGACCCCGAGGTTCTCGCGATCCTTGCCGGTCGCCAGGTAGGCGTCCTGAATCTTGAGCAGTGCCTGGTGGCCCTCGATCTGCCCTTTGACGTACTCGCGGTCGAACGCCGAGCCGGCCTTGGCGCCCTCCAGCTTCTCCAGCATCGCCTTGCCCTTGGGGTCGAGCTGGCCCGTGACCTCGGGCTCCGACGGCGGCTGCACCTGCCCGCTCGCGGCGACGGTCTGGTCGCGCATCGCCTTCAGGACATCCGCGATGGTCTCCTGCTCGGCGACCTCGAACTGGGCGAATTCCTTGACGTCGTCGTCCTTGGCCTTCTTCAGCGCGACCCGGCTGGCGGCGAGGGACATCGCCCCGACCGCGAGCGTGTCGGCCGCGTGCTTGGCTTCCGCCTCGCCCATCTTGGCGCCAGTGTTGCCCGAAGTTGCTGCGGCAGAGCTCGCCGGGTTCTTCGCAAAAGCGGCACCGATGAAAGACGAAGAGGCCACGGCCGAAGCTATAGCGGTGAGTGCGAGGCGACGATGCATGGGCGTTCTACCTTGATTGTGCCGAGGGGCGCGTGAGCGCCGGGACCAACTCGCCCTCGGCTTGCCGGTTTCAGCTTCGCCTTGGGCGAGGGAATCCTGCGACAGTAGAGCGCGACCACGACCGCCCTGGCCGGATCGCTCGGTGCGCCGGCCACGGGGACGCGACCGTCGCGGGCCCGAGCGGCGGGGCTTCCCGCCCGGGCCCGCCCCCGCGCGGCAGTGCGAGCCCGCGGCCGAGCCGCCGCCGGGACGGCGCGCAGATCGATCCGGCCCGGGCCGCCGGAGCGCCCCGCCGGACCGGATGCGGGATCAGGGCGCCCGCGGCCGGGCGCGCTGCGGCGCCTCGGCCATGATGCCGGAGACGAGGGGGTTGAAGCTCGTGAGGCGGCGGTAGTCACCCCCGGCGTAGCCGCCATCCGCCCCCGCGGCGGCCGAATCCGTCCCCGCGGCCGGATCCGCGCCGGCGATCTCGATCCGGGTGCTCGCCATTCCCTCCGCCCGCACGAGGGCGAACAGCGTCCGGGCGTGGGCGGGCGCCAGGCGCACGCAGCCGTGCGAGGCCGGGGTGCCGAGCCGGCCCGTGGCCCGGCTGCCGTGGATGGCGTGGCCCGCATCCGTGAAGAAGATCGCGTGCGGCATCGGCGCGTCGTCCCACTCCCGGGAGTAGTGGATCGGCACGAGGCGGGAGGGCGCGAAGGAGCCCGCCGGGGTGGCGTAGCCCGCCGCCCCGGTCGACACGGGCCAGGCGTGGCGCTCCCGCCCGTCGACCGTGACGGTCATGCGCTGCGCGGCCTTGTCGACGGCGATCCGCACGTCGGCCGCGCCAGCCGGTCGCGCCAGGGCGGCGGCGGCGATCACCGCGACGGCGCCCGCGATCCGTCCTCTCATGCTCCAACCACCCTCGTGCGCACCGCAACCGGCGCCGGCCACCATCCTACGCGGGAGGCCGGAGCACAACACGGCCGAGCCGGCCGGCAGGATCCGGACCCGGGCGCCGGCCTGCGCGGGGGCGTGGCGCCTCAAGGACCCAGCGTGCCGCCGGGCCGGCGCCGCCGGGACGAGCGGTCCCGCCCCGGCGGCCCCGGGAGCCCCGGCTTGCCGGGGGTCCGGGTTCCCCCTACACACCACGCCTGCGGGCCGCGCGCCCGCGATGGGGGGCGGTGATGATGGGCTACATGCCGCGCGGGCTGGTGCCGTGCCTCCTCGCCGGCTTGGCGCTGTCGGCGCCGCCCCGGCCCGCGAGCGCCCAGGCGGCCTCTCCCTACGACGGGCGCTGGGCCGTGACCTTCGTCCCGACAGAGGGCGCCTGCGCCCGGCACCAGATTGACGTGAGCGTCACCAACGGCGTCATCGGCCACAGCGGCGACTTCGGACTGTTCACGGCCTCGGGCGACGTCAGCCCGCAGGGGCTGGTGGATGCGAGCATCGGCACGCTCGGGATCGCCGCCACCGCCCGCGGCCAGCTCGCCGGGGCCGGCGGCAGCGGCACCTGGACCTTCGCGGACCGGGGCTGCGCCGGCGACTGGACGGCGCAGCGCCTCGCCTGACGCCCCTGGCCCGAGGGCACGGCGGATCGCCGCCGGCCCGACACCGGCCCCGCGCCGCCGAGGATCCCCAGCCCCGCCGCGGCCCGCGCACCGGGCGGGCGGCGGCGGGCGGGGGC
>NZ_QOWC01000280.1 GCF_003574465.1 Methylobacterium crusticola
CGGGGAGCCCGCGCCCGGCGGGAGCGAGCCCCCCGGCGCGGTCCCGGCGCGCGCGCGCGCGAGCCGGCCGGTCGCGTCCGGGCCGGCCCGGGACGAGGCCGGGGACGACGCGTACCGGGCCGAGATCGCCCGCATCACGAGGCGGACCGGCGCGCTCCGGGTCGAGGCCGAGGTGGTGGGCCAGCAGGAGGGCGTCGCCGCCAGGGCCGAGGCGGCGTTCCGCCTGCTGGAGGCCGCCAAGAAGGCGGACCTCGCGGTGACATCGGCCCTGACGGCGGAGATCGACCGGGTCGCCCAGGCCTACGGGACCGCGACCGAGCAGGTGCACCAGGCCGAGGCGGCCCAGCGCGCCTTCCTGTCGGCGTCGCGGGAGTTCGGCGCGCTGCTCGCCGACGGCCTCAAGGGGGCGGTCCTGCAGGGCCAGACCCTGGGCACAGTGCTCAACCGGCTCGCCACGTCGCTCGCCGGCCGGAGCATCGACCGCGCCTTCGACGGCCTGTTCGGCCGGGGCGGGGCCGGCACCGACCTGATCGGCAGCCTGCTGGGCGGCCTCGGCCTCAGCCCCAACCCCACCGGGCGGGCCGCGGGCGGGCCGGTGACGCCGGGCGTCGCCTACACGGTCGGCGAGAACGGGCGGGAAACCTTCGTGCCGCTCCAGCCCGGCCGCATCGTCCCGGCCGCCCGCGGGCTGCCGCAGCCCCCGCCTGCGCCGACCGTGCAGGTCTCGGTCTCGATCGCGACGCCGGACGCCCCGAGCTTCGCGCGCTCCGAGGCGCAGGTGACGGCGGCCCTGGCGCGCGCGGTGCAGCGCGGCCTGCGGAGCCTCTGAGATGCCGGCCCCCTTCCACGAGGTGCGCTTCCCCGTGAACCTCTCCTACGGCTCCCGCGGCGGGCCCGAGCGCCGCACCGAGATCGTCACGCTGGGCTCCGGCGACGAGGAGCGCAACGCCCTGTGGCGCCACTCCCGGCGCACCTACAACGCCGGTCCGGCGCTGCGCACCGCCCAGGACGTCGCCCTGCTCCTCGCGTTCTTCGAGGAGCGCCGCGGGCCCCTCCACGGCTTCCGCTGGCGCGACACCTTCGACCACGCCTCCGCGCCCCCGGGCGTCGCCGTGCGGCCGACCGACCAAGTGCTCGGGCGCGGCGACGGGCGCACCACGACGTTTCAGCTCGTCAAGACCTACGGCGGCGCCTTCTCGCCCTACGCCCGCCCCATCGCCAAGCCGGTCGCCGGCAGCGTGCGCCTCGCCCTCGACGGCGTCGCGCAGGCCCCCGAGCGCGCCAGCGTCGACACCACGACGGGCCTCGTCACCTTCCGGACGGCGCCCGCCGCCGGCGCCCTCGTGAGCGCGGGCTTCGCCTTCGACGTGCCCGTGCGCTTCGCCAGCGACCGCATCGCCGTCGACCACCAGGCCGTGCAGGCCGGCCTCGTCGCCGACATCCCGGTCATCGAGCTGCGCCCATGACGAGCAACGAGCTGCGCCGATGAAGCCCCTCACCCCCGGCCTCGCCGCCGCCCTCGCCTCGGGCGCCACCACGCTCGCCTGGTGCTGGATCGTCACCCGCCGGGACGGCCTGCGCCTCGGCTTCACCGACCACGACGAGACCCTGGTGGTCGAGGGGGTCGCGTGCGCGCCCGAGACCGGCGCCACCGCCTCGGCCCTCGAGCAGTCGAGCGGGCTCGCCGTCGACGGGCTCGAGGTCATGGGGGCGCTGCGCGACGGGCGCCTCGCCGAGGCCGAGCTCGTCCGCGGCCTGTTCGACGCCGCCGCCGTCGCGGTCTGGCGCGTCGACTGGGCGAGCCCGGCCGACCGGGTGCTGGTCCTCTCCGGCCATCTCGGCGAGGTGGCGCGCGGGCGCACCGGCTTCTCGGCCGAGGTCCGCAGCCTGGCCGCCGCCCTCAACCAGCCCCGCGGCCGCCTGTTCCAGCGCTCCTGCGACGCCGACCTCGGCGACGCCCGCTGCGGCGTCGACCTCGCGGCCCCGGCGCTGCGGGCCGGCGCCAGCGTCGCCGAGGCGCTCTCGGCCCGCACGATCCGCACCGCCGGGCTCGGGCCCTACCCGGACGGCTGGTTCACGGGCGGGCGGCTGACCTGGACCTCGGGCGCCCAGGCGGGGCTGTCCTGCGAGGTGCGGGCGCACGCCCGGCCCGGGCCCCTGGCGCCCGCCAGCCTCGACCTGTGGCAGCCGGCCCCCGAGCCGATCCGGGCGGGCGACGCCTTCGTGCTGACGGCGGGCTGCGACAAGACCTTCACGACCTGCGGGGCGAAGTTCGGCAACGGCGCGCGCTTCCGCGGCTGCCCGCACATCCCGGGCAACGACTACGCCACCGGCTACGCGCAGAGCGGCGCCGGCAACGACGGGGGCCGGGTTGCCTGAGGGGTGGCGCGTGGTGGCGCTGGCGCGCCGGTGGCTGGGCACGCCCTACCACCACCAGGCCTCCCTGCGGGGGGTGGGCTGCGACTGCCTCGGCCTGGTGCGGGGAGTGTGGCGCGACCTCTACGGCCCGGAGCCCGAGGCGCCGCCGCCCTACACGCCGGACTGGGGCGAGGCGGAGGGCGCGGAGGCGCTGCGGGACGCCGGGCGGCGGCACCTGGCGGAGATCGCCCTCGAGGCGGCGGGGGCGGGCGACGTGCTGCTGTTCCGCTGGCGGGCGGGCGTGCCGGCCAAGCACTGCGCGATCCTGAGCGGGGCAGGGCGGATGATCCACGCCTATGACGGGCACGCGGTGGTGGAGAGCGGCCTGCCGCAGGCCTGGGCCCGGCGCGCCGCCTACGCGTTCCGGTTCCCCGATCGCCCCGGCCCGGCGCCGCGCGGGAGCCGGATCTCCGCCTGAACGGCCCCGGCTCCGGCCCCGTGCCGGGCCGCCCGATCCGGCCGGCCTCCGCCCGATCCGGCCGGCCTCCGCCCGGGGCCGTCCCGTCGTCGTGCACGCGCCCGCCGCCGCGGGGAGTATCCGCCTCCGCCTCATGACATCCCCGGTCCCGTGTGCCGCCGCGTCGAACAGCGCCCCCCGCGGGCGCGGGGCGCTCCGCCCCGCCGCGGGCCGCCATCCACGCGCCGGTCCCGGTTTCCCCTGACATTCCCCTGAAGATCCCCATCCCCTGAAGATCCCCATGAGCACGCTCGTCCTCTCCTACGCCGGCCAGGCGGTCGGCAGCGCGCTCGGCGGCCCGCTCGGCGGGGCCCTCGGCGGCCTCCTCGGCACCGCCGCCGGCAGCGGCCTCGACGGCGCCCTCTTTGGCGCGCGCCGCAAGCCCGTCGTCACGCAGGGCCCGCGCCTCGCCGACCTCTACGTCACCGCCTCCTCGGAGGGCGCCCCCGTGCCCCGGGTCTTCGGGCGCACCCGCCTCGCCGGCCAGATCGTCTGGGCGGCGCGGATCAGGGAGAGCCAGAGCGTCGAGACGGTGCGCCCCGCCGGCGGCAAGGGCGGCGGCGCCCCCAAGACCTACGCGGTCGCCTACCGCTACACCGCCTCCTTCGCGGTCGCGTTCTGCGAGGGGCCCATCACGGGCCTCGGCCGGGTCTGGGCCGACGGCAGGCCCCTTCGCCTCGCCGACACCCCGCACCGCCTCTACCGCGGCGACGAGGACCAGCTCCCCGATCCCCGGATCGAGGCGATCGAAGGGAAGGCCCCGGCCTATCGCGGCCTCGCCTACCTGGTGTTCGAGGACCTGCCCCTCGCCCCCTTCGGCAACCGCGTCCCGGTCATCACCGCGGAGGTCATCCGGCGCCCGACGCGCCGCGACGCCGGTCCCGCCCTCGAGGACCTCGTCACCGCCGTGACGCTGATCCCCGCCATGGGCGAGTTCGTGTACGCGACCGACCCCGTCACCGCCACGGGCCTCGGCACCCTGTCGCCGCAGAACACCGTCTCGGGCGGGCCCGACCTGCCGGCCGCCCTCGACCAGCTCCAGGCCGAGGCCCCGGCCTGCCGCCACGTCTCGCTGGTGGTGGCCTGGCAGGGCAGCGACCTGCGCGTCGCGTCCTGCCGCATCGCGCCGCGGGCCGAGACCCCCGCCAAGGCCACCGCCGGCCAGACCTGGCGGGCGGCGGGGCTCACCCGCGAGACCGCCGGCATCGTCAGCCGCGACGCCGCCGGCGACCCGCTGATCGGCGGCGCGCCGAGCGACCTCGCGGTGGTGCAGGCGATCCGCGAGCTGCGGCGGCGCGGCCTCGGCGTCACCCTCTACCCGTTCCTGATGATGGACATCCCGGCGGGCAACGGCCTGCCCGACCCCCACGGCCGGGCCGAGCAGCCGCCCTTTCCCTGGCGCGGCCGGCTCACCTGCGACCCCGCCCCGGGCCGCCCCGGCTCGCCCGACCGCAGCGCCCTCGTCGCCGACCAGGTCGCGGCCTTCTTCGGCGCCACGCAAGCCCGCGACCTCGCCTGGACCGGCGCCACCGTGACGAGCGCCCGGCCGGACGAGTGGGGCTTCCGCCGCTTCATCCTGCACTGCGCCCGCCTCGCCGAGGCCGCCGGCGGCGTCGAGGCCTTCCTGATCGGCTCCGAGATGGTCGGCCTCACCACCCTGCGCTCCGGCCCCGCCGCCTTCCCGGCCGTGGCGGCCCTGCGCCGGCTCGCCGCCGACGTGCGGGCGCTCCTCGGCCCGGGAACCGCGCTCACCTACGGGGCGGACTGGACCGAGTATGCCGGCCACCGCCCCGCCGACGGCTCGGGCGACGTCTTCTTCCACCTCGACCCGCTCTGGGCCGATCCGGCCATCGCCTGCATCGGCCTCGACAACTACCTGCCGCTCACCGACTGGCGCGAGGGCTTCGACCACGCCGACGCCCGCGCCGGCGTCGCCTCGCCCTACGAGCCGGCCTACCTGCGGGCCGGCATCGCGGGCGGGGAGCTCTACGACTGGTTCTACGCCTCCGAGGCCGACCGGGCCGCCCAGGTCCGCACCCCGATCCGCGACGCCGCCCACGGCGAGGACTGGATCTTCCGCCTCAAGGACCTGCGCGGCTGGTGGGGCAACCTCCACCACGACCGCCCCGGCGGGGTGCGCTCGGCCACCCCCACGGCCTGGGTGCCGGGCGGCAAGCCGATCCGCTTCACCGAGCTCGGCTGCCCGGCGATCGACAAGGGCGCGAACCAGCCCAACGTCTTCGTCGACCCCAAATCCGCCGAGTCGTTCACGCCCTACTTCTCGATCGGGCGGCGCGACCTCCTGGCCCAGCGCGCCTACCTCGAGGCGGTGCTGGCCTACTGGCGGCCCGAGGCCGGCCACAACCCGGTCTCCCCGGTCTACGGCGGGCCGATGGTGGACTGGGAGCGCTGCGCGGTCTGGACCTGGGACGCGCGGCCCTACCCGGACTTCCCGCACCAGTCCGGGATCTGGCGCGACGCCGGCAACTACCGGCTCGGGCACTGGATCAACGGCCGCCTCGGCCTCGCCCCCCTGGCCGACGTGGTGGCGGAGCTGTGCGAGGGGCTGGGCGTGCCCCTCGACGTCTCGGGCCTGCACGGGGTGGTGGAGGGCTACGCCGTCACGGCCGTCACCTCGCCCCGCGAGGCGATCGCGCCGCTCCAGCACGTCCACCCCTTCGAGGCGGCCGAGAGCGGCGGGCGGGTGGTGTTCGCCGCGCTCGCCCGGCCCCCGGCCCTGACCCTGACGCCCGACGCGCTGGCGGCCGGCGGGGGCGGGCGCTCCGACCTCACCCGGACCCGGGCCGAGGCCGGGGCGCTGCCCGGCAGCGTGGCGCTGTCCTACCTCGACCCGGGGCGCGACTACCGCTCCGCCACCGTCGAGGCCCGCCGCCCCGGGGCCGGGGCGGGGCGGACCGGCGTCAGCGTGCCGCTCGCCCTCGACGAGGGCGCGGCCCACGCCGCCGCCCAGGCGCTGCTCTACCGCGCCGACCTCGAGCGCGAGGCGCTCGCCTGCGCGCTGGCGCCCTCCTGCCTCGCCCTCGACCCGGGCGACGTGATCGCCCTCGATCTCGGCGGGCGGGTGCAGGAGTACCGCATCACGCGGCTCGGGCTCGAGGCCGGGCGGCCGCTCCAGGCGGTGCGGGCCGATGCCGGGCTGTTCGCGGGGCCCGACGGCGGGCGCACCGCCCGCGACCCCGAGCCCCCGGCGGCGGCGGGGGTCGGGCTGTTCGCGGTCCTCGACCTGCCGACCTTGCGCGCCGGCGACCCGCCGGCGCCCTGGCTCGCCGCCTACACCGAGCCCTGGACGCCGCTCGCCGTCGAGCGCGCCCCCGAGGGCGGCGCCTTCGCGCCCGAGGCCGTGATCCCGGCCCGCTCGATCGTCGGCGTGCTCACCGCGCCGTTGCGGCCCGGCCCGCTCCACCGCTGGGACGGCGGGAGCGTGCTCGCGGTCGAGGTGCCGCGGGGGGCGCAGCTCGCCGCCGCGAGCGCGCGCGGTGCTGGACGGCGCCAACGTCGCGGCGGTGGAGACGCCGTCGGGGCGCTGGGAGGTGCTGCAATGGGCCGAGTGCCGGCTCACCGGGCCGGGCCGCTACCGCCTGACGCGCCTCCTGCGCGGCCAGGCCGGCAGCGACGCCGACGCGACCGGCCCGGTGCCGGCCGGCAGCCGCTTCGTGGTGCTGGGCGGCGCCCTGGTGCCCCTGGGCCTCGCGCCGGCCGCCCGCGGCCAGCCGCAGGTCCTCCGGGTCGGCCCGCAAGCCCGCGCGCCCACCGACCCGTCCTGGCGCCGGCTCGCCTTCACGTCCGAGGCGGTGGCCGCCCGCCCGCTCGCGCCCGTGCATCCGCGCCTGCGCCGGCTCGCCAACGGCGACCTGCGCCTGACCTGGATCCGGCGCACGCGCCTGGACGGCGACGCCTGGGAGCAGGCCGAAGTGCCGCTCGGCGAGGAGCGCGAGGCCTACGCCCTCGACATCCTCGACGCCGGCGGCGGCGTGCGCCGGACGCTGACCCTGGACAGCCCGTCCGCCACCTACCCGGCGGCGGCCCAGCAGGCCGATTTCGGCGGGCCCGTGGCGCGGCTGTCCTTCGCCCTCCACCAGCTCTCGGCCGCCTGCGGCCGCGGCGCCCCCCTGCGGAGCAGCCTCGATGCCTGACGACGCCACCCCGCATCTCGGCCTGCCGCTCCTGGCGGCGGCCCAGGCCCAGAAGCACGTCACCCACAACGAGGCGCTCGGCCTGCTCGACGCCCTGGTGCAGCTCGCGGTGCTCGACCGCGACCTCGCGAGCCCCCCCGCGGGCCCGCAGGAGGGCGACCGCTACATCGTGGGCCCGAACCCGGGCGGGGCCTGGAGCGGCTGGGCCGGCCGGGTGGCGCGCTTCGAGGACGGGGCCTGGCTCAGCGCCGTGCCGCGGCCGGGCTGGAGCGCCTACCTGCGCGACGAGGGTGAGCTGGTGGTGTTCACCGGCCAGGCCTGGCTGCCCTGGCGCGCCACGATCGCGGCGCTCCAGGACCTCGCCCGCCTCGGGCTCGGCACCGCGGCCGATGCCCAGAACCCGTTCTCCGCCAGACTCAACGGGGCGCTCTGGACCGCCAGGACGGCGGCCGAGGGCGGCACGGGCGACCTGCGCACCAGCTTCAACAAGGAGGAGCCGGGCCGTGTGCTCTCGCTGCTGTTCCAGTCGGGCTACGCCGGCCGGGCGGAGCTCGGGCTGATCGGGGACGACGACCTCTGCCTGAAGGTCTCGGCCGACGGGGCGGCCTGGCACGAGGCGCTGCGGGTCGACCGGGCCACCGGCGGGCTCGACCTCGTGGCGAGCGAGACCACCCTGCCGGCGGCCGCGGCGGTCGACCTCGGGGCGGCGCGCGGCCTGAAGGTGGCACTCACCGGCACCGGCACGGTGACGAGCTTCGGCAGCGCCCCTCACCGGCTGCGGCTCATGCGCTTCACCGGGGCGCTGACGCTCACGCCCGGCCCCGCCCTGCTGCTGCCGGGCGGGGCCGCGCTCGTGACCGCCTCCGGCGACACCGCGCTGGCGACCTCGGACGGCAGCGGGACGTGGCGCGTGCACCACTACCAGCGCGCCAGCGGCCTCGCCCTGCGGCCCGCGCCGGTGCTGATCGCCGGCAACAGCGGCACGCCGGTGCTCGCCGGGCAGACGCGCTTCCTGAGCCCGGGGCTGAACGGCACGGCGCCCTCGGTGGTGTACTGCGCCTACCCGGTGGCCGGCACCTTCAGCGAGCTGTCGGTCGTGACCGCGGACGCGCCGGGCGCCGGCGAGAGCTGGACCTTCACGCTGATGAAGCTGTTCAGCCCGACGGCGCTGAGCTGCACGCTCAGCGGCACGGAGTTCAACGAGGCGCAGGACCTGGCGAACGCGGCGGCGTTCCGCTCCAACGAGCGCTGGTGCATCCGGGTCTCGGCCTCGGCCGGCGCGCGCACGACGGGTCCGATCCTGTTCGCGCTCAAGTTCACGCCGGCGAGCTGACGGCGCTCCCGGCGTGGGACCGGCCGTGGCCGCCGCCCGCCCCCGGGGCCGGCGCCCCCGCCCGCGCAAGGCCCGGCCGGCCTCGGCGGCGCGCCGCTC
>NZ_QOWC01000281.1 GCF_003574465.1 Methylobacterium crusticola
GCCTCCTCGCCGGCCTCCGCCACCATGATGTTGGCGCCGGACGGCGAGCCCGCCGGGCGCCCGTCCGTGCGCAGGGTCGCCATCAGCTTGCGGTCGTCGCTGCCGGCCACGGACGCCTTGCCGACGTACTCGACCCGCACCCGGGTGGTGCCGCGGCGGCGGAAATCCAGCGCCTCGGCCACCGATTGCGAGACGTCCATCAGCCGGTCGGCGTGGTAGGGGCCGCGGTCGTTCACCCGCACCACCATCGAGTGGCCGTTCGCCAGGTTGGTGACGCGGGCGTAGCTCGGCAGCGGCAGGGTCGGATGCGCGGCCGCGACGGAGAACCGGTCGAACACCTCGCCGTTCGCCGTCATGCGGCCGTGGAAGGCGGTGCCGTACCAGGAGGCCAGCCCCTCCCGGGCGTAGCCCCGGGCGTCCTGGCGCGGCACGTAGGTGCGCCCCGCCACCACGTAGGGCTTGCCCGTCATCGCCCGGCCACCGCCCTTGGGGATGGGGTCGTTCTCGCCGTAGAGGCGCGGGCTCGCGACGACGCCGTATTTCGGGTCGATCTCGCGGCCGCCGCGGACGGCGCCGGCGTATTTCTGGGTCGGGCCGGCGCAGTTCGCCGCCGTCAGGGCGACCCCCGCGACCGCGGCCCAGCGCAGGGCCGAGGCCGGCCCGCAGGATTCCCGTACCCGGCGGGGCACCCGCACCAGGCAGGAAACCTGCACCAGGCAGGACACCTGCACCAGGACGGAGCCGGGCCGGTCGCTCGTCGAAGATCCCGCCATCAACCCCTCGGTCCCGCCGGCCCCCGCCCGCGACCTCGCGCCGGCCCGGGCTCCTGCCGGCCGCGCGAAGCCGCGTGCCGGGCCACCCGGGTGAACGCCACGCCTGACGGCCAAGGTGCCCCGCCCGCGTAAACGAAGGCTCAACGGGCCGCCCGGTCAACGGCGCGGCGCGGCCTCGTCCCCGGCGTTCGGGGCCGCGCCCCCGTTATCCCCAAGGCATGCGCCGCGGCACGTCCCGTCCGGGGCCCGAAGCGGGCCGGGGCCCGGCGCGGGCCGGGGCCCGGCCCCCTCACGCCAGGAGGGCGCGGTGGCGCGGGTGGCGCGCGAGCCAGCGCCGGGCATAGCCGCACAGGGCCAGGATCCTGCGGTCCTCCGCCCGGGCCGCCGCGGCCACCTCCTCCATCAGCCGGCCGGCGGCCCCGGTCCCGCGCAGGGCGGGCGGCGCGTAGACGTAGCGGATGACCAGGATGCCCGGGCGGCGCTCGTAGTCGGCGGACACGGTCTGCCCGTCGACCGTGAGCGCGAAGCGGCGTCCGTCGCTGTCGTCGTGCATGGGGCGGTCCTCGCGGCGCTGCCGGGACAACGCCGGCCCGCCGCCCTCGGGCCATGAGGCCGGTGCAGGGCGGCTGCCCGCGCGGCGGGGCGGGTGCCCGCGCGGCGGGGCGGGTGCCGCCCGCCCGGGAGTCGATCAGGGTGCGGGCCGCCCCGCCGTCGCGTCCGCCCCGTCGGCCGCCCGTCCCTCGCGCATCCGCCGCCCCGTCAGCCGGCCGCGGGCTTTCGCGCCACCAGCAGCAGCGAGGCGCCCTCGTCGCCCGGCCGGTGCGGGACCGGGCGCAGCTTGCGCATCACCATCCCGCCGAGGAAGCCGAGGAGCGCCGAGGCGTGCCAGGCCCAGGAATGCCGGTAGTGCACGTCGCGGCAGCGCACCGGCGAGCAGCGCTCCATCCAGTACACGACCGCGTCGACGTCGCTCCACGGCGCCACCTCGACGGAGGCGCCGACGAGGCCGACCCGGGCGGCGATCGCCTCCAGGGCGCCCTTCGTCCACCAGGTCAGGTGGTGGGGCACGGCGTTGATCAGGTAGTTCGGGATGCGGGTGTGGGCCGCCGGCACGTGCGGCACGCCGACGATCACGGTGCCGCCGGGCCGCACCGCCCGCATCATCGCCTCCAGCATCGCCACCGGCGCCTCGACGTGCTCCAGCACCTGGAAGGCGGTGACGACGTCGTAGGCGCCCGCATGCGCCCGCAGGTGGTCGTCGAGGGTCTCGATGCGCGCCCACGCCGCGCCGGGCTCGCCGGAGAAGTGCGGGTCGAGCCCGGTGTAGCGGGCGTGGCCGACCTCGTGCCGGAAGGCGCCGAAGCCGCAGCCGACGTCGAGCACGGCGGCGCCCTCGGCGACGTGCCGGGCCGCCAGGCGGAACTCGGCCCGGGGGTGCCCCTCGCGCGGGTAGTGGCGGATGTTCAGGCGGCCGTAGAGCGAGGTGTAGAAGCCGGCATCGCCCTGCCGCATCGGATCGAAGAAGTAGAGCCCGGTCGGCGATTCCCACAGGCCGAAGCGCGTCGTGCCCCGGAAGCTCGGGCGCACGTCGACCCGCAGCGCGTAGCGCCAGAGGTCGGCCAGCAGCCGGGCGCTCACCCATTGCACGAGGCGCACGGCGGGTGCGCCCGTCACCGGACAGGAGGGATTCGTCATCTCGGGCATGTCTCAGGCCGCGGGACCGGCGGCGGCGGGATCGAGGGGGGGACGCGTCGCGACCATGAGGAGGGCGACGCCCTCGTCGGAGCCGGGCTCGGGAAGCGGCAGGACCAGGCTCGCGAGGCCGCCCCCGAGGGCGCCGAGGAGCCCGGCCGCGTACCAGCTCCAGGCGTGCCGGTAATGGGCGTCGCGGCAGCGCACGGGCGAGCAGCGCGCCATCCAGTGCACGAAGACGTCCCCGCGCGACCACGCGGAGGCGCCCACCGCGGGGTCGACGAGGCCCGCCCGCCGCGCCAGCGCCTCGAGGGCCGGCGCCGTCCACCAGGTCAGGTGGTGCGGCACCGCGTTGGTGAGCCAGTTGGGGATGCGGCCCTGGGCCGAGGGCACGTGCGGCACCCCGACCACGACCTTGCCCCCCGGCCGCACCGCCCGCGCCATCTCGGCCATCAGGCCGGCGGGATCGGCGACGTGTTCGAGGACCTGGAAGGCGCAGACGACGTCGTAGCGCCCGGCATGGGCCGCGAGGTGCTCGCCGAGGGGCTCGGCCCGCGCCCACGCGCGCGCCTCGCCGCCCGCGAAGTGCGGGTCGAGGCCGAGATACTCCGCCTGCGGCACGTGGTGCCGGAAGGCGCCGAAGCCGCAGCCGACGTCGAGGACCCGGTCGCCGGGCCGGACGTGGCCGGCCGCGACCCGGAACTCGTCCCGGTCGCTCTGGCGCAGGTACCGCCGCATGAAGCGGTTGCGGTAGAAGCCGGCGTAGAAGCCGGCGTCGCCCTCCCGCATCGGATCGAAGAAGTAGAGCCCGGTCGGTGATTCCCACAGGCCGAAGCGCTCCACGCCCCGGAAGCTCGGGCGGGCGTCGACCCGGTAGACGATCCGCCACAGGGCGGCGAGCAGGCGGGCCTCGACCCATTGCACGCGGCGCACGGCCGGCGCGCCGGTGACCGGGCAGAGCGGTGGGGACGGCATCAGGCGGCGTCCCGGAAGCCCGAGAGCCAGTCGACGAGGTCGGCGGCGGCGGCCACTCCGGGCTCGCGCGCCATCGCGGCCGCCACCGCGGCGGCGGCGGCCCGCGCCCGGGGCGCCGCGCAGGCCTGGGCGATGCGCCGGGCGAGCTCCTCCGGCGTCACCTGGGCGAGGGGCACCGGCGCCTCGCCGGCCCCGACCGCCGCCACCCGCCGGCCCCAGTAGAGCTGGTCGCCGAGCATCGGCAGGATCACGTTCGGCCGCCCCGCCCGCAGGGCGGCCGCGGTGGTGCCGGCCCCGCCGTGGTGCACGACCGCCGCGACGCGCGGGAACACGAGGGCGTGGTCGAGGGCGCCGACCGTCAGGATGCGGTGCCCGGGAGGGGCACGGTCCCGCGCCGGGCCATGGTCCTGCGCCGGGCCGTGCCCTTGCGCCGGGCCATGGTCCTGCGCGGGGGCATGGTCTCCCGCCGGGGTGCCGTCCGGCCCGGATGGCGGGAGCGCGAGCCCGCCGGCGCCGGCCGCGACGATGGCCCGCCCGCCCCAGAGCTCGAGGGCGCGCCGCACCACCTCGGTGTTGCGGCGCGCGCCCCACAGCATCGAGCCGAAGCCGATGAAGACCGGCGGCGGTCCCTGGCCGAGGAAGCGCTCCACCGCCTCGGGCAGCGCGGCCCCGGGCTCGGGATCGGCGAACCAGAACCCGGTCTGCGTCGCCGGCACGGGCCAGTCCGGCGCGGGCGGGCTCAGGGCGGCGCTGTAGGCGAGCACGGCGTGCGAGCCGGCCCGCGCCGGGCCGGCCTGCGCGCCCGCCGCGGGCGGGCGCCCGAACGGGGTCGCCGCCGGATGCGCCTCGGCCAGGCCCCGGGTGACCGGGTTGGTGAGCAGGCGCAGGCCCCGGCCCGCGCCCTCCCGGCGCAGCGCCCCGACCGGGCGGCGCATCAGCGGCCCGAGCAGGCGCAGGCTCTCGTAGGACAGGCGGTTGCCGAGGCGGCCGAGGTCGCGCCCGCCGAGGAGCGAGAGGGATTCGCGGCCCGTGGGCAGCATCGGCTGGCACAGCACGGCGAGCGAGGGGCGGCCGCTCTCGCGGGCGAATTCCCCGGCGAAGTACGCGAACGGGTTGTAGACCACGACGTCGGCGCGCCGGACCTCCTCCAGCGTGCCCCGCATCAGGTCGGTGAGGTGGCGCCCGAGGCGCCGGCTGAGCGCCCGCAGGCGCGGGACCGCGCGCAGGCCGGCCGAGAAGTAGCCGTGGAACAGCCCGTCGAAGTCGGGGTCGCGCAGCACCTCGGCGAAGGGCGCCCCCACCTCGGCGGCGTCGAGGCCGAACCGGCGCACCAGGCCGGCAAAGTCGCGGGTCGTCACCACCCGGACCGCGTGGCCGCGGGCCACGAGGGCGCGGCCGAGCACGCAGAATGGCTGCACGTCGCCGCGCGTCCCGAAGCTGACCAGGAGCACGCGGCGGGGGGAGTCTGACACTGAGAGCCCGCCTGGATTGCGGCCCGCCGCCCCGCGGGCCGTTCTGATCACGCCCTATGACAGTCGCCCGGACCGGAGCGCAAGTGTTGCAGGCGCACACCCGGCGGGATTTGCTTGGGCGTCCGGTCCCGCGAACGGCCGTCGACAGGCCGGCGCCAAGCGTGACCTCGGGGGTTTCGGCGCAGACCGGGCCCGTGCGGGCCCCGGGACCGGCGCTCAGTAGCCGGTCCAGAGGCCCGGCGTGGCGAGCTCGACGAGGTGCCCGTCCGGGTCGCGGAAGTACAGGCTGGTGCCGCCCCGGGGCCAGGTGGCGCGGCCCTCGAGCGCGATGCCGCTCGCGCCGAGGTGCCGCTCCCAGGCGCCCAGGGCCCCGGCCGGGATCGACAGGGCGAGGTGCAGCGGCCCGCGCCCGTCGTGGGGCGGGATGGTGCCGCCCGGGGTCTCGATGGCCCGGAGCGAGCCGCCGCGGGGAAACAGCAGCAGGACGCCGCGGCCGGCGACGTCGTAGGCGCGCATGCGATGGTCGGCGTGGAGGCAGGGCAGGCCCATGGGGCCGCCCCAGAACGCCGCCGCCCGGTCGAGGTCGTCGACGTACAGGACGGTCTCGAGGATGCCCGCGATCTCCGGCATGGTCCGGCGCTCCGTCCCTCCCGCACGGGTCCAACGCGGCACGGGGCGGGAGGGTTCGGGGGCGCCCGCGGGGCCTCCTTCGGCCCGCCGGGGGGCCCTTCGCCCGGCCCGGAGCGGGCGTCCCGGATCAGGCCGCGGCGGGGTTGACCGCGCCCTCGGCGAGCTCGGACAGGATCTCGTCGGTGTTCTCCTCCTCGACCAGGGTCTCCTTGATCAGGGATTCCGCCTCGCCGAGGCCGAGCTGGCGGGCCCAGGCCAGGAGCGTGCCGTAGCGGGTGATCTCGTAGTGCTCCACCGCCTGGGCGGCCGCGATCAGGCCGGCATCCAGCGCGTCGCTGCCGGCGAAGTCCTGCATCACCTCCTCGCCCTCCGCGATGATGCCCTGGATCGCCTTGCAGGTGACGCCCTCGGGCTTCTCGCCGACGATCCGGAACACCTGGTCGAGGCGCTTGACCTGCTCGCGGGTCTCCTGGAGATGGACCCCGAGGGCGCCCCGCAGGTCGTCCGACCGGGCCGCCTCCGCCATCTTCGGCAACGCCTTCAGGATCGCGTTCTCGGCGAAATACGTGTCCTTGAGCTGGTGCACGAACAGGGCCTTGAGGTTCTTGCCGGGCATCGCGTGCTCCTGGTGGGTCTTCGGAATGCCCCGGCAACTCCCTCCCGGCGAGGATCGTTCCGGGGCCCGGCCCTCACGCGCCCGGCGGGGCGGCAGGCGGCCACGGGGCGGCGGCCACCTCGGCGGAGGTGGTGACCGTCCCGGCCTCGATCGCGGCCTCGACCGCCGCCCGCGCGGCGAAGCACGCCGCGACGTGGGCCAGCACCGCGTCGGAGATCGCCACCACCTCCGGGGCCCGGAGCGCGTGGCGCGACCCGTCGAGGGCGAACCAGGTCGTGGTGAAGCCCGGGTCGGCGAGGGCCGCCATCCGCGCCCCGAGGACCAGGGTCTTCGAGCGGTCGTCGGTGGCGATCCGCAGGCCGCCGACGGCCGGCACCGCGACGCCGCCCTGCTCGATCGTGCGGCACACCTCCCGCGCGCAGTCGCGCAGGCTCTCCTTCGGCAGGACGGGCGCGTGCAGGCGCCCGTCCGGGCCCCGGGTCCAGCCGACCATGATGCCCGGGATGCCCGAGACGTCGAGGACCTCGATGCTGCGCGGCAGGTCCGGCTCCCGGGGAGCCAGGGCGCTGACGCGGTTGCCGTCCATGATCGCGAACATGCGGTCGGTTCCTCAGGTGGGAGCGGGTCGGGCGGCCCCGGTCCGCTTGCGGCCGGGCGGCCCCGGCTCAGACGGCGAGCGCGACATCGAGGTAGCCCGTCCCGTGCGCGGCGATGCCCGCGAGCGTCAGGGCGAAGACGACGTTCGCCTCGTCCTTCTGGGCCAGCATCACGGCCGGCGGCTGCATGCCCGCCGTTCCCGCCTCGACCGACACGGCCACGTGCGAGGGCGGCGCGGCGAGCCCGTGCGGCGCCCCGACGTAGCCGGCGAAGCCCCGGGTCTGGAACGGGATGCGGATGCGGTTGGCCAGGCGCCCGGCCCGCGCGGCGCCGGTGAACAGCACCGGCTGGACGCCCTGCGCGAACAGGCAGCGGCCGAGCGCCAGGGAGGCCCCGGGCGGCACCTCGACGGCGATGCCCGAGCGCAGGTCCGTGAAGGCGCAGCCGGCATCGAGCAGGAGGTCGGTCGCCTTCGGGCCGAAGCGGGCCGCCCGCTCGAGGTAGCGGAAGCTCGTGCCCAGGGCGCGCAGCCGGGCCATGCCGTGGCCGAGGGCGGGGTCGTGCAGGATCCCGACCGCGTCCGGATCGGTCGTCGGCGACGATCCGATCCAGCCGCCGAGGATCTGGACGTCGTCGATGCCGTAGGGGGCGGCGGGCCGCAGCAGGAGGCCGGCGCCCCTCACCTGGTCGAGCATCGGGGTCACGACCATCAGGGACAGGACGGACTCGACCGTGAGCGCCGGGCCGCCCGTGACGATGCTCTTGAGGTCGTCGACCGAGAGGCCCTCCGGCCGGGTCGAGCGGTCGCTCGAGCCGATCCAGCCGCCCCGGCCCGGCCCGCCCTGGTAGCAGTGGCGCACCGCGCTGTTGATGTTGATCAGGCCGCCCGCCGCGACCGCGTCGCAGAGCCAGCTGTAGGCGCGCAGACGGAAGTTGTTGAACCCGATGCCCTCGAGGTCGGTGTTCGCGCCGCGGAAGCTCAGGAGCGGATCGGGGTTGTCCGGGTGGGTTCCGGCGAGGTTGCAATCCTCGATCCGGTGGCTGATGCCCTGGTGGAGCCTGAAGATCTGGCCCGCCGGGCCGCTGTGCTCGACCGTGAGGCCGCGCGCGCCGGCGGAGTTCCCGGCCGCCGTGAAGGTGTCGACCGGATTGCTCGTCACGATGCGGGTGGCCGGCATGGTGCCGACGCCGCGCCCGACGAGGGCCACGCCCTGGATGTCGACCGGCGGCCCGTTCAGCACCAGGTGCGGGGTGCCGGTGAGGTCGAGGGAGCGGCCCGAGGCGCGCGCGTCCGCGACGGCGGCGTTGACGGCCTCCCGGTTGTTCGAGGCGCCGTCCATGTCGGCGGGCCGGAGGTACTGGGTCAGGCGGAGCGGCTCGGCGGCGACGACGTCCCCGAGCGTCCGCTCGAGCCCCTGCGGGCGGGCGCGCGGGAAGACCACCCGCCGCACGTCGGCCGCGAAGGCGGTCGCGGCGCCGTCCGGCGCGGCGCCGTCCGGCGCGGCGCTGCCCGGCGCGGC
>NZ_QOWC01000282.1 GCF_003574465.1 Methylobacterium crusticola
CCGGAGTGACGCGGTCCCCGCCGCCGAGGGGTCTCGGCGGCGACGCCTTGACGATCCGGGTCGCCACGCCATCTCGGTGACGTGCCGGCCGCGCGCGATGGCGCCGGATCTCCGCGCACCGGTTCGGCCGCTCAGGCGCCGTCCCCGCGTCGGGGCACGGTCCGTCGTCGGGGCTCTGGGGAGCCTCCCGCGCCCCGAGACCGCCTTCTCATCCGCCGCAACGGTCATCGGGATGGTGCTCACATGGCGCGCCGGCGCATCCAGCTCACGATCGACATCCTGAGCGAGACCCTCGCGCGGCTCGGGCGCGCGAGCCGGTCCGTCGACCTCGAGGATCTGCGCGTCCATCTCGGCCTGCCCGAGCACGACGGCGCCGCCGAGGATGCCCGCGTGGCGCGGGCGCTGCGCGAGATGGCGGCGCGGCGCAACTTCGCCGAGCACGGCATCGCGGCACTCAAGCAGAGCGTGCCGACCCTCCGGGCCGTGATTCAGAAGGACCGGCCGCTCGCCTGGATCATCCGGGTCGCCGTCCCGCTCCTCGACGACGGCCGCATGGACCTGCGCCTCGAGGTGCAGCCGGACGCGGCCGCCTCCGACATCCTCCAGGACATGGCGCGCCGCAACGACCCACATTGGCGCCTGGACGCGCTCCGCGCGGCAATCGCCGAGGTCGCGGCCGAGACGGCGCGCTCGCTCAGGAAGCCGGTGGAGCGGCTGCGCGAGCAGGTGCGCGCCGACCTGCGCGAGGTCGGCGCCGACGCCGTCACGTACATCGCCCACCTGGACCGCGCCCTGCGCTCGCGCCCGTTCGCCGTGGGCCCGAACGTCGCCCGCTCGCTGAACGATACCCTCAAGGGGGTGCGGGCCCGCGCCAAGGTCGTGGCGCGCGAGGACGCGCGCCTGCGCCGCCTGCGCGATCAGGTCGGGTTCGGCGCCTACATCCAGAAATTCCGCGCGGCCCGCCGGCTGAACCGGCGCATCGTCTTCCACATGGGGCCGACCAACTCGGGCAAGACCTACGCGGCGCTGGAGCGGCTGGAGGCGGCGCCGACCGGCACCTACCTCGCGCCATTGCGTCTCCTGGCGCTCGAGAACTACGAGGCGCTGCGGGAGCGGGGGCTGAGGGCCGGCATGGTCACCGGCGAGGAGGTGCTGGGCGAGGACGATCCCACCCACACGGCCCGCACCATCGAGACCGCCGACCTCGCCCGCCCGGTCGACGTCGCGGTCATCGACGAGATCCAGATGCTGGGCGACCCCGACCGCGGCTGGGCCTGGACCAACGCCCTGTTCGGCATCCCGGCCGCGACCGTGATCGTCTGCGGCTCGGACGACGCCCTCTCGCACGTGCGGCGCGCGGCCGAGGCGGCGGGCGAGTCCCTCGAGGTCGTCGCCTTCGCGCGCAAGTCCCCGCTCGTCCTGGTGGACGAGCCCGTGCCGCTGGAGGCGGTCGCGGCGGGCGACGCCGTGGTGGCCTTCTCCCGCCGGGCCGTGCACGAGAACCGCGAGGTCCTGGTGGCCGCCGGGCACAGCGTCGCCACCATCTACGGCGCCCTCTCGCCGGAGGTCCGGCGGGCCGAGGCCGCGCGGTTCCGCTCGGGCGAGGCGCGCGTGCTCGTCACCACCGACGCGATCGGCATGGGCCTCAACCTCGGGCCGCTGCGGCGGATCGTGTTCTCGGCCGTGCGCAAGTGGGACGGCACCGGGGAGCGGGCGCTGTCGAACGCGGAGATCCGGCAGATCGCCGGCCGGGCGGGCCGGTTCGGGCACCAGGAAGTCGGCTACGTCGCGGCCGTCGACGCGGGCGGGATCGAGCCGATCCGGGCGGCGCTCGCGGGCGCGCCCACGGCGCCGGCGGCCGACACCCGGTTCTACGTCCGCCCCGATCTGATCGCGATCGATTCCGTGGCCGCCGAGATGCGCACGGACAGCCTGCGCGAGGTCATGACGCATTTCGCCCGCGCGACCTTCTACGCCGGCTCGCCGTTCCAGCCCTCCGCCCTCGAGGAAATCCTGGAGGTCGCCCGGATCGTCGACCGGGCGCGCCTGCCCATTCACGAGAAGTTCGCCTTCTCGGTCTGCCCGATCGACCGGCGCGACGAGATCGCCATGGGGATCCTCGAGCGCTGGACCCAGGCTCGCGCCGCCGGATCGAGCGTGCCCGCCCTGCGGGCGAGCCCGACCGGGGAGCTCGACTACCAGGAGCGGACGGTGAAGCTCGCGAGCGCCTACCTCTGGCTCTCGCGGCGCTTCCCCGACACGTTCGACGACGTGGAGGCGATCCGGGCGATGCGCGGCCGGGCGAATGAGGCCATCGAGCGTCACCTCCGCGACACCGCGACCCGCAAGGCCGAGCGTCGGTCGCGCCGCGCGGGTAGTGGCCGATGAGGCGCTGCCGGCTGCCGTGACGCCCCGGTGGCGTCCGGCGCATGGCTGCGCGGCGGAATCGCACGGCTCCGCGCCGGATTCGCGCTTGGCGGATGGTGCAGTGCAGCGTAAACAGATCGGGCACGGTCGCGATGGCGTCGCGGTCGTGCTGCCCTCTTTGGGCGTTTCCTCCCTAGACTTGGGGGCCGCTCGCGAGAGTGGCCCTTCTCTTTTTTGGGGAGGCATCGGGCCGGGGCCGCGCGACGCGGTGGCCTGCCCGCGACGCCCGCCGCGGTCCGAGGGGCTGGTGTCCCGGGGCGAGTCTGGTTAGCGTCGCCGCGTGTGCAACCTCTACAGCCTGACCCGGTCGCAGGACGAGATCCGGCGCGCCTTCGCGATCACCCGCGACGAGACCGGCAACCTGCCGCCGCTGCCCGGCATCTTCCCCGATCAGTTGGCGCCGGTCGTGGTCCAGGACGGTGCGGAGCGCGCGCTCACGATGATGCGCTGGGGCTTCCCCTCGCCGCCCGGCAAGGGCCCGCAGCACCCGGTCACCAACGTCAGGAACGTGGCGTCGTCCTACTGGCGCCCGTGGTTCAAGCCCGGATTCCGCTGCCTCGTACCGGTCTCCTCGTTCAGCGAGTACGCCGACACCAGGCCCCGCAAGACGCCGGTGTGGTTCGCCCTCGACGCGGCGCGGCCGCTCCTCGCCTTCGCGGGCATCTGGCGGCCCTGGACCGGGGTGCGCGGCCCCAAGCGCGACGAGCCGGTGGCGGAGGAGCACCGCCTCTACGCCTTCCTGACCACGGACGCGAACGGCGTGGTCGGGCCGGTCCACCCGAAGGCCATGCCGGTGCTGCTGACCACGCCCGAGGCGTGGGAGGCCTGGCTCTCGGCGCCGGCCGAGGAGGCGCTCCGGTTGCAGCGCCCGTTGCCGGACCACATGATGGCCGAGGTGGCGCGGGGCAGGCGGGCGGACGGCGAATGACGGCCGCTCCCTCCGGACGCGCGGCCGCTCAGTGCCCCGACGCTTGCCGGAGGGCCGCCACGACGGTCTCGACGAAGGCCTCGCCGTCGGGCGTGAAGGTGATCTCGTCCTCGCTCAGCGTCGCGAGCCCGCGCGCCTCCACCTCGGCGGCGCCCTCCGGGTCGGCGCGGTGGCCCTTGCCGTCCTGACGGATGACGGAGCGGATGGGCTGCCCGCTGATCAGGTGGTGGTAGGCCGCGAAGGCGAAGATCGACAGCGCGCGGTCGGACAGGTCGTGGGTGTTGGCCGCCATTTCCGGATTTCCTCCTCAGGGTCGATCGTCGGGCCGTGCCGCGGTCCGGGACCGCCGGACGGCCCGGGTCAGCCTCAACGCGGCGGAATGTCATCGGTGCGGGACGCGCCGTGATGCACAGCGCCGCAGTCCCGGCCGGCGCCGCGCGCGGCATGCGCCGGTCAGGCGCCGACGGAGAACATCCTGCGCAGGCCCCAGGCCGCCAGGCCGGCCGCCGCGACGACGAACGGGGCCGCGACGATCACGGCGGCGAGCCCCTCGGATCCGGTCAGCCACGCCAGGAGCTTGACCAGCGCGACGAGGAACATGAATCCGCCGCAGCACACCATCACGAGTGCGCCCCCGAACGAGGAGCAGAGCAGGCCGACGGTGCGGGCGATGCCGTCGATTTCCAGTTGCAGCAAGTACAACTGCTTGGTCGCGAGATCGGTCGCCTGCTGCACTGCCTGGACCAGCAGCTTGATGGTGCTCACGTCCCTCGCGCGGTCCATGGCGGTGCGTGTGCTCCGGAAGCTCAGGTCACGGCAACCGCCAGGCTTGCCGGTTGTTCCAGGAAGGCGCGCCGTCACCCCCGGTCCCGTCGCCGGGACGCGCCTCCGTGTCGGCGCGCCGCCATGCCGGCGCTCGGGGCGGGAAAGCCGGGTGGCGCGCCGGGATCGCCCCGGAGGCTCGCCGATGGCGCCCCGGGGCGGTCGGGCAGGGCGCCCGCGGCAGGCTGCCGTCGCGCCGCGATCGGCCGCGCCGCGCGGCGGACGGCATCCGCGCCGCACGGCAGGCCGCGCCGGCCCCGCTCGGCCTACGGCGCTGCCGCCGCGGGGGCGCCCGAGCGGGCGTAGGCGTGCAGGATGGCGGACAGGAGGCCCGGAAAGCGCGCCTCCACCTCGGAGCAGCGGGAGTGGTTCCGCATCTCGACGCCGTGACGCTCGCAGCGGATCAGTCCGGCCTCGCGCAGCACCTTGATGTGGCTGGACAACGACGATTTCGGAATCACCCGGTCACCCACCGCGGAGACGGTCGTGCAGGCCTCGACGCAGCCCGCCCCCGTGATCCGGGCGAAGATCGCGGCGCGGACCGGGTCCGACAGCGCGTGCAGGATCGCCTCCGGTTGAACGTCCTCGAGCGCGGGGTGGAACAGGGGCCTCATGTTTCATCCATATGGGGGCTTGATCCGCGCCGCGTTAGTTCCGAAATTCCGAACTATGGGACGAAGCCGGCCATCCCGCGGTCGGCCCCGGTCGGAGGTTAGCACACATGTCGAAGCTTGACGGCAAGGTCGCGGTTGTGACCGGCGCATCCAAGGGCATCGGCGCTGCGATCGCCAAGGCGTTGGCGAGGGACGGCGCCGCGGTGGTGGTCAACTACGCTTCGAGCAAGCCGGGAGCCGACGCCGTCGTCGCGGCCATCGCTGCGGCCGGGGGCAAGGCCATCGCGGTCCAGGGGGACGTCTCGAAGGCCGCAGAGGCGCAGGGCCTGATCGAGGCCGCGGTGACGCAATTCGGCGGGCTCGACGTACTGGTCAACAATTCCGGCGTCTACGAGTTCGCGCCGATCGAGGACGTGACCGAGGAGCACTACCGCCGTCTCTTCGACGTCAACGTCCTGGGCGTCCTGCTGGCGACCCGGGCGGCGGCGAAGCACCTCCGGGACGGCGGCAGCATCGTCAACATCTCGTCCGCCGTCACGAGCGTGCTTACGCCGACGACGGCGGTCTACAGCGGGACCAAGGGAGCCGTGAACGCGATCACGGGCGTCCTCGCCAACGAGCTCGCTCCGCGCAAGATCCGGGTCAACGTGGTCAGCCCGGGCTTCGTCGTGACCGAGGGCACGCATTCCGCCGGCATCGTCGGTTCCGACATGGAGGCCGGGCTCGTCGCGCAGACGCCGCTCGGCCGCGCCGGTCAGCCGGACGACATCGCCGGAGTCGTGGCGTTCCTCGCGTCCGACGATGCGCGCTGGGTGACCGGCGAGGAGATTACCGCCAGCGGCGGCATCCGCTGAAGCGCGGCGGCGCGTGCGGCCGCGACCGGTTCTCCGTCCGGACGGGCCGGCGCGGAGCCGCTCCGGGCAGCCGGCGCCCGGCCGGGGCGACCGGGTCGGCGCCCCGGCACCGTGGGGCGCCGGGCGCGCGGTGCGCGAGCGCCGGGCCCGGCGGGCGGGGCCTACTGGCTCCCGCCGCTGCCGCCGGTGCCGCCGCCGGCGGAGTTCGACCGGGGCTTCGTGTTCTCCTCGGCGTTGCCCGAGGCGGCCGACGACCCTCCGGCCGGACGGCCCTGCGCCAGCACGGGCCCGGCAAGGACAATCAAGGCGGCGCTCAGTGCGGCAACTCTTCTCATCGGCGTCACTCCCGTTCTTCGATGCGCCGTCGAGATGCGGCGCCAGGACGGGCTAACGTTCCACGTGGTGAGCGGGTTCTTCGACCCGCGCCGATTTCGCGCCCCGACCGGGAACGACCATCGCGGCCGACAACAGAACGCCCAGCGGAGGGTTAGGACCTTGCTGGGCGCGCTGCAGGGGATCGGTACCTGCTGGAGTGACAACGTCGGACGCGGGCCGTCCGTTCCGCGCCGCCGCGCGGATGGTGTCGCGCCGGCGCGGGCCCGGCGGGGCACCGCCTTGCGCGGCGGGCCGTCCGCCCGCGGCCGCGCTGGACATCGACGGAACCGGCACCAACTGCACCGGGCGCAGACGAGGAGCGGCAGCATGACCGATGTGGACCACGCCGAGCCGGCCGGCGATCCCGGCGCCGTGCTGTTGGACGGGCCTCGCGCCCGGGCCTTTTGGGCCCGGCGGTTCCAGGTGCCCGTCGAGCAGGTCGAGGCCGCGGTCGAGGCGGTCGGGCCGGATCCCGCGAGGGTCGCCGCCCGCCTCGGCAAGCCCTGGCCCTACGAGGGCAGCGGCATCGTCTGACCGCCGCCGCACCGCTTGCCCGCGGCCGACGTCGCGGCGGCCCGCGGCGTGGCAGCGTGGCGCTGCCGGGGCGGACCGCCGCGACCGGAAGCGACCCGGGCGCCGGCGGGTTCAGGTTGACCAATCAGTTCCGCCGTCCCTCAAACTCGCGTGGACTGGTTGCCCTGAGGCTCATGATCGGGGAGACCAAGTACGGGGACAACAGCGTAGGGCCCGGCTCCGCCATTGTAGCGCCACGTCCGGCATGCAAACCTCATCCTGACAGGCGGCTACCCGTGCCGGCTGCCGTTCAAAAGCGTGATCGCGGCCTCGCTATGCGTCCCCTGCAGCAAAGAAGCGTGTCCGCGTATCGCGCCAGCATGGCGAGGCGGGGTCTGGCCCGGGCGGCCGGCCGGGGGCTCGCGCAGCGAAGCACCCTGCTTGCCGCCGCCGCGGCGGCGGGCCTGCTCCTCGTCCCGACGGGCGTGCTGCGGGACGACGTCGCCGGCGGCCCATCCCACGCCGCCGCGGCAGCGCCACCGCCCGCGCCGGGTCCCGCCGTCCCGCGCATCGTCTCGCACACCCTGGCGGAAGGATCCGCCGGCTACGCCGGCGGGCTCTCGAGCTCGGGCCGCGAGGTCCGCTTCGAGCAGGCCGCCTTCCGGACCATCGAGGACGCCTGGTCCGCCGCCTTCTTCGGGGACAGGCAGCGCATGGGCGAGTTCATCGAGCGCTCCGCCGGCGCCAACGACCTCCCGGTCGAGTTCCTCACGCGCCTCCTGACGCAGGAGAGCGGCCTGAACCATCGCGCGGTCAGCCGGGCGGGCGCCCAGGGCGTGGCCCAGTTCATGCCCGCCACCGCGGGCGAGCGCGGCCTCGTGGACCCGTTCGACCCGTTCGAGGCCATACCCAAGTCCGCCGAGCTCCTGCGGGAGCATCGGGCGCGGTTCGGCAGCCTCGGCCTGGCGGCGGCGGCCTACAACGCGGGGCCGCGACGCGTCCGCGACTGGCTCGAGGGCCGCGCGCCGCTGCCCAAGGAGACCCGGGACTACGTGGCGCGGATCACCGGCCGGACGGCGGACGATTGGCGCCAGAGCGGCGATGCCTACGCGTTCGCGGCCCCGGTGCCGACGCGCTAGCCCCGCCGGTCCGCGCCGCGGCTCGTTCTCGGACCACCGCCGCCCCGTCGCCCGGCCGGCCGGGCTCCGCGGCGCCCCCGCCCGTCCCGGCCCGTACCCGGCCCCCCGGTGATCGGCCGCGCCGCGTGGCGCCTGCCGGATCTGCATGAGATCGCGGCCCCTGATTCAGTCGTGATTAACCAAACCCTGTCTCAATGAAGCTCGGTTAAGGTTGTTCTTCCCTGAACGGCAAGTCCACTCGGCACGGTCCTGGCTCGCGCCTTCACGGCCCCAGCCACGGTCGGGGGGCGCCCGTGCGGGAACGCGTATCCGAGTAGAGCCCGCATGTATCACGACGCGTATCCGTCAGGCCGCCGCGGCGAGCGCTCGCCCCGTCCCCGCACCCGCCGCCGCCTGCTGCTGGCGGCCGCCGCCGTCGCCCTCGGTGGGGGCGCCTGGGCCGGCCTCTCCTCCCCCTTCTCGGTCGACCCGGCCCCGACGGCCCGCCCGGCGCCGGCCGGCCTGCTCGTCCGGGAGGTCGCGGCGCCCGCCCGTGCGGTCGCGGCGCCCGCCCGT
>NZ_QOWC01000283.1 GCF_003574465.1 Methylobacterium crusticola
CCGCCCCGGCGCCGGCGCGGGCGCCGCCCGCATCGGCGCCGGTGCGCCGCGGAGTGCCGCCGCCGCGGCGCCCCGGCCGGTCCCGCCGGAATAGTACACAAAATTGATTGACTAAGTAGATTCATGGCGCGAGAATCGGCCGACGGACGGGCCGGGACCCGCCGGCGAATCCGAGCGGGCGGGTGAGAGCATGGCGCGTCGCGACGAGACCCTGCGCCTGGGCGCGTTCCTGTATCCGGGCGGCCACCACGTCGCGGCCTGGCGCCACCCCGAGGCGCAGGCCGATGCCGGCATCAACGCCGCGCATTACCGCCGCCTCGCGCAGGTGGCGGAGGCCGCGAAGTTCGACCTCGTCTTCCTGGCGGACGGCGTCAGCGTCCGGGGCGACGACCTCGACGCCCTGAGCCGCACGGCGACGCGGTACGTCGGGCAGTTCGAGCCGCTGACGCTGCTCTCGCACCTCTCGGCGGCGACCGCCCGCATCGGCCTCGTGGCGACCGCCTCGACCACCTACAACGACCCCTACCACGTCGCCCGCAAGTTCGCCTCCCTCGACCATCTCAGCGACGGCCGGGCCGGCTGGAACCTCGTCACCTCCGCGGACGCGCACGAGGCCTGCAACTTCGGCCGCGAGAGCCACCTCGCCCATGCCCGCCGCTACGCCCGGGCGGAGGAGTTCGTCGACGTCGTCACCGGGCTCTGGGACACCTACGAGGACGACGCCTTCGTGCGCGACAAGGCCGGGGGCGTGTTCTTCGAGCCGGGCAAGCTCCACGTCCTCGGGCACGAGGGCGCGCACTTCTCCGTCCGCGGCCCCCTCAACGTGCCGCGCCCGCCGCAGGGGCACCCGGTCGTGGTGCAGGCCGGCTCCTCGGAGGCCGGCAAGGCGCTGGCGGCGCGCACCGCCGAGGTGATCTTCACCGCCCAGGTCACCCTCGGGGAGGCGACCGCCTTCTACGCCGACGTCAAGGGGCGGCTCGCCCGCCACGGACGCGCCCCCGAGGACCTCAAGATCATGCCGGGGGCGATGCCGTTCCTCGGCCGCACCCGGGCGGAGGCGCAGGGCCGCTACGACGCGCTGCAGGACCTGGTCCACCCGGTGGTCGGCCGCTCGCTGCTGGAGCGGATGCTCGGGGTCGACCTTTCGGGCCACCCCGAGGACGGGCCGGTGCCCGACGTGCCGGAGACCAACGGCGGCAGGAGCCGGCAGGAGCTGCTGGTGGCGCTCGCCCGGCGCGAGAACCTCACCATCCGCGACCTGTCCCTGCGCGTCGCGGGCGCGCGCGGGCACTGGACGCTCGTCGGAACCGCCGCCGACGTCGCCGACGCCCTGCAGGAGCGCTTCGAGGCCTACGGCGCCGACGGCTTCAACATCATGCCGCCGGTCCTGCCGGGCGGGCTCGACGACGTCGCCGCGCTGCTGATCCCCGAATTGCAGCGCCGCGGCCTGTTCCGGACCGCGTACCAGGGCCGGACCCTGCGCGAGCATCTCGGGCTGCGACGCCCGCCCCACCGCGTCCGCGGGAGCCGCCCCGAGGGCAGCCGCGCGGCGGCCGGGTGATCCCCCGTCCCGGTTGACCCGCTTGCCGAGTAAGCCGCTTGCCGGGTGACCCGCTTGCCGGGTGACCCCTCCCCAGGAGAGCCGCCGATGCCCGACAGCCGGATCGAGATCGCCCGCCTGGCGAAGGATTTCCGCGTCGACGGCCGGACCCTGCGCGCCCTGGACGGGATCGACCCCGCGGTCGCGCCGGGCGAGTTCGTCACCATCGTGGGGGCGAGCGGCTGCGGGAAGTCGGAGACGCAGGCGGCGCCCCGCGCCGGGGCCGGCCCGCGACCGGAGGCCGCCGGGGCGCCGGCGCGCCGCCCGGCCGCCGCGCTGCCGCTCGCCGCCCGCTCCGCCTGAGCCGACCCGAAGGAGACCCCGCCCATGGCCACGCCCCGACAGATGAAGCTCGGCGCCTTCCTGATGACCGACGGCCACCACGTGGCGGCCTGGCGGCATCCCGACGGGCGGCCGGACGCCAACGTCAGCCTCGACCACTTCGTGCGCCTCGCCCGGCTCGCCGAGGCCGCGGCCTTCGATGCGCTCTTCCTCGCCGACAGCTCCGGGGTGCGCGACACCGCCGTGGCCTCGTTGAGCCACACCTCGCGGGCGGTCGGCTTCGAGCCGCTGACCCTGCTCTCGGCCCTCTCGGCGGTGACCGAGCGCATCGGCCTCGTCGCCACCGCCTCGACGAGCTTCAACGAGCCCTACAACCTCGCCCGCAAGTTCGCCTCCCTCGACCTCCTGAGCGGCGGGCGGGCCGGCTGGAACCTCGTGACCTCGTCGAGCGAGGCGGAGGCGCAGAACTTCAACGCCGAGCGCCACGCGGCCCATGCCGACCGCTACGACCGGGCGCGGGAATTCGCCGAGGTGGTCTCGGGGCTGTGGAACTCGTGGGAGGACGACGCCTTCGTCCGCGACCGGGACAGCGGCCTGTTCTTCGATCCCGGCAAGCTCCACGTCCTGCACCACCACGGGCGGCACTTCCGGGTGCGCGGGCCCCTCAACGTCGCGCGCTCGGCCCAGGGCCACCCGGTGATCGTCCAGGCGGGCTCGTCGGAGGCCGGCAGGGAGCTCGCCGCCGCCACCGCCGAGGCGATCTTCACCGCGCAGGCGACCCTCGAGGAGGCGCAGGCCTTCTACGCCGACGTGAAGGGGCGCCTCGCCCGCTACGGCCGCGACCCCGACCACCTGAAGATCATGCCGGGCGTCTTCCCGGTGGTCGGCCGCACCGAGGAGGAGGCGCAGGAGAAGTTCGCGATCCTGCAGGAGCGCATCCACCCGGTCGTGGGCCTGAGCCTCCTCGGCACCACGCTCGGCGGCGCCGACCTCTCGGGCCACGACGTCGACGGGCCGCTGCCGGACCTGCCCGAGACGAACGGGCCGAAGAGCCGCCAGAAGCTGCTGATCGAGCGGGCCCGGCGCGACGCCCTGACGATCCGCGAGCTCTACCTCGCCATCGCGGGCGCCCGCGGCCACTGGCAGGTGGTCGGGACCGCGTCCCAGATCGCCGACCAGCTCGAGGAGCGCTTCCGCGGCGGCGGCGCGGACGGCTTCAACGTCATGGCGCCCCACCTGCCCGGCGGCCTCGAGGACTTCATCGCCGGGGTGGTGCCGGAGCTGCGCCGCCGCGGCCTCTTCCGCGACGCCTACGAGGGCCGGACCCTGCGCGAGCACCTCGGCCTGCCGCGGCCGGCTCACCGGGCGCCGCGTCCGCAGCCCCGCGCCGCGGCGGAGTGAGGCGCGGGCGATGCGCGCGCGTCTCCCCGGCCCGCCCGGATCGAGGCGCGGCTCCAGGCCTGGCGCATCCCGGCGTGACGGGCGAAGCCGTGACCCGCCCGGCAACCGCCGCCGCGCGCCTGCGCCGCGGCCTCGTCCTCCCGGTGCTGCTCCTGCTCGCCCGGGAGGCGGCGAGCCGCAGCGGCCTCGTCGACCCGCGCTTCCTGCCGCCGCTCGGGACGATCCTGTCGCGGGCGCTGGCCGAGATCCGCACCGGCGGGCTCCTCGGGCACCTCGCCGCGAGCCTCGCCCGCGACCTCGCGGGCTTCGCGGCGGGGACCGGGCTCGGGATCGCCTTCGGCGCGCTCCTCGGCGCGTCGCCGCTGGCCGGCCGGCTGCTCGGGCCGACCTTCCGCGCGTTCAGGCAGGTCGCGATCCTCGCCTGGATCCCGATCATCTCGGTCTGGTTCGGCTTCGCCGAGACCGCCAAGGTGGTGTTCATCGCCCTCGCCGCCTTCGTGCCGGTGGCGGTCAACACCCAGGAGGGCGTGGCCGGCGCCCCGGCGCAACTCCTCGAGGTCGCGCGGGCGCTCCGCTTCGACCGCCGCCAGCGCGTCCTGAAGGTGCTCCTGCCGGCGGCCCGTCCCTCGATCCTCACCGGCATCCACCTGGCGCTGATCTCCTGGTGGCTCGCCACCGTCGGGGCGGAGTACTTCAGGGCGGTCGGCCCCGGCATCGGCGGGCTGATCATCGCCGGGCGCGAGCGCTTCCAAATGGACCTCGTGATGCTCGGCGTCGTGATCCTCGGCCTCGTCGGCTTCCTGCTCAACCTCGCCGCCGGCGCGCTCGCGGCGCGCTCCCCGCGCTGGCGCGACGCCTGAAAGGTCGATCATGCCCGTCCCCTCCGTCCCGCGCTTCGGGCGCCGGAGCTTCCTCGCCGGGGTGCTGGGCCTCGGCGGCGGCGCCGCCGCGGCCGAGGGCCCGCTCCAGGTCCCGGACTGGACCCTCCGGCCGGGTGCGGGCGTCGCGACGCCCGCCTACGGCGTGCCCTCGGCCTTCGAGCGCCTGGCCCGCCGGCCGCGCACGCCCCCGGCCTTCCCGGGCGCCGCCTCGACCGACACGCCGCTCCAGCACCTGCACGGCACCGTCACGCCGAACGGGCTGCACTGCGAGCGCCACCACGCCGGCGTGCCGGCCATCGACCCCGACCGGCACCGCCTCGTGGTGCACGGCCGCGTCGAGCGGCCCCTGATCCTCACCATGGACGACATCGTGCGGTTTCCCGCCGTGTCGCGCCTGCACTTCCTCGAATGCTCGGGCAACACGCCGGGCTGGCAGAAGGCGGACCCGGCCTGGACCGTGCAGGACACCCACGGGCTCCCGAGCTGCGCCGAGTGGACCGGCGTGGAGCTCGCCACGATCCTGGCCGAGGCGGGGCTGCGGCCCGGCAGCGCCTGGGTCCGGGCCGGCGTCTCCGGCGCCGGCCGGGCCCCGCGCTACCGGGTTGCCGCCGGGGCCGCCGCGGTGGCCCGCGCCGCCTCGGTGGCCCCCGCCGCGGGGGCCGCCTGCGCGCGGAAGCGCGCCGCCGGGTGGCTCGCCGGCAGCAGGCGCCGGCCGGGGCCGTAGAGCTTCTGGCGCAGCGGCCCGGGGGCGTAGGCGGTCTTGTAGCGGCCCCGGCGCTGGAGTTCCGGCACCACGAGGTCGATGAAGTCGCCGTAGCCCTCCGGGGTCACCGCGTAGCTCAGGTTGAAGCCGTCGATGTCGGTCTCGTCCATCCAGGCCTCCAGGGCGTCGGCCACCTGGGAGGCCGATCCGACCAGCACCGGGCCGCGCCCCCCGATGGCGTTGTGGGTCACGATCTCGCGGATCGTCCACGTCCTCTCGGAGCGGGCGAAGGAATCGACCATCGAGGTGACGGCGTTGTCGCGGCGGATCACCGGGAAGGGGTCGTCGAGAGCGTACGCGGACAAATCGATCCCGGTCCAGCCCGAGAACAGCGCGAGGGCGCCCTCGGGATCGACGTGGGCGAGGTAGTCCCGGTGCTTGTCCCGCGCCTCGGCCTCGGTCCGGCCGACGACGACCGTCATCAGGGCGAAGAACAGGAGGTCCGCGGGATCGCGCCCGCGGGCGGCGGCGCGGCCCCGGGTGTCGGCCACCGTCGCGGCGATGGCGGTCCGCGAGGGGTCGCTCAGGAACACCGCCTCGGCGTGCGCGGCGGCGAAGTCGCGGCCCCGGTGCGAGGCGCCGGCCTGGAACAGGAACGGCGTGCGCTGGGGCGAGGGGTCGACGAGGTGGATGCCCTCCATCCGGAAGTGCTCGCCGGCATGCACGATGCGGTGGATCCTGTCCGGGTCGGCGAACAGCCCCCGCTCCCGGTCGCGCAGCACCGCCCCGTCCTCCCAGCTCTCCTCCCAGAGCCGGTAGACCACGTCCAGGAACTCGTCCGCGATGTCGTAGCGGGTGTCGTGGGCGGTGATCCCGGGCCGCCCGACCGCCCGCGAGGCCGCCGCCGAGTAGCCCGTGACGACGTTCCAGGCGATGCGCCCCTCGGTGAGGTGGTCGAGGGTGGAGAAGCGCCGCGCCAGGGTGAAGGGCGGCTCGTAGGAGACGGAGGCCGTGATGCCGAAGCCGAGATGCGCGGTCACCGCCGCCATCGCGGAGACGAGCAGCATCGGATCGTGCTTCGGCACCTGGGCGGCGCGGCGCAGCGCCGCCGCGGCGGTGCCGCCGTAGACGTCGTGGATGCCGATGCCGTCGGCGATGAACAGGCTCTCGAACAGGCCCCGCTCGAGGAGCCGGGCGAGGTCGGTCCAGTGGCTCAGGCGGTGGAAGTCGAGGGAGCGGTCCCGCGGGTGGGTCCACAGGCCGGGCGAGAGGTGGACCGGGCTGTGGATCGCGAACCCGTTGACGCGGATGGGCTTCGTCACGCGGAGGCCTCCGCCGCCCGCGGCTCCGGCGCGGGACGGGGGGGACGCCGGTGGGCGGCTCCCGGATGGCTGGGCTTCAGGCGGGCGTCGCCCTCGGGGAACAGCTTCTCGCGCAAGGTCCCCTCCCGGTAGCGCCGCTTGAAGGCCCCGCGGGACTGCAGCTCCGGCACCACGAGGTCGACGACCGCCTCCAGGGTCTCGGGCACCACCACGCGGGTGAGGTTGAAGCCGTCGACGTCCGTCGCCTCGGCCCAGGCCAGGAGCTCGTCGGCGACCTCGCTCGCCGCGCCGACGATGAACGGCGCCCGGGCGCCCCGGGGCCCGAACTCGGCGAAGTCGCCGGCCGTGAACGGGCGCTCCCCCGGGATGGTCAGGTTCTCGACGAGCGACTGCATCGCGTTGGTCCTGACGTAGGCGAGCGCCTCGTCGGGCGCGAGGCCCGACAGGTCGATGCCGGTCCAGCCCGAGACGAGGGCGAGCTGGCCCTCGGCGTCGAGGTAGCGGGCGTACTCGTCGCGCAGGTCCAGGGCCTCGGCCCGGGTCGGCGCCGCGATCACGGTGGCGCCGAGGAACATCAGGACGTCGTAGGGGTCGCGCCCGCTCGCCCGCGCCGCCTCGCGCAGGGCCCGCACCGAGCGCGCCGCGACGGCCGGGGTGTGGCCGTTGAGGAAGACGCACTCGGCGTGGCGCCCGGCGAAGAGGCGCCCGCGGGAGGAGGTGCCGGCCTGGTACAGCACCGGCGTGCGCTGCGGCGACGGCTCGGCGAGGTGGCGGCCGTCGACCCGGTAGTAGGGGCCGTCGTGGCGCACCCGGTGCACCTTCGCGGGATCGGTGAACACGCCGCCGGCGCGGTCGCGGCGCACCGCGCCGTCCTCCCAGCTTCCCTCCCACAGCGCGTAGACGGCCGCGAGGAAATCCTCGCCGGCCTCGTAGCGCGTATCGTGGGCGCGGGCCTGCGCCAGGCCCATGCCCCGGGCCCCGCTCTCCAGGTAGCCGGTGACGACGTTCCAGCCGGCCCGGCCGCCGGTGAGGTGGTCGAGGGTCGAGACCCGCCGGGCGAACGGGTAGGGGTGCTCGTAGGTGAGGTTCGCCGTCACCCCGAAGCCGAGGTGCTGCGTGGCGTGCGCCATCGCGGGCACCACCAGGAACGGGTCCGCGCTCGGCGCCTGCGCGGCACGGGCGAGGGCCGCGTCGGCGTTGCCGCCGTAGACGTCGTAGGTGCCGAACACGTCGGCGAGGAAGACCCCGTCGAGGAGGCCGCGCTCGGCCGTGCGGGCGACCGAGACCCAGTAGTCGAGGGTGTTGTAGTCCGCCGACGCGTTGCGCGGGTGGCGCCAGAGCCCGGCCCAGGTGTGGCCGGGCGCGCACATCTGGAAGGCGTTGAGCCGCAGCTCGCGCCGGTGCGCGGGGCGGCTCATCGGAAGTAGTCCGGCAGGGCGAAGCCGTCGTAGACGCGGTCGGCCCGGATCGCCGCCCGGAAGGCGTCGGAGCGGTAGGCCGCCACGATCGCCCGGGCCCAGGGCGCCTCGGCCCGCGGGCGGCGCACCGCCACCACGTTGATGTACGGCGCGGTCATCGCCTCGAGGGCCAGGGCCTCGGTGAGCTTGAGCCCGCTGAAGATCGCGAAGTTGCCCTGGACCGCCGCGAAGTCGACGTCCTCGAGCGCGCGGGGCGCCTGCGCGGCCTCGAGCGGCACGATCCGGATGCCCTTCGGGTTGTCGGTCACGTCGAGCTCGGTGACGTCGACCGGGTTGCCGTTCGGCCTGAGGCCGATCCAGCCGGCGTCGCGCAGGATCTTGAGGGCGCGCTCCAGGTTCACGGGGTCGTTCGGCACCGCGACCGTCGCGCCCGGGCGCACTGCCGAGAGCGCCTTGTGCTTGCGCGAGTAGAGCCCCATCGGCGGCGTCGGCACCGGCACGATGCCGACGAGGTCGGTGCCGTTCCGCTCGTTGTAGGCCTTCAGGTAGACGCTGTGCTGCATCACGTTGGCGTCGATCTCGTCGTGCGCCACCGCCTTGTTGACCTCGAGCCCGGTGCTGAAATGGGCGTAGGCGACGCGGTAGCCCTGGCCGGCGAGCGTCGGCTCGATCCCGGCCCTGAAGGCGTCCTCGTACGGTCTGGGGGTGAAGCCGACCCGCACGTCCCGGGTCTCCGGCGCGGCGCGCGTCTCCGGC
>NZ_QOWC01000284.1 GCF_003574465.1 Methylobacterium crusticola
GCCGGCCTGGAATCCGCCCGTGATCGCCACCCTGGCGGCGGCGAGCGCGGCGTCGTCCGCATCCGACAGGGTGAGGCCGGGATCGACCAGGACCGCCACCTGCTCGAGGGCCGCCGTGGTGCCGCCGGAGGCGGTCGCCACCGGCGCCTGGTTCGCCGCCGTGGTGAAGTTGAGCGTGGTCGTGTCGGCGATCCCCTTGTAGATCGCACCGTCCCCGTCCACGAAGGCGCCCGCCGCGATCCGCACCGCGTAGGCCGTGTTCTTGGCGAGCGCCGTGCCCGGGTTGATGGTCCAGGTGGTGCCCGAGCCGGTCACCCGGGCGCTGTCCGTGACGGGAAGCGACTCGACGGTGGTGCCGTCGGAGGTCCTGACGAGCTCGATGGTGCCGGTGCCGCGGCTGACCGCCTCGCTGAAGGTGAGGACGATGTCGGCGCCGGGCGCCACGCTGGTGGCGTCGTCGGCGGGTGTCGAGGCGGCGAGCTTGGGCGGGGCGCCGTCGGCGGCGGGGTTGTCGCTGCCCTGGAAGACGTAGGCGCCGCCCGCGCCGGACTGGTCGGTGAAGATGTCGGCGTCGCCGTCGCCGTCGAAGTCCGCGACCCGGTAGGCCACGGTCGTGGCGTTGAAATCCGACAGGGTGACGGACTTGAAGGGGGAGAGCGCCTGCGTCGCGAGGACGAAGGTCCCGTCGCCCCGTCCCTTGGCGAAGCCGAAGGTGCTGCCGTCGAGGCCGGTCTGGTAGAGGATGTCGACGTTGCCGTCGCTGTCGAAGTCCCCGGTCGTCATCCGGGAGGCTTGCGTCACCGGGAAGCTCGCCGCCGGGCCCTCGACGTAGGTCGCCCCGCTGCTCAGGAAGAGGCGGCCGGTGGTCGTCAGGACGCCGCTCGTGGTCGTCGTGGTCGTGACATAGATGTCGGTGCGGCCGTCGTTGTTGAAGTCGGCCGTGTAGTTCCTGTAGCCCGGATTGGAGCCACCGAAGATGTCCGGCAGGGCCAGGGCGGCGAAGGGGGATGCCGCCTGGGCCAGGTCCGTGAAGGTGCCGTCGCCGTTGTTGCGGGCGAACCTGTAGGGGGAACCCTGGCCGCCGTTCTGGTACAGGATGTCGGCCGCGCCGTCGCCCGTGAAGTCGCCGACGGCCATCCGTGCCGAGAACGGGGGCAACGGCAGCGTCGCCGTGGAGGCGAGGGCGTAGCCCGTTCCGCCGCTCCCGCCGCTGCTCAGGACGAGCGTGCCCGCCGCGCCGTTCGAGGCGATGTAGAGGTCGGGGCGGCCATCCTTGTTGAAGTCGGCGACGTAGGGCCGGATGGTGGTTCCGTAGAGGTCCGGCAGGACGAGGCCGGCGAAGGGGGATTGGGCCAGCGTCTGGAGCGTGAAGGTGCCGTCGCGGTTGCTGCGCGCGAACCCGTAGGTGCCGCCCGTCCCGCCGTCCTCGTACAGGATGTCCGCCGCGCCGTCGCGGGTGAAATCCCCCACCACCGCGAAGTTCGTGGAGCTGTAGCTCGGGAAGCTCGCGGCGTTCCCGGTCTTGAAGACCACCGCGAGCCGGCCCCGGTAGGCCTCCCGGGCCGGCCGGGTGAAGGGCGGCACCGCGCGGGGGCCGGCGGTCGCGACGTCGAGCGCCCAGGTTCCGCCGTCGCCGACGGGCCGGGACGCCGCCGCCACCGGGCGGCCGCCGAGGGCGCCCGAGAGCGCGGCGACGAAGCGGCGTCCGGCCGGGCCGCCGCCGAGGCCGCAGGCGTAGAGGCGCAGCGCGCCGCCCGGCGCGAGGGCGCCCGCCAGGATCGCGAGGGCGTCGGCCCGCCGCGGCAGGTCGGCCTCGGCGAGGCCGTCCGGCCCGATCGCGAGCCGCCCCGGCGCGCCGTGCGCCACGACCGAGACGGCGGCGAGCCCGCCCGCCGGCTCGGCGGCCAGCACCGCGGCGATCTGGAGCAGGCCGTCCCGGGCCGGATCGAGCAGGTGCAGCCGCGCGCCGGGGACGAGGCCGCCGCGCAGGGTGTCGAGATCCGAGACCCGCGCGTCGATGAAGACGAACTGCCCAGCCATGGTACCCACTCCCGCGTGCCGCACGTCCCGACTTCCCGGGACGGCGCAACTTCTGCGCGACGCGTCATCCCGGCCGCAGATTGCCGAAATCCCGCCGTTTGACAAATCATTTTTCCCGATCCGCAACATCTCGCGTCGCAGTGACTGTTCATGTCATGTCATAGCGGTGTTAGATCTATCAATACTAAGGATAAATCTGAAACGGAGTAATTTTATAATCAAAATATGATTTATTGAAGTATTTGCGGCAAGGACTATTCTGTCGTTATAGCGTTGCACGAAAGGCACGTTCCGCGGCCGGAGCGACCGAGAGCCCAGGTGTTCTCCGGTCGTCCGTGTCGGATGCACGAGCGTGTCCCTGGGACATATTTTTCATATCGACTTGCAGTTTCGCCGTGCTAGGTGTGAGCACGGCGTCGTTGATTCGTCGTGACTTCATCGCGGCGTCGAATGCATTCGCGATCTGGGGACTGAGACGAGATGAGCGAGCCATTTCTCGGCGAGATCCGCCTGTTCGGCGGCAATTACGCCCCGCGCGGCTGGGCGTTGTGCAATGGTCAGTTGTTGCAGATCAGCCAGAACACTGCCCTGTTCGCGATCCTCGGCACCACCTTCGGCGGCGACGGCCGGACCACCTTCGGGCTGCCGGACCTGCAGGGCCGGGTCCCGGTGCATTCCGGCACCGGCGCGGGCCTGCCCCCCGCCGCGCTCGGGCAGCGCGGCGGCGCGACGACCGTCACGCTGGCGACGCCGCAGATCCCCCAGCACACCCACGCGCTGTCGGCCGTCAAGGCGCCCGGAGGCCTGACGGACCCGACGAACGCCTACCTGACGCCGACGAACGACGGCCAGGGAACGGTCTACCCGTCCTTCGCGGCGACCGGCACCACGGTGCCGATGAATCCGGGCTCCGTCGCCGTCTCGGGCGGCTCGCAGCCCCACGACAACATGCAGCCCTACCTCTGCGTGACCTTCATCATCGCGCTCGAGGGACTCTATCCGGCCCGGAACTGACCGGGGGACGGGCGGGTCCCCGTGACGCTCCCGTCGCCGGGCGGCCCCCTGCGCCTGCGCCCGGAGGGCGCGGGGGACGAGGCGTTCCTGCTCGGGCTGTTCCGGGACGGGCTGCCCGCCGCCTGGGCGGCCCTGCCGCTGCCCGCGCCGGCCCGCGCCGCCCTCGTGCGCCAGCAATTCCTGGCCCGTGCCGCCGGCCACCGGGCGCACCACCCGGACGGGGAGTTCCGGGTGGTCGAGCGGGACGGCGTCCCGGTCGGCCGCCGGGCGGTCGCCTGGGCGCCGGAGGGGATCCACCTCGTCGACCTCGCGCTCCTGCCCGCCTGGCGCGGGCGCGGCCTCGGCGCCGCGCTCCTCGCGCCCCTGATCCTCGCCGCGCGGGAGAGCGGCCGCCCGCTCACCCTGGAGGTCGACGCCGCCAACGCGCCGGCCCTGCGGCTCTACGCCCGGCTCGGCTTCGCGGCGGTGCGCGCGGCGGGGCCCGACCTGCTGATGCGCCGGGAGCCCGCGTGACCCGCTTCCCCGACCGGCTGCGCCTGCCGCTCGCCTTCGACCCAGCGCCCCTGCGGGCCGACCCAGCGCCCCTGCGGGCCGACCTTGCGTGCCTCGCGGGGGACGGCGCGGCGGGCCGGATCCCCCACGTCGTCGCCCGGAACTCCGACGGCGCCTGGAGCGCGATCCCCCTGCGCGGGCCCGCGGGCGCCACCCACCCGGTCATGATGAGCCACGCCGATCCCGCCGCCTTCGCGGACACGCCCCTCCTCGGCCGCTGCCCGGCCTTCGCGGCCCTGCTCGGGGCCTTCGCCTGCCCGCTCCGGGCGGTGCGGCTGATGCGCCTCGGGCCGGGCTCGGTGATCAAGGAGCACCGCGACCGCGACCTCGCCTACGAGGAGGGCCACGTCCGCCTCCACGTGCCGGTGCTGACCGGCCCGGGGGTCGCGGCCTTGGACGCGGCGGCGGCGCCGGCCCACCCGGGGGTGCCGGCCCGCCGCGCGGGCGGATGCGTCGATTGCGAGGGATCCGCTTAACCCCGCCTTGCGGGGCGGCCCGGCAGCATGCCTGGCTCGCGGGCCGAGCCCGGGCATCCGGCCCTCGCGGACGGGAGGGCGCACGGCATGGCGGGCACCACGGCGGGCACCACGGCGGGCACCGGTCGGACGGGGCTCCTGCACCTCGTCGGCGACGCGGCGGAGCCGGACGTCCCGCTCCCCGGGGAGGCCGGCCGGCGGCGTCTGGCGGCCCTGCAGGGCCAGCTCCGCAACCAGCTCGGCCACCTGCGGAGCGTGGCGCTCTCGCCCGCGCTGCGCGCGACCCCCGAGGGGGAGCGCGCGGCCGAGGCCCTCGACCGGATGATCGCCGAGGCCGCGCGCCTGGCCGAGGCCTGGGACCGCATCGCCGGGATCGTCGCGCGCCTGCCCGCGGGCGACCCTCCCGCCGCGGAGCCGTCTGCCGCGGAGCGGCCCGCCGGGGAGACGCTCGCCGCGGCGCGGCCGGTGCGGGACCGGAGTGGCGGTGACGGGGCGCCGCCCGGGGGGTAGGATCGCGCTCAACCCTGGGCACCCCGGACCGAGCATGGCCGCGACCATCAAGCTGCGTCCGCTGGAGCGCGAGGACCTGCTCTTCGTGCACCAGCTCAACAACAACGACAGCATCATGCGCTACTGGTTCGAGGAGGCCTACGAGTCCTACGCCGAGCTGGCGCAGCTCTACGAGCGCAACATCCACAATCAGACCGAGCGCCGCTTCATCATCGCCACCCGCGAGGACGAGCGCGCCGGGCTGGTGGAGCTCGTCGAGATCAACCACCTGCACCGGCGCTGCGAGTTCCAGATCGCGATCCACCCGGCCTTCCAGGGCCGCGGCTACGCCAGGCGGGCGACCCGGATCGCCATGGACTACGCCTTCAGCGTGCTCAACATCCACAAGCTCTACCTGCACGTCGACAAGGACAACGGGCGGGCGGTGGGGATCTACGAGAGCTGCGGCTTCCAGACCGAGGGCATCCTGCGGGACGAGTTCTTCGTCAACGGCAAGTACCGCGACGCGGTGCGGATGTGCCTGTTCCAGCCCGCCTACCTGGCCCGGCGCGGCGGCGGCGACGTGAGCGAGCCGGTGCTGAAGACCTGACGCGGGCCCGGCGCGGCGCCGGCGCCCGCCCCGGACCCTGGCGCAACGGCCCCGGGAGCCCCTATTGAGGGGCGTCACCGGGAGCCCCAGGGATTTGCGCGAGACCTTCCACATCGAGATCGTCGGCCCCGAGGGCGCTCCCGTCCAGCGGGCCTCCTACCGGGCCGGCAGCCTGGACGCCGCCCGGGAGCGGGCCCTGCGCCTGTTCGCGCGCGCCCGCGTGCCGCAGCGGGGCGGGCCGCCCGTCGAGGCGGTGCTCATCCTCGACGGCGCCGGCACGGAGGTGTTCCGCTGGAGCATCTGGGACGAGGGGACGGGGCAGGGCGGCCGGCGGCGGTAGGGGCGGGGGCCGGGGCGCGCCGCCCGGCCAAGCCACACCCCGGCCAAGCCACCCCGGCCTGATGCCGCCGGGGCGGTGCGCGCCGCCGTGGCGGCGCCTCACGGGTCCCCCGGCCCGCCGCGGGCCGTGAGCTCGTCGATCAGGCCCTGGAGCGAGGCCGGCACCGGCTCGGGCGGGCGCGCGGCGTACATCGCCCGCAGCAGGCTGCCGATCTCCCCCAGGGAGACGCTGCCCTTGACGATCACCCGCTCGGTGTCGCGGCCGAGCCGCTCCTTCTCGGCCGGGGTGATGTCCTTGGCGGTGAGCACCACCACCGGCACGTCGCCGCCGTCGGGCCGGGCGCGCAGCTTCGTCAGGAAGGTGAAGCCGTCCATCACCGGCATCATCAGGTCGAGGAGGATCAGCGAGGGCCGCGCCTCGTCGAGGCGCTCGAGCCCGACCGCGCCGTTCTCGGCCTCGCGCACCCGCCAGCCGTCCCGCACCAGGGTGCGCCGCAGCCGCTCGCGGGCGTCGGCGTCGTCGTCCACGAGCAGCACCGTGCCGGGGGCGCCCGCCGGCCGGTAGCGCTCCATGAGGCCCTTGAGGTGCTCCCAGTCGATCGGCTTGACGAGGTAGTCGGTGGCGCCGAGGGCCCGGCCGAGGCCCTGCTCGTTGACCACCGAGGTGATGATCACCGGCGTCGCGGCGAGGTCCGGGTCGCTGCGGATCGCGTGCAGCACCGACCAGCCGTCCATGCGCGGCATCTCGATGTCGAGCAGGATCGCCCGCGGCCGGAGCGCCCGGGCGAGGCTGAGGCCGGCCCGGCCGTCGCTGGCGCTGCGCACCCGGAAGCCCTCGCGCTCGAGGAACCGGGACAGGAGCTCCCGGGCGGCCGGGTCGTCGTCGACGAGGAGCACGACGTCGTGGCGCTCCACGGCGGCCGCCTCGGCGAGCGCCCGGACCTCCTCGGGCGTCGGCGCGTCGTCCTCCTCCGGCAGCCGCGCCGGCAGCCGGACCGTGAAGGTCGCCCCGGCGCCGTGGACGGACGCCACCGCGATGTCGCCGCCCATCCGCCGGCAGAAGGCCCTGGTGATGGCGAGCCCGAGCCCGGTGCCGCCGAACTGCCGGGTGGTCGATTCGTCGGCCTGGGCGAAGCGCTCGAACAGGCGCCCGATCTGCTCCTCGGTGAGCCCGATCCCGGTGTCGGTCACCGCGAAGGTCAGCCAGGCCGCGCCGTCCTCGAGGGTGCGGCGGGCGCCGAGCGTGATCGTGCCGTCCTCGGTGAACTTGGCGGCGTTGCCGAGCAGGTTGACGAGGCACTGGCGGACCTTGCCCTGGTCCTGGCGCATGGTGCCGAGCGCGCCGGGAGCGTCGAGCACCAGGCGGTTGCGCCGCTTCAGCACCAGCGACTCGGTGGCCGCCGCCACGTCGTCGAGCATGGCCGCGACCGCGAAGTCCTCGGCCGCCACGGTCATGCGGCCGGCCTCGATCTTCGAGATGTCGAGCACGTCGTTGATGAGCCCGAGCAGGTGGCGGGCGGAGGCCTCGATCTTGCGCAGATCCGGCAGCAGCGCGGCCTGGCCGAGATCCTCCAGCTCCTCGGCCAGCATCTCCGAGTAGCCGATCACCGCCGAGAGCGGCGTGCGCAGCTCGTGGCTCATGTTGGCGATGAACTGGCTCTTGGCGCGGTTGGCCGCCTCGGCGGCCTGGCGGGCGCGCTCGACCTCGGCCTCCGCCTCCTTGCGGTCCGTGATGTCGACGTGCATGCCGACCCATTCCCGCACCCTGCCGTCCTCGGCCTTCACGGGGGCGGCCCGCACCTCCATGTGGCGCCAGACCCCGTCGCGCCGCCGCAGGCGGTACTCGACCTCGTAGGTGGCGCGGGCCTCGACGGCCGCGGCCCAGACCTCGGCGGCCCGGGCGCGGTCGTCGGGATGGACCGCGTCGACCCAGCCCCAGCCCTGGGATTCCTCCTCGCTCTGGCCCGTATAGGCCGTCCAGCGCCACTGCCCGAGGGCGAGCGCCCCGGAGGCGTCCGCCGACCAGATGATCGCGGCGGCGCTGTCCACGAGGGCGCGGAAGCGCTCCTGGGCCGAGCGCAGGCGCTCCTCGGCGGCCCGCCGGCGGGTGATGTCGGTGTTGGTGCCGTACCAGCGCACGATGCGGCCCCCGGCGTCGCGGAACGGCTGGGCCCGCGACAGGAACCAGCGGTAGGCGCCGTCGGCCCCGCGCAGCGGAAACGTGTCCTCCCAGGGCTCGCCGGTCTCGAAAGCGTGCCGGATGCGGGCCGAGACCCGCTCGACGTGGTCGGGATGGTGGACGGCGCGCCAGCCCCAGCCGTACATCGCCTCGGGCGTGGTGCCGGTGTAGTCGTACCAGCGCCGGTTATACCAGACGATGACGCCCGACGCCTCGGCGATCCAGGCGAGCTGCGGCAGCGACTCGGCGAGGTTGCGGTAATCGTCGTCGCGCAACGCGGGCGCGCCGGCGCTCATCGGGCGCCCCCGCGGGTGCCGGCGGGGCGAGGTGCGATCTCAGGCATCCGGACATATCCGTGGCGGGGCGCATGGCGGCCCCGCCACGGATATGTCCGGATGCGGCCCGGCTTCCAGGGCGCGCCGGATCACGCGCGCGGGTGCCGCGCGCGGGCGGACGCGCGGGTGCGACCCGCGCGGCGGCCAGGTCCGCGCGAGGCCCCCGGGGCGCCCGGACGCTTCCCTCGGTTCCATAATCTTCCTTATGCGAATCGCCGCTGTAGGCGCAAAGT
>NZ_QOWC01000285.1 GCF_003574465.1 Methylobacterium crusticola
TGAAGCCGTAGCCCTTGGTGGTGTTGAACCATTTCACCGTACCTGTGCTCATGCGGTCGTCCTTCGCGGTGGCGAGCAGCCTCTGCTGCATCCCTGGGATGAACTCTCGCAGATGGACAGCGTTGCGCCCCGAACCGCGATGGTGGTGAGGGCGTGTGATGCGTCAGGTTCGAGCGCTCGGGGTGGTTCTGGGTGTGATCTGGACGACGCTGACGGCTGCGAACGCCGTGGTACAGACGGTCGTCGCCGACCCGAGCGGAGCGGCGATGATGTCGGCTGGTACTGCTCAAGGCGATGCTGCTGCGACACAGAAGCGTTCCCGCACCTCGGCGTACCGGAGTGGGCCGCGCTAGGGGATGAGGTAATACCAACGGCCTTTAGGTTTGACCGATGTGAGCCCAGTCGCGCCGGCCAATGCTGGTGATGGTAGCGGGTAGCGCGAGGAGCTTGTTCCAGGCGTCGCAGGCGGCCGCGACGATCGCCTCATAGCCGTCAAACACCCGGTTGGAGAGCCAGTTCTGGCGCAGGTACAGCCAGATCGTCTCCACCGGATTGAGCTCAGGCGCCCGTGAGGGCAGGAAGATCAGCGTCAGGTTCTCGGGCACGACGAGCTTGGCGCTCGTGTGCCAGCCGGCGCGGTCAAGCAGCAGCACCGCACGGGCGCCGCGCGCCACCGTGCGGGCGATCTCGTCGAGGTGATGCTGCATGGCCCCAAGATCGGCACGCGGCATGACCAGGGCCGCTCCGGTGCCGCGGGCCGGACAGACCGCGCCGAACAGGTAGGCGCTCTCGTAGCGCTGGTCAGCCGGCTGGCGCGGCCGCGATCCCCGTCGCGCCCAGACCCGCACGAGACCGTTCTTCTGGCCCAAGCGCATCTCGTCCTGAAACCAGATCTCGACGGGTTTGTCAGAGCCGACCCCGGCGAGATGGGCGGTCAGGGTCGCGGCGAAGTTTTTTTGAACTCAGCCACGATCCACTCGTCCTGAGCCGGATGGCGCGGGCGGGGGCTGATGCGGGAGAAGCCGAGCTTGTGCAGGATCTTGCCGATCGTGCGCTCGTGGTAGCGCACGCCAAAGCGCGCTGCGATGACCTCCCGCAAATCCTGCCGCCGCCAGCGCACGACGCCGTGCACGGCCGGATCGGGGCCGGCCTCAACCAAGTGGGCCACGGCGGCCTGTTGCTCAGGCGAGAGGCGGGGCGGGCTGCCCTTGGCCCAGGTGTCGGTGAGCCCGTCAGGGCCGCGCGCGTTGAAGCGGTGGACCCCATCCCGCAGGGTCTGTCGGTCCATGCCACCGATCCGGGCCGCCTGAGCCCGGCTCATCCCCTCCAGCACGGCTGCCAACGCGAGCAAGCGTCGGCTCTGGTTGGCATTCTTCGTGACGGTGGCGCGATGGCGAAGCTCACGCGCCGTGAAGTCCGTCCTGAGTCTCACCGCTGCTGGCATGGCGCGGGTCCTCCCCACGCCAGGGAATCACGTCAGCGCCACCGACGGAAGCGCCATGAGTCACCCCTCAAGGCCGTTGGTATAAGACCCTGGCAACACCTCTTGCCTAGCCGTTCACTGCGCTTCTTAGCGCGCGGTTCAAGGTTGCACCGTATCGTGCCCTTATGACTTCGGGGCTGGGAGGCAGAACCTGAGGCAGCCGGGCAAAGACCCGGAGGGACAGAGACTAGAACGGAGAGAAGGCCTCGCCCGACCGGCAGCACCGGCGGCGAGGCCTTCTTCGTTTCGGGGGAGTGTCCGAAAGAGCTTTGATGCAGGCCCGGCGCCTGCCTTTGCCGGTCGAGCGTGATCAGGGCTGCCGGCTGGGCCCGCATCTCATTGTTGAGTTTATGGCCACGCTTACTCTCTGTCTATCCGCGAAATCGGCCTGGGCGTGCGTGAGGCCGGACGTCAGCACCCGCGGGCCGCGATAGCGGACACTCAATGCAAATCCGGCGGCCCACCCTCGGAGGGGGGCCAGTTTGACGAACCGCTCCGCTCCGGCTCAGATGCCCGTTTAGGCGCTCGGCATCCGGTCGAGTCGCCAAGGAGACCACCGCCGCCGCAGTGAGACCCTGAAAAGCCAACGGCCCCACCCCTGGCAGGGTGAGGCCGTCGAAAACCGAGACGTGAAGTCAGGGCCGTGAAACTTCCCTGACATCACCATAGCTCCCCCACGGGAGTCAACTGAGAACGTCGGTTCTCAGGTCGGTGAGGCTTTGCCTGTGGACCGGAGCGCTTGCCGGCGCCTCCGAACGATCTGCCGCGGCCCGACGAGGGCCGAATGATGAGCTACGCCTACCGCCTACCGCGCGCCGTCGTGGACAGGCTTGAGACCGCCCTGGAGGGCCGGAAGAACGCCCCCGCCGCCCTCGCCCTAGCCGAGTGGCTCGCGCGCTTCTGGAGCGCTCCCAGGCGGCTCCTGTACGCTTTTCCGGTGGACCGCAGGGCCGTTGCCGGCCGCGAGGACCTCGGGCTCACGGAAGCTCGCGTGCGCGGCGCCCTCGCGGTCCTGGAGGAGATTGGCTTCCTGGCCCGCTACGAGCCTGATCCCGGCAAGCGCTACCAGCGGACAGAGGAGGGGCTGCACCGGCGGCCGATCCTGTTCCGGTTCGGAGAGGAGTACGGGGTGGCGTTTGCGAGGGCCAATGCGCGGGCTCAGGCGGCTCGCGGAGCTCCAGCACCCGCTCGCCGGTCCGGTGCACTGCCGACGTCTCCCGGTCCGTCCATGCGCCTCTCTGCGCACTCCAGGGCTATGCCCGCAGCCCAACTCGCCCAAAAGCAAAACCCAGGCGGAAGCCTTCTGATTATGGGTGAGGTCTCTCGGCCCGTGCCAGACAGCCCCCTAGAGGCTGCCCTTGAAAAGCTGCGGAGAGGCGTCGGTGCTTGAAGCGTCGCGACCAGCTACACCGTCGCAAGGGCTGCCGGCACGGCAGGGCGGCTTGAGCCGGAGCGCGATCTCAGATTCGCGCAGAGTGGCAAAGTCGTAGTCAGGTTTCAGCAGGTTTCAGAGAGCGGCGTTTGCGGTGCCTCGGCCGCTTCCTCGGCCGAGGTCAGCGTCCCTCTCAGGACCGACGACCACATCACGGCTGAACCTTGGGGTTGAACCGGCCCTGGAGCGGCTACGCAAGGAGGCGGAGGACAACCTCGAAGGGCAGCCGGCGTCACATCGATGGTGACCACATGCCCAGTCTGGGGGTCGAGGATGCGGACTTGCGCCATCGTCAGAGCCTCAACCACGAGAAGCAGGCAGTCTGTCTCGACCCCGGTAACACCGGCTTAATGCTCGTCACCCGCCGCCAAGTTTCCAGTGGCGCCGATTGAGCCCACCAGCACGCGAGCTCGCCTTACATGCGGTGATGCCGGCGATGGTGGCGCATGTGGTGACGTCGCATCATGCGGTGACGGCCCATGCGATTATGGTCTCCCGCCGTCACTACCGAAGCGGGATTCTTCACAGCAGCTGATGCGGCGTCGGCGAAGGCTACAAAGCCCAGAGCTGCCAAAATAGGTAGGATCAACAATACCTTCTTCATGCGTTCCTCCTCAAGGCGCCGTGTTGGCGAACGGCCCGGCTGCATGTCGAAACAGTCACGCTTTTGAGAGGTTCCGGGATCGTGAACGTTCAGCTGCCGCTCATTGCCTTGTATCCCTGCGCGCGTTGGGGAAGGTCTCCTGGACGCAAGCGGCGGAACAGACCCGCTACGGGGGGCGAGTGGCACCCTCGCAAGATGGGATGGCGTGGCAGAGCTACTTTATCAGCAGCGGGCCGTCGCACATGGATGAGGTTGCAGCTGCTTCTGGTAGTGTTGGCACGGCAGTTGACAGATCGCACTGAAACATCAATGAATAAAATTATTGCTGAGGCCGCTTAGTCTGCAATCGCGTCGGATAGAGTGGAACGCATTCAGTCCTCCGTTTCTGCTTAGTATTTTCTGAACGTATACCATCCCTCTCTTTTGACAATCTCCTATATGTTGATTGGTCAGCATCAAGGTAGTTTCCTGTGACCTTCAAAATTTGTCCTCTAGGACATTTCCCATTGTCCACCAAAACAGACTCACCGTTCCGTATGCCTCCTTGCGGCGGCTCTGTGTGTAGAATACGTTGAGCATAGGCTGTACTTGTAATGCACAGCAAATAAATCAGAAATACTATTCGCACTGTAACCTCGATCATTGATTTCCTACTTGCAGCTATGCCAGCATTGCTGACACTTCCTCAAGCTATTTGTGCAGCGATGGAGATTGGATCAGCACGACAAGCGCGTGTCGTATTCGCATAAAGGGGGGGTTATGGAACCGATTACCGGGTCTCCCGCAAATTCTCGGAAGGTCTCGCGCGGGCCGGAGGGCGCGGCGCAGTCGAGGGCCAGTTGATCGGCCGCCGGCAAGGCCTCGCGGGCTGCCACCTAGTCTGTGCTGACTTGGCCGGCGAAGATCGGCCTGGAGCCCGGCGGACAGCTGCGGGACGAGCCTGTAAGCGCTGTGGGTAGCGCACCCAGCGTGAAACTGTTGCGCTGCACAACCGTTCACCGCGATGATTCAGATCGTGACCATCCTCCCTGCCATCGCCTTCTGCCTCGCGGCCACCCTGGAGGTCACACGCCCACTCTCTGACGCCCAGAGTGTCCTGCCCAGCACCGGCGGACATGAAGAAGCTCGCCGCAGCGAGTAGTCGGGTGGGCAGCTGACGGGTCTGTCGCGATCTTGTCAGCGCGGATCGGTCTGGAGGCTGGCCGAGCGCCCAGGACGCATCGGCCGAGTTGAAGCGCGGCGCGGTGCGAACTGCGGTCCTGCTGGCGCGGCCGGCGTGAACCTGGGCGAGCTGCGGGCCTGGGCAGCTCATGTCCGATCACTTCAACGGCGAGTGGATCCGCTCAATCTGCATCGAGACGCTAGCCGTCAGGAGCCGCTGGCCATGCGCGTCCCGAACGTCGATCGCGATCTCGCGAACCTTACGCGTCGGGAGCCGATCCTTGCCGATCTCAGCAACCGAGAGCGCTGCACAACGCTCGCATGCGCGTGGTCGGGCGGGATGTGCTGTGGCCGGGTCGGAGGCGGTGATGTACGACTCTGTCGCATCAGCACCACTTCAGCGATTGGTAAGTACGACACGGAGGGAGTTTGGAGCCGCTGTTATAGGCGGCTCAGCTTGAGCGGTGGGCGACGAGGTTGAGTGAGGAAAAAAACGACCCCTCAATGCGTAGCAGTTCTATCGCCTGATTGGCTACCTGTTTGCAGATTGATTAGTTTTCTAATCATGCTCGCAACATGAAGACGTATTGCTTCGTCCTGAGGCTGCTCAGCGGGAATAAGTAATGTAACAGTACGTACAGTCAGATTGGCCATCGATCTAATCCTTTCGTCTGAATTAACATGTGTTTACGTAAAAATTAGCCTATCACCATTGGGTGGTAAAGTGAAGTCCATACATTTAGATTACGCGCGGAAGCGAAGTTCCATGATTAACATGTTAATCTTCTAGGTTGGAAAGCGTCGGCACGGCCGCCTCGACGGCATTGAGGAAGCGAATGAACTCACCATGGCGGTGGCGCTGCATGCAGCGACCGAGCACGGTGCCTTCCAAGACGGTAAGGGCCGCGAACAGGGTCGTGGTGCCGTGGCGGGTGTAGTCGTGGGTCTGGGCTGCGGAATGTCCTGGTCCGAGGGGCCGGTTGGGACGCGTGCGCTCCAGGGCCTGGATCTGGCTCTTCTCGTCGATGGAGAGCACGACGGTATGGGCAGGCGGCTCCATGTAGAGGCCAACCACATCCTCAACCTTCTCGACGAAGGCCGGGCCGTGCGAGCGCTTGAAGGTGCGGACCCGAGGCGGTTGCAGGCGGTGTGCCTGCCAGATCCGCTGGACGGAGCGGAGCGTCCCGACCTGCGCGGCGACGGCGCGCCCGGTCCAATGGGTACCTCGTCGGACGGCTCCGAACAGGTCAGCGCGAGCACCTCCGCCACCGTCCGCGTGGGATGAGGCGGGATGCCAGGCGGACGGGTCCTGTCGCGTAGTAGGCCCTCGACGCCCTCCTCACCGTAGCGGTGCTGCCATCGCCAGACTGCAGGCTGCCTGACGCCGGCTCGCCGGGCCACGTCCTGCACGTTCAGGCGCTCGGCCGAGAGCAGAACGATCCGGGCCCGTAGGATGTGCTTGAGGGGGCGGGATTGATCCGCGGCGATCTCGGTCAGTTGTGAATGGGTGGCGTCGTCGAGGAGCACGCAGACGGTCTGAGCCATCACCCAGACGCGCACACATCACGCGCGCCGTGAATCCTCAGTCCGCGTGAGTGCACTAGATCGAGCTAGACGCGGTGAGACAGTGGCGGGAGCTACCAATGTAGGGGTATCGTTCCCCTTGCTCCTATCCTAGGAGCCACAGATTGTGTGCCGTTAAGCGACATTTGGGCCAGCAAACATGAGTAGAAGGTCCCGTTGGCTGCGATGGAGTTGGGAAGCATCTGAGTTACCCAGAATGGATGTCTGGGACGCTCGTCGCTGTGGCGCCTGCGGGGTCTGGGTCGATTGCTTGAGATGCGGGCGTAGCACCTCTACAACACTCGACTACTGGCCAGAGACTATACAAGTGTCCAAGATAGCAGAGCATGTGCGGTGCACGGACTGCGGGAGCCGCAACGTGGAGACTTGGCCAGATTGGAGGGGTACGCGGCCCGAGTACCAAGCATGAGAGTGTCACTGCCGGGTGGTCAAGCTGGACGTGCCGTGGCCGGAGCGGAGGCGGGAACCCGGGGAGCGGCCGAGGGTAGGTCTAGGGCCAGTAGCGGTGCACCCAGTGCCCCATGCTCATCCTGCTCGCCACCATCCTCTTCGCCTGCGTCGTGCTCATTGCCCTCGCTGTCGCGGTCGCAGTCGCGCTCGTAACCTGGGTAGACCCAGGCTGACAGAAGAAGCCCGCCGCGGCGGGGAGCTGGGCGGGCAAGAGGTAGGATAGTTCGCAGCACCTCAACCGGCGACCGCTGGCCCGGTTCCGGATGGAAGCTTCTGGCCTCCCGGCCTACCTTGGGGGCGCGGTCGGGACCACGCCAGCGACACGGAATGAGGCTACCTCGGGTTGGGTGCTGCTGTCGCTGTGGCTGATCAGTACGCGGCCGGCAGTCATAATCTACACTGGTCGGCGTCAAAACGCGCCGTCGACAGGCACAGGAGTGTCATCGGATTGTTCCTACCATGCGGGACGATCGAGACATTCAGAGCATCGTCGTGATCCTGCTCTACGTCGCGGTCCTGACGGCCCTCGTCGTCGGGGTGGCCTTGCTCACCAGCTACGTGAGTAATCGCTACCTCCACCAGAGCAAGGCGGATACCTCATCCGCTATCTTCAGCCGCTAAGCCCCTGAGATCGCTCGGCACGACTACGGGCTCGGATCCTCCACCCACGTTCCAACCCATGAGGCGCAAGGGATCTGGGCTGTCTGCGGGGTAGAAGAGTGCCGGACCGCTGCGACCGTGTCCGGCACACCTCCACGCCCGCGAGAGATCCCGCTTGGCCCCGCCGGTTGCTCGTCCGGAGCGACGGCGCCCGCCGGGACAGATGATGCCGTGGACACCTGTGCATGAAAAAGCACGTTGCCGCTAAAGCTCGCCGCTAGCTCGGATCCTGGTTGGAACCTTAACCCGTACCAATAATTCTAGGGATATGAAAGCCTATGCGGCAGTGATCGTCCTATCCCTGTTCGGCACCGTCCTTGCTGTGGCGACCTACGGCACAGTTAAATCACAGGATAAGGCGAGATTATGGATAAAACCCAATCGAAATTATTCTCCTCAGGCTTGGATAGATCCGCCGCTTCGACAGCCAATTGCGCAAACAGCTACAGATTTTACCGAAGAAAAAACTAACAACGGAGACGCCAAAGTAACTGGCGCGATACCATCACTAAAAATCAGAAATAAATTAGTAAATGTAACATCTTCGCGCGAGCGGAGGATACCTTTCTCGCCCCATTACCACGTGGGCGATAAATCACAGCGGCGTACACGTATTCAAACCGCTCAACGATGGCTTCAGCAGAGAACGCTAACTAATTCCGCTCCAGTGGCCACAGCAAGCGAGCCGGTTCGCCATGAGGTCGAGCCAATCCAATTCAAACTGGCAGGGCGCTCGTAAAGCAGCCTTACCTGTGGTGCTCGACAGCAGGGCTGATCCCAGCCCTAATCTCAAAGCCACTCCCCATTGTCGTCCGCGGATGCCCTCTGCCTGTGATTAGGCGTGGAATAAGGACCCCGTT
>NZ_QOWC01000286.1 GCF_003574465.1 Methylobacterium crusticola
CGTCGGGCGCCGCGGCCGCGTCGGGCGCCGCGGCGGCGACCGGCCGGTCGAGGGCGGGCGGGACCGCGAACGCCACCTCGGCCCGCGCCTTGACGGCGCCGGTGGCGGGGTCGACCTGGTCGAGGCGCAGCCGGTAGTCGCCCGGCCGCACCCCGCGCCCGATCGTGAAGGCGATGCGGCCGTCGGGCCCGGCCCGGCCGGGGGCCACGAGCGTGTCGTTGAGGTAGAGCCGCACCGCCGCCCTCGGCGCGCCCTGCGCGTTGACGTAGAGCCGGCCGCCGCCCTCGGCGTCGACGCTCACGACCTTGACCGGGGCGTCGCCGTCCGGCGGGCCGGCGGGCTCGGGGCCGGCGGCCTGCGCGGCCTCGGGCTGGGACAGGACGGCGGTCGGCCTGCCCGGGGAGGTCACCGCGACGAGGGGCCGGGTGCGCCCTTCCGGCGCCACCACCACGACGGCGCTGTCGGCGCCGAGGGTGCGGATGCCGTCCTGGCCGATGCCCCGCAGGGTGATCTCGCTCGTGCCCGGCGGCAGAAGGGGCGGCACCAGGGCGAAATTGCCGGCCGAATCCGCCCGGGTGCGCGCGAAGGTCTCGCCGCCGCGCAGCATCTCGACCTCCGCGTGGGGCGCGGCCCGCCCGGCGATGACGCTGGCGCCGTCGGGCTCGACCCGGATCACGTCGAAGGCCGGCCCGGATCCGGGGGCGGCCCGGGGCGCCTCGGGGGCCAGGCGCAGCGGGCCGGCGAGCCCCTGCGCCGCATCCGGGACGGCGGCGACGCGCGCGGGCTCCGGCGGGGCGCCGGCCGCCGCGATCCGCTCGCCGGGCTCGGACGTGAAGGACGACCCCAGGAGCCGCGTGCCGCTGGTCACCACGCCGATGAGCACGAACCCGGTCACGAGGCCGACGATCGCGAGGACGAGTCCCCGCCGCAACTCCGCCGTCATGGCGTCCTACTCCAGGTCATCGTCCCCAAGCGGGCGCGGACGGCGCCGGCCTGGTGCCGGCCGGCCGGGCACGCGGCCAATCGCCTCCGGTCGACACGGCCCCACCATCCTCGCCATATTGGCGGTTATGTCCAGACGAGACACGCAGCGGCACCCGACTTCCCTCGGCCGGATTATTGCGTATCCGGGTCTGGTTCGGCTGTGGAACGGTGCGGAGAATCGATGCGGACGGTTTGCGTGTATTGCGGCTCGGGGTTCGGAGCCGATCCGGTGTTCACCGAAGCGGCGCGGTCGCTCGGCCGCAGCCTCGCGGAAGCGGGCATCGCCCTCGTGTACGGCGGCGGCAATGTCGGGCTGATGGGGACGGTGGCCCGGGCGGTGCTCGACCACGGCGGCCACGTCACCGGCATCATCCCGGACTTCCTGAAGTCGCGCGAGCGCATGCTCGACGACGTGCAGGAGACCATCGTGGTCGGCGACATGCACACCCGCAAGAAGCTGATGTTCGACCGCTCGGACGCCTTCGTGGCCCTGCCGGGCGGCATCGGCACCCTCGAGGAGCTGGTGGAGCAGATGACCTGGGCCCAGCTCGGCCGCCACGCCAAGCCGATCCTGCTGCTCTCGGTGGCGGATTTCTGGGCGCCGCTCCTGACGCTGCTCGACCACATGCGCCGCAACGGCTTCATCCGGGAGGGCCTCGACCTCAGCTACCTCGTGGCCAAGACGCCCGGGCAGGTGGTGCCGATGCTGCGCGAGGCCGCCCGGGCGGCCCCGCCGCGGCCGGAGGCGGAGGCGCTGATCGAGGAGCGGTTCTGAGGGCGGGGGCCGTGGCCGCCGCCGGTCAGGCGGCCGCGACGGCCCGGAGGAAGCCCTCGATCTGCAGGCCGAGGTCGGCCGTGCGGGTGCCGACGGCGGCACTCGCCTTGAGCACCTCCCCGGCCGAGCCGTTCGTCTCGTCGGCCGCCGCGTTCACCTGGGCGAGGGACCGGGCGACGCCGTCGGTGCCCTGGACGATCTGCTCGACGCTCCGGCTGATCTCGGCGGTGGCGGCGTCCTGCTGGCGGATGGCGGCCGCGATCGAGGCGGCCTTCTCGTTCACCTCGCCCATGATGGCGGCGATCCGGGCGATGGAGGCCTCGGCCTCCCCGCTCGATCCCTGCACGTCCCCGATCTGCTGCGTGATCTCCTCGGCCGCCTTCGCGGTCTGGGCGGCGAGGTCCTTCACCTCGGCGGCGACGATCGCGAAGCCGCGACCGGCGGCGCCGGCCCGGGCCGCCTCGATCGTGGCGTTGAGCGCGAGCAGGTTGGTCTGCCGGGCGATCTGCTGGATCAGCGACGCGAAGGCGCCGATGCGCTGGGTCGTGGTCACGAGGGCGCCGACCGAGCGGGTCGTCTCGGCGGTGATCGCGGCGGCCCGGTCGACGGTCGCGGTGGTCTGCGTCACCTGCCCGGAGATCTCCTCGATCGACCGGTTGAGCTCCCGGGCCGCGGCGGCGACGGTCTGGACGCTGGTCGAGGCCTGCTCGGAGGCGGCCGCGGCCGTCGTGGCCTGCTGCGACGTCGCGGACGCGATCGTGGTGAGGCTCTCGGCCGTGGCGTGCATCTGCCCGGTATTGGCCGCGACGGCCGCGAGGGCGTCGCGGGCCTGGGTGTCGAACGCCGCGATCAGCCCGTCGACCCGCTCCTGGCGCTGCCCCGACAGGTGCTGCGTGCTCGCCCGGGCCTCCGCGAGGCTGCGGCGCTCGGCAGCGTTCACCTTGAACACCTCCAGGGCCTGCGCCATGGCGCCGATCTCGTCCCGGCGCCCGCGGCCGGGCACGGCGACGTCGAGCTCCCCGTCCGCGAGGCGCCGCATGGCCGCCGCCGCGGCGGTGATCGGGCGCGAGAGGCCGCGGGCGAGGAGCCCGGCCAGGAGCAGGGCCGCGACCAGCACGGCGGCGGCCGCCGCCGCGACGGCGAGGTGCGCCTCCCGGATCAGCGCCACCGCCTCGGTCCGGTCGCGCAGGAGCTCCATCACGGCGATGGTCTGCCCGCGGTAATCCCGGACCGGCGTGAGCACGGCCAGGACCGGACGCCCGTCGAGCGTCCCGAGCAGCGGCGGCGCCTCGCCGGCCGTCGCGGCCGCGATCTCGGCCGCCCCGGCGAGGCCGGTCCCAGTACGGGTGGCGCCCGCCACCGAGACGCCCTTGCCGTCGACGGCGTGCAGGATGACCTCGGCCTGCGCCGCGTCGCGGATGCGCCCGAGCAGGGCGGCTCCCGCCGTGGCCTGCGCGCTGATGACGCCGACGCGCCGGCCGCCGGCCTCGAGGGCGACCGCGGCGGAGAGCGAGAGGGTCTCGCTGCCGCGGGCGAACCCCTGGACCGCCTGGCCGGTCTCCTGCACCAGCACGAGGTCGGGCCGGCGCGCCGAGACGTCGTCGCCGAACTTCTCCGGGTTGTTCGTCCGCACCACCACGCTGGCGGTCGGCACGGTGACGGAGAGCGCCGACAGGTCGCCGCGGGGCGCGAGCGCGCGGTGCACGGCCATCAGCTGCCCGGCGACCGCCCCCCGGTCCCCGGCGGCGACGGCCTCGAGCAGGGGCGTGGACTGCGCCAGGCCCCGGATCAGCGTGTCGAGGCGCGAGAGCTCGGTCCGCAGGATCCCCTGGCTCGCCTGCGTCACCCGGCGGCGCTGGCTGGCGATCTCGGCGGCCTCCTGCCGGCTCTCCGAGACCAGCTGGCTGCCGAAGGCGCCGACGCAGGCGATGGCGACCACCAGGACGCACGACAGCATCATGCGCGAACGTATCGAGTTGATGCGAAGCATCGCCGGCCTTCCTCACCCAGGGCGGCCACTATGCTCAGAAGATCATTAAATATGACCTTACGTCATTGATCTCGCGCGCCGGTGCCGCGGGGCCGGTGCCGCGGGCCGGCCCCGCGGGCCTCAGCCGCGCTCGCCGTCCCGGCTCACCGTCCAGGTCGTGGCCCCGTCCCGGGTGTCCTTGACGGTCACGCCGAGGGCCGCGAGGGCGGCGCGGAGGCGGTCGGACTCGCCCCAGTCCCGGCGCGCGCGGGCCGCCGCGCGCTCGGCGACCAGGGCCTCGACCGCGGCGGCATCGAGGCCGGACGCCGCCACCGCCGCCCGGTCGCGCCCGGACTTCGACTGCGCCAGGAGCCCGAGCAGGTTCGCGCCCGCCTTCAGGGCCGCCGGGTCCTCCAGGCGATGCAGTTCGCCCAGGGCCGCCGGGGTGTTGAGGTCGTCGAGGAGGGGCTCGAGCACGCGCTCCGGCGGCGCGCCGGCGGCGGCGTCGCCGACCGCGCCGTACCAGCGCCCGAGCGTCCGCTCCGCCTCCTCCAGGCCGCGCAGGGTCCAGTCGATGGGCTGGCGGTAGTGCGTGCGCAGCATGGCAAGGCGCACGACCTCGCCCGGCCAGTCGGCCAGCACCGCGCGGAGCGTGACGAAGTTGCCGAGGGACTTCGACATCTTCTCCCCCTCGACCTGCAGGAAGCCGTTGTGCAGCCAGAGATTGGCCATCACGGGCGTGCCGAAGCAGCAGCGCGACTGCGCCACCTCGTTCTCGTGGTGGGGAAACACGAGGTCGATGCCGCCGGCGTGGATGTCGAAGGTCTCGCCGAGGTGCTTCCACGCCATGGCCGAGCACTCGATGTGCCAGCCCGGCCGCCCGGGCGCCCCGATGCCGGCGGGCGAGGGCCAGGCGGGCTCGCCCGGCTTCGAGGGCTTCCAGAGGACGAAGTCGAGGGGCGAGCGCTTGTAGGGCGCGACGTCGACCCGGGCGCCGGCCTCCATCTCGTCGAGGGGGCGGCGGGAGAGCGCGCCGTAATCGGGCATCGAGGGCACGTCGAACAGCACGTGGTCCTCGGCCACGTAGGCGTGGCCGGCGGCGACGAGGCGGTCGATGAGCGCCGTCATCTCGCCGAGATGGTCGGTGGCGCGGGGCTCCACGAGGGCCGGCCGCTCGCCCGGGCGGTTCACGTTCTCGGGCATCAGGATCCCGAGGCGCCGGATGTCGGCGTGGAACTGCGCCAGGGTCTCGTCCGTGAGGGCCCGGATGGTGCTGCCGCGCTCGGCCGCCCGCGCGTTGATCTTGTCGTCCACGTCCGTGACGTTGCGGGCGTAGGTCACGGCCTGCGCCCCGTAGAGGTGGCGCAGCAGGCGGAACAGCAGGTCGAAGACGATCAGCGGGCGCGCGTTGCCGATGTGGGCCGCGTCGTAGACGGTCGGCCCGCAGGCGTAGACCCGCACGTGCGCCGGATCGATCGGCCGGAACACCTCCTTGGCCCGGGAGAGCGTGTTGTAGAGGCGCAACAGCGAGGCCATGAAACACCTTCGGGGTCGGGCAGGCCGGGTCCGCCGACGGGCGCTCCGGCCAAGGTTCTAACTCGTTGCCGCACCGCGCTTCCGCGCGGCGGCCCGGGCGCCCGGGCGGCGCCCGCGGGCGGCGTCGTTCCGGCCGCCTGTTGCAGCCGCGAGACGCCGGGACCGGCCGATCCGGGTTAGCTCAATTCCGCGCGCTTTTCGAGGACGGACGCCGACCCCGGCCGCGCATCCCGGCCACGCGCGATCCGGGGACGCGCGATCCGGGGACGGGGGAGCGGGGCCAAGCCATGGTGGCGGGGCCCGGAATCGAAACGCCCGCAGGTTGCGTAGAGACTTTGTTTACCACCCCCCGCCAGTGTCGGGCCGTCCGCGGTCCTCGCCCCGCGAACCCTGGCGGCTCCTCCCAAGGAAGGTTTCCCATGAGACGCACTCTCGCCATCCTCGGCGCCGTCGGCCTCCTGGCCATCGCCGCCGTCCCGGCGCTGGCGGCGGACGGAACCGCAGGCCCCGGGGTGGAGAAGACGTTCCTGATCCCGTCGAGCGACGGCTACGGCGTGGCGGAGTGCCTGAGCAACGGCCAGGGCGAGTGCGGCCAGGTCGTGGCCGACGCCTGGTGCGAGTCGCAAGGGTTCGCCAAGGCGGCCTCCTACGGGGTCGCGGCCCAGGACGACTACACGGGCGCCATCGAGGCGGCCCCGGCCGTCAAGGCCTCCGACCGGCCGATCCGGATCACCTGCCGGGATTGACCGGGCGGCGGCGCCGGCGCGCCCGGGCGCAGGCCGGCGGGGCGCGCCTGGGCCGGCGGGCCGCCCGCCCCGCCTCAGCCCTTGACGAAGTCGCCGCACCGGGGCGGCTGCTCGCTGCCCCAGGGCATCAGCGGCACCGTCGAGGTCGAGTTCTTGGGCGACCCCTGCACCACCTTGTCCGAGTAGACCATGTAGATCAGGGTGTTGCGCTTGGCATCACAGCCGCGGACGATCTGCATGCTCTTGAAGATCAGCGACCGGCGCTCGCTGAACACCACCTCGCCCTGAGCGAGCTTGTGCTTGATCTGCACCGGTCCGATCTGGCGGCAGGAGAGCGAGATGTCCGAGACCTCCTCGGCGAGGCCGAGGGTGCCCTTGATGCCGCCCTTCTCGGGCTGGGTGTAGTGGCAGGCGACGCCGGCCACGTCGGGATCGTCGATCCCGTAGACGACGAGCTTGTCGTTGGGCGTCAGCGGCCGCCAGACCGTGGACTTGTCGAAGATGCGGTCCGGCTCCTGGGCGGCCGCGGCACCGAGACCCGCGCCGAGGCCGAGCCCCGCCGCGATCCAGGCGGCCCGCCAGATCGTCCGCCCCCGCTCGCGCCGGGTCGCGCCCCGCGCCACCCTGAGACCCCGCCGCCACACCATCGCGCCATCCCCCGTTCAACCAAGCTTGACGTATGTAGGGAGGCTGTCGCGCCGATGCGAGGGCGGGTAGAACAGCCACGGGTCCCGCGGCACCAGGTGCGGGACGGCTTCGTGCACCCCGGCGCAGACTCCGCCGCCGGGTCGTCTCCGCCCCCGGTCGGTCGCCAGGACACCATGCCGCTGCTCCGCCTCGCCGCCCGGCTGCTCGCCGGCCTCGCCGCCGCGATCGTCCTCGTCCAGGGCGCCGCGGCGGAGCCCAACGCCGCCGCCTGCCAGCGCTACCGCTCCGAGCTCGCCGGCCTCCAGCGCGACTCCAACCGCGGCCAGGTCGAGGAGATCCAGCGCCTCGTCGCCTACCGGCAGTCGATCGGGTGCGAGGGCGGACGCTTCCTGTTCTTCGACATGCGCCCGCCGCAATGCGCCCAGGTGGAGCAGCGCATCCGCGCCCTCAACGCGGGCTACGGCGCGGGGGCGACCCAGGTCTCGGACGCCCGGCGCGAGCAGCTCATCGGGGCCGTGAAGGACGCCTGCACGGGGCTCACCCAGGCGGCCCAGAAGCCCGCGGACGGCTTCGGCCGCGGCGGCTCGCAGGTGATCTGCGTGCGCCTGTGCGACGGGGCCTACTTCCCGATGCCGAACCTGCCGGACGGGCGCGAGGGGGCGGACGAGATGTGCCGGGCCCTCTGCCCCGGCACCGAGGCCGCCGCCTACTCGATGCCGCCGACCGACGGCGGCCTGACCCAGGCCGCCGCGATCCAGACGCGGCGGGCCTACGCGGCGCTGCCGAACGCCTTCAAGTTCCAGAAGAGCTTCGTGCCGAACTGCTCCTGCCGGGGCGAGGGCCAGAGCTGGGCCCAGGCCCTGGTCAAGGCCGAGAGCATGCTGGTGCGCCACAAGGGCGACATCTTCGTCACCCCGGCCCAGGCCGAGCTCCTGTCGCGGCCGAAGGTCCGCCTGACCCTCGTGGGCCGCGCCGACCGCTCGGCCGCGACCCTCGCCGCCACCGCGGCGGCCCGGAGCGAGGAGGCGGCCGAGAAGCCGGCCGCCGAGGCGGCCCGGCCCCCTGGCCCCGACGAGCGGCCGGCGATCCGGATCATCGCCCCCCACGTGATCCCGGTGCCGATGACCGCCCGGACGGACGGCCCGCAGGCGGCGGCCCCGGCCGTTCCGGAGCCCGGCGCGCAGCCCGTCGCGACCCCCTGAACCGGCGGCGCCGGCCCGGGGAGCGGGACCGGCGGAGGACGGAACCATCCCGGCCGCAGGCGGTTCGCAGGGACTTGCCCCGGACGCGATGAGGACCTCGATGCGCCCTGCCCGCGCGCTGCTCCTGACCGGCACGATCCTGCCGGCCCTGCTGCTGCAGCCCCCGCCGGGCGGGGCCGCCGCGGAGGTCGGCCGCGACGGCGTCGTGCGCACCGCGCAGGGCGGGCCCGGGGGCGAGCGCGGCGGACCGCCGGAGCGGGCCGGCCCCGGCGAGCGG
>NZ_KZ984654.1 GCF_003574465.1 Methylobacterium crusticola
GCGCGCGCCGGCCCCGGTCAGCCCGCGCCACGCCGCCTCGCCCGCGAAGGCGCGCAGGCGCTGCAGGAAGCGCGACGGCACCGTCGGCGCGCCCTCGCGCTTGTGCGCCCGGGTGATCACCGCGTCCGGGCAGCCGAGGGCCTGCACGAAGTCGTGGGCGGTCTGGCCCAGGCGCCGCTCCGGCGGCGACAGGCCGACCCGGCCGCGCATCGGCCGGTTGAGGAAGGCGTCGGTCTCGGCCTTGGGCGGCCAGACGCCCTCGTCGAGGCCGCCCAGCACCACGCGGTCGACGGAGAGCAGGCGCGCCTCGATGAGGCCGAGGATGCGCAGGCGCGGGTGCGGGGCAGGTCCCGCCCGCCCGCTCACCACCCGCTCGGCGGCGAGCGCCGCGAAGAAGGCCGGGTAGTCGGAGAAGCGGCCCGCGAGGAGCCCGGGCTCGGCCAGCGAGAGGTCGTCGAACAGCGCGTCGAGCACCGCCACCGAGGCGTCCTCGCCGGGATCCTCCGCCTCCGGGCCGTCCATCAGGGCCTCGCAGGCGGCGCGGTGGCGGTGGGCGATCCCGATCAGGTCGCCGGGCGCGTCGTCCGGGTCCGGGCCGAAATCCCGGAAGGCGACGGCGAGGCGCAGGACGAGGTCGTCGGCCGCGTCCCAGTCAGCGGCGCTCAGGCGCCGGCGCGGGCGCGGCGCGCGGGGGCTCGCGTCGGCGCGGGCGGCGCGCAGGGCCTCCCGCAGGCCCGCGAACCCCTTGGCGGGGGCCGGGCCGCGCAGGGCGCCGATCTCCAGGCCGGCGGCGGCCCGCACCACCGCCTCCCGCGGCAGGCCGAGGCGCACGAGGGGATGGGCGAGGAGCGCCAGCACGCGCTCCGGCTTGGNGGCGCGCCAGGCGCCCGGCGAGGCTGCGCCCGAGGGGCTGGCCCGCGCTGTCGTCGGCGACGATGCCCCAGCGGGCGAGCTCGGCGGCGACCCGGAGGGCGAGGGCCCGGTCGGGGGTGACGAGCGCGGCGGTGCGGCCGGGCGCCTCGATGGCCTCGCGCAGGGCCGCCGCGGCCGCGAGCGCCTCCTCGCGCTCGTCGGCCGCCTCGACCACGCGGAGGCCGGCGCCGCCCTCGCGGGCGAGCGCGGCGCGCAAGTCCGGGTCGAGGTCGGCCCAGGCGTCCGTGGTCTCGGCGGGGCGCAGGGCCTGCGAGAGCAGGGCCGCCCGCGCCGCCGCCTGAGCGTCGGGGCGGCCGAGGGGCCGGACCTCGGCGCGCTCGAGGCCGAGATGGGCGGGCCCGACGAGCCGGTGCAGCACCGCCTGCGGATGGGCGTGGGCGGTGCTGTCGCCGCAATCCCCCGGATCGATGGCGTGCCAGCCGGCCGCGTCGAGGTCTTGGTCGAGGCCCGGCAGCACCACGGCGCCCCGCGGCAGGGCCGCGATGGCGGCGATCAGGGTCGCGGTCGCCGGCACCGAGCCCGTGGAGCCGGCGACGATCACCGGGTCGGCGGGCCGGTCGCGCCTCAGGCGCGCGGCCTCGGCCAGCACAAGGGCGCGCCCGCGGGCAACCGGGTCGCTGACCCCGCGATCGGCCAGGATGGCCGGCCAGTGCTCGGCGGCGATGCGCACGAAGTCGAGGGTGAGCGAGAAGTAGCGCGAATGCTCGGCCTCGACGGCCCCGGCGATCTCCTCCCAGGGCAGGCCCTCGACCGTGAGGGCGTCCATCAGCCCCTCGAGGTCGGCCGCGAGGCCGACCGCGTCCGCGGGCGAGGACGGGACCCGGAAGGGCACGTCCTCGCCCATGGGCAGGAGCTGGCGGTCGACGCTGCCGGCCCAGGCCTGGACCAGGCGGGCCAGGATCAGGCGGCGCTCGATGGCCGGGATCGGCGGCCGCAGGATCGCCTCCTGGCGCTCGCCCGCGGGGGCCGCCGCGAGGTCGAGCTCCGCCTCGTCGGCCTCGCCCAGGGGCACCATGCGGGGCAGGAGGACCGCCGGGCCGCCGCGGCGGCCGAGGACGGCGGCGAGGGCGCGGGCGGCCCGGCGCGTCGGCAGGTAGAGGGTCACCGCCGCGAGCCCGAAGGGGTCGCCCGCGACGTCGCCGACGAGCGTGCCGTCGAGGAGCGCCTCGGCGAGCGTGTCGAGGAAGGGCAGGCCCGGCGGGATCGTGAAGACGCGGCCGTCGCTCATCGGGCGGGGGTTCATGAAGCGGGGGTTCATGGGGCGGGGCTCATCGGGCGGGATCTCATCGGGCGGGATCTCCGGCCGGACCCGGGACGGGGCCGTCCCGGAGGCCCTCGCGGGCGAGGTAGCGGACGGTCCTCGCGCCGCCGTGGATCGCGGCGCTGCCGATCTCGACGAAGCCGAGGCGGGCGTGGAACGCGTCCGAGCCCGGGTTCGGCGGGTCGCGGTTGACCTCGCAGACCACGCGGTCGTGGCCGGCGGCGGCGGCGCGTCCGGTGAGCGCCCCGTAGAGGCTCCGGGCGAGCCCGCGGCCGCGATGGGCCGGCGCCGTGACGACGCGGTCGACGTAGACGAAGCGCCGGAACCGCGCCCGGAACCAGAGGAAGTTCGGGCTCGCGTAGGCGGCGTCCTGGTCGAGGGCGATCAGGAAGGCGCCGGTCTCGCCCCCGACGGCGATGCCCGCGGCCCAGAACGCCGCGGCGGTCAGCGCCCGCAGGCCCTGCGCGTCGAGGAGCGAGGTCTCGGCCCGGTGCGCGTTGTTGAGGGCCAGCACGGCCGCCGCGTCGGCGGGGCCGAGGGGCGCGACCGTGAAGCCTGCGCGCGGTGGCGTCACGGCCGGGCGGCCGCCCACGGCCGGGACGCGGCCGTCACGGCTGCGTCGCGCTCGCCCGCACCCGCTCCTCGGCCTGCGCCAGGGCCTCGGGCGTGCCGACGTGCAGCCACTGCCCGTCGAGGCGCAGGCCGTACAGGCGCTCGGCTGCGATGGCGCGGTCGAACAGCAGGTTGAGCGAGAACGGTCCGTCCGGCGTCCCGGCGAAGAGCCCGGGCTTGGTGATCGCGACGCCCGCGTAGACGAAGGGCGCGACCTCGCGCTCGGCCCGGCGCTGGAGGCGCCCGTCGCCGTCCATGTGGAAGTCGCCCGCCCCGTCGTAGCCGAGGCTGGTGGCCGCCGAGGCGACGAGGAGCAGCATGTCCATGCGCCCGGGGTCCCAGGCCGCCGCCAGCCGGCGGAGGTTCGGCCGCGGCCCCTCGAGCCAGAACGAGTCGGAGTTGAGGATCAGGAACGGCGCCTCGCCGAGGAGCGGCAGCGCCTTGCGGACGCCGCCCCCGGTCTCGAGCAGCCGCTCGCGCTCGTCCGAGACCACGATGGCCGGGCCGCCCCGGCGGCGGTCGAGGTGCGCCTCCATCAGGTCGGCGAGGTAGTGGACGTTCACCACGGCCTCCCGGATCCCGCACTCGGCGATCCGGTCGAGGGCGTGGTCGATGAGCGCCCGCCCGGCCACCTCGACGAGGGGCTTGGGCACCGTGGCGGTGATCGGGCGCATGCGCTTGCCGAGGCCGGCGGCCAGCACGAAGGCGCGCGCGAGGGCAGGTGTGGGCGTGTCGGTCATCGCGGGCGGGAGCGCTCAGGCGGAGGCGGGGCAGAGGCGCGGCAGGTGGGTCTGGTACCAGTCCCGCACCCCGGCGAGGGCCGGGTGCGCGAGGTTGCGGGCGAGGTAGCCCTCGATCCGCGGCAGGTGGGCGAGGTAGTCCGGCTTGCCGTCGCGGCGGTCGAGGCGGGTGAAGATGCCGATGATCTTGGTGGCCCGCTGGGCCGCCAGCACCGCGTAGGCGCGGGCGAAACCCTGCATGTCGAAGTCCGGCTCGCGCAGGCGGCGCTCGCGGGCGTAGAGGCCGAGCAGGCGCAGCTCGAACTCGGCGCTGGCGTCGACCCGGGCGTCCTGGAGGAGCGAGGCGACGTCGTAGGCCGGGTGGCCCAGGACGGCGTCCTGGAAGTCGATGATGCCGATGCGCTCCAGGCCGTCCCGGTCGGGGAGCCAGATCAGGTTCGGCGAGTGGTAGTCCCGCAGCGTCCAGGTCGGGCGCTCGGGCTGGATGCCGTCGAGGGCCTCCGTCCAGGCCGCCGTGAAGGCCGCCCGGGCGGCGGGCGAGAGGGGCGTGCCGGCGACGTGGGGGGCGTACCAGTCCGGCAGCAGGTCGGCCTCGAACAGCAGCGCCTCGAGGTCGTAGGGCGGGAGGACGTGGTCCTTGCCCTCGGCGACGGGCAGAACCCCGGGCAGCGCGGTGCCGTGCAGGCGCGCCAGCACCTTCACGGCCTCGGCGTAGCGCTCCGGCCGCGGCCCGCCCGGGTCGGCGACGGGCTCGGCCCCGAGGTCCTCGATGATCAGGAGGCCCGCCTCCAGGTCCTCGCCGAGGATCCTGGGCGCGCTCAGGCCGAGCGCCCTGAGGCCCCGGTCCACCGCCACGAAGGCGTGCACGCTCTCGGCGAGCTTGACGATGGCGCTGTAGGGCTTGCCGTCCCGCACCGGCGGCCCGTCGGGCCGGGGCGGCGCGATCATCAGCACGGCCCTGGCGCCGTCCGGGTTGGTCAGGCGCTCGTAGGCGCGGCTCGAGGCGTCGCCCTGCATGGGCGTGCGGATCGCCTCGCCCCAGCCGGTGCGGTCGAGGAGGGCGCGCAGCGCGCGGGCGCGCATCAGGCGCTCGCCCAGGCCCCCGCCCCCGATGAGGCGCGCGAGCCGCGCGCCCTCGCCGAATTCCGGCTTGAGCGCGAGGTCGACCGCGAGGGTCGGCCCGCTGCGCGGGGGCAGCCGGTCGGGCCACTCCACCAGGGCGACCGCCCGCTCGGTCATCTCGTCGAAGCCGAGCTCCACGAGCTCGTCGGAGCCGCGCAGGCGGTAGAGGTCGGCATGCACCACCATCTGGCCGCCGGGGGCCTCGTAGGGCTGGATCAGCGTGAAGGTCGGGCTCGGCACGTCGAGGTCCGGGTCGCCGACGATCTCCCGGATGAGCGCGCGGGCGAGCGTGGTCTTGCCGCCGCCGAGCCCGCCCGACAGGGCCACGAGGTCGCCGGGCCGCAGCAGCTCGGCGAGGAAGCGCCCGAGATCCTCGGTGGCGCTCTCGTCCGGCAGCACGATCTCCCAGGGTGTGCGCTCGGCCATGCCCTCCTGGTCCACTCCGCGATCCTCGCTCACGCCGCCATCCCGGCCCTTAAGGGCCCGGGCCGCGCCCGTCATACCCGACGAACCTTAACCGACCCCGCCCGGTGCGCCTCGACCGGCCCCCGGGGCCGCTGCCCGGCACGCCCGGCCGGCGCCGCCGGGCGGGGCGCTCGCGCGGAGGTGCCCATCGGCCACGGCGCAACCCAGACTATCGAAACTCCGCGGCCCCGGCCATCACTCCGCGGCCGCGAGGTGCGACTCGCCGTCGCCGACCGGGAAGGTGCAGGTCACCCGCGTGCCGGTGCCGGGCGCCGAGGCGATGTCGATGTGGCCGCCGTGCAGCTCCACGAAGGAGCGCACGATGGACAGGCCGAGGCCGACGCCCCGGTGGCGGGTGCCCAGGGTGTGGCTCTCGAAGCGGTCGAACACCCGGGCCATCACCTCCGGGGGCATGCCGCGGCCCTGGTCGACGACCTGGAACACGATCGCGTCGTCGGTCTTGCGGGCCGACACCCGGACCTGCTGGCCCGGCGTCGAGAAGCCCACGGCGTTCGACAGGAGGTTGAACAGGATCTGGCGGATGCGCTTGCCGTCGGCCACGAAGCTGCCGATGTCGGGCGGCACGTCGAGGTCGAGGCCGATATCGGCCTCCGCGAGCCGGTCGCCGATGCCCCGCACCGCGGCCCCGATGGTGGCCTGGACGTCCACGACCTCCCGCGTCAGCTCCATGGAGCCGGCGTCGATCGAGGCGAGGTCGAGGATGTCGTTGATGATGACGAGGAGCGCCGCCGACGAGCGCATGATGTGGTCGGCGTACTCGCGCTGGCGCGGGTTGAGCGCCCCCACGGTCTCGTCGCCGAGGAGCTCGGTGAAGCCGATGATGTTGGTGAGCGGCGAGCGCAGCTCGTAGGAGACGTGGTGGACGAACTCGTCGCGCAGGCGCGTGGTGCGCTCCAGCGCCTCGTTCTTCTCGGTGAGCGCGCGCTCGACGTTGACGCTCGCCGTGACGTCGATGTGGGTCAGGAGCGTGGCGCCGTCGGGCAGGGGCTCGGCCGCGCAGTCGAGCACGGTGCCGTCCTTGAGGGCGAGGCGGCAGGCGACGCCCTGGCGCACGTCGACGAGGCCCGTGACGGCGCCGCGGATCTCGGTCCAGGGCTCCTCGGTCGGGCTCAGGGTCCGGCAGACCGCGATCACCTGGTCGATGTGGGGCTGGGCCGCCAGCATCTCGGGCCCGATGCGCCAGACCTGCGCGAAGGCGCGGTTGGCGAACTTGAGGCGCCCGTCGGAGCCGAACACCGCCACGGGCTCGCGCAGGGTGTCGAGGGTCTCGCTCTGCACCCGCATCAGCACGTTGTAGCGCGACTCGAGGTGGACCCGCTCCGAGACGTCGTCGAACAGGTAGGTGAGCCCGCCCTGCGGGTTGGGGTCGGCGAGGACCCGCAGGGTGCGCCCGTCCGGCAGGTGCCACCAGGTCTCCTGGGCCTCCGCGGCCCGGTAGGCGGCGAGCACCCCGGTCTTCCAAGTGCGGAAATCGGCCTGCTCGGGGAGCTTGCGGGCGTTGCGCAGGGCGTCGAGGATCTCGCCGTCGAGGGGCCGGCCGTCCAGGAAGGCGGGGTCGAGGTCCCAGAGCTGGCGGTAGGCGGCGTTGTGGAAGATGAGCTGCTGCTTGGCGTCGAAGATCGCGACGGCGGTCGGAAGCTGGTCGAGGGTGCGGACGTTGGCGTCCATCTGGCGCTGCAGGTCGGCGCGGAGGCTCTCGAGCTCCGAGACGTCGACCGCGATGCCAACGCTGCCGGTGTCCACCGCCACCTCGGTGACGTCGAGGGTGCGCCGGGCGCCCGCCACCACGGCCGAGACGCGCAAGGAGGCGTTGTGGCCCTGCGCCCGGCGCCGCTCGGCCTCCTTGCGGGCCGCCCGGTCGAGGAGCTCGGCCCCGTCCGCGAGGGCGCGGTCGAGGTCGCCGGCCTCGGCGGCGGTGACGTAGGCGGCGTTGGCCCAGGCCAGGCGGCCGTCGCGGGTGCGCCGCCAGACCGGCTGCGGGATCGCGTCGAGCAGGGCCGCGAGGGCCGAGAGGCCGTGGCGGGCCTCCTCCAGGGTCGCCCGCAGCTCGACCAGCTCCTGGCGCTCGCCCGTCAGCTCGCGCAGGCGCAGCAGCGCCCGGCCGCCGACGGCCTGGCCCTGGGCCTCGACGGTGCGGCCGTGGAGCGTCCGCACGGTGCGGCGGAAGCGCTCGCCGCGGCCGCGCAGGCTGTCGAGGGCCGCCTCCAGGGCGGCGGCGTCGGCCGGGGTCAGCCACGCCCCGAAGGCGAGCACCCGGCGCGGGGCGGGCACCCGGCCCTCCTCGCCCGCCAGGGCGACGTCGCCCTCGATCACAGGGTCGTCCCGCCCGCTCCAGGTCACGACCACCTGGGGCTCCGAGCCGAGGAGCAGCTCCGCCCGGTCGTGGGCGCCGCGCAGCTCGGCGAGCTCGGTGACGAGGACGCGCTCGCGCTGGGCCCAGCGGCTCCGCTCGCGCAGGTAGAGCAGGGACAGGATGGTGGCGAAGATCGTCAGGCCGATCAGGACCGCGAAGCCGATGGCGTTGTGGGCGTGCAGGCCGGCGGCCGCGCCCTCCGCCGCCCGCGCGGCGACCGGCATGCCGGCCGCTCCCGCGAACGCGCCGGCGCCCGCGCCGCGGCCGAGCCGGCGGCGCAGCGTTCGTCCTACCCCCATGATCCGTCCGTCTCCACGCGCCTCGACGCGCCGGCCCGACGGCCCGCACGCTCGCGGCTTCGCTGCACCCCGAAGGCCGTCCGCGAACCCGCGGCCCGGCGCATCTCGCCAGAATCACCCGAACACTAACGCGCCCCGGAATCGGCCCGGAAGGAGAATCATCCGGCCGCGCGGCCCGCCGCGCGCGCTCGGTCGTCAAGGGCACAGAAATGCCACACCTGCGGCGGAACGGAGGTGGAACAGTCGGAATGGTGAACGAATGGCGGGCGCGGCCCCGTCCCGGGGGGGCGCGCCGGGCCGGCGGGCCGCGCCGCGCCGGCGGGCCG